>CAZZHO010000026.1:9150-33835 GCA_964653795.1 uncultured Roseivirgaceae bacterium | reverse complement strand
GGATACGCTGATTCTGTTCTGGGTTACTAATAACTCTTGTAGAACCATTTGCTCCTTTGATAATCAGTTCTGTTGATGATAGAAGTTGAGTTAGGTCGTTTAATGGCTCGATCCAAGTAATAGCATATTCATTTGTCGAAGTTTTCTGGCTAAAAATGAATGGTGGTGCTAGACTTTTTGGTTGAGAAGTGTTCCCACAAGAGTCAGAGAAGGTTAATGCATATGTGTATGTTCTGATTGGAGAAACAGACCTGTCGATGAAACCAGTGTTGATTAACCCTATAGTCTCAGCTTCGAATCCCTCGACACTTCGTAGTAGTTGATGCCCAGAAACTCCAGGGTCATCAAAGAATATTTGAATACCTTCTTCCTGATAAGTGGCAAAAGCATTGGTAATGCTGTTTTCAACGGAACCATCAATTTCCTGGCAGATGTATTCTCCTTCAATCAAAGTGCTATCGCAAGGAGAAAGGACATTGGCTCGAAAGCAGAACTCATTTATTCCCTCATCTAATGGGATATTTTCAATCCGAAGAAATGACTCATCAATATCAATTGATGTAGACTGGTTCGGGTCTGATACATAATACTCTATTTGATATTTTTTATTGTTTTCAAGTGAAAAGCTTAAATCAGCCGTTATTAAATCCAAGCAGCTTCTTGAGATGTCAACACTTTCTATCTCAGCATTATTTACCAGTTGTTCCACTGAGACTGTTTGTGTGTTTTCTTGACAGTTCTGAGCTCCATTTGTAAATGCACCTCGTATCGTTATTGACTTATTTCCTTCGTTTCCAAAGTCGAATGAAATAATTTGTTCACTGGTATTGATTTCATTTCCCTCTCCGAAATCTAGGTGATAACTATCATAGTGCTCATCCTCGATTTCAATTAAAACTTCGTTATTCAGGCACTGTGTAATCGCAAATTCCACAGCCCTGTTTTCAAAAACTTCGACCTCAAGAGTGTCTGTTTTTGGATCAACGTCCACCCCTACTATCTGGACAATGTTATACACCCCAGGTTGTTGAAATGTATGTGTTGTGGAATTGGTTTCTGGCAGACCATCTTCGTAGATATATTGTCTAGTAATATCTCCAAAGTTGTCTTGCTCAATGACTATTACTTCCAAAGGGGCGCAGCCCGATCTGACCGAAGTGGTGAACCTACCTAATTGACTATCATTTTGTGATAGTAGCGGGAGGGTCAAAAAGATCGATATGCATGTTAGAGTAAGTCTCAATATTATTTGAGTGCCTCAGGCAATGAACTAGCACTATGTAGAGTCGAACTTCCTGATTCCATATCTTTCAACGGATACTGACCCGATTCTATTTCATTATCCCCTATGGCAATAGTGTAAGGCACTTTGATTTTATTGGCATAGGTCATTTGCTTTTTGAATTTTGAGGCTTCCGGGTAAATGTCAGAAGGTATTCCGGCTTTTCGGAGTGTTTGAAGAAGACTTAATCCGTGATCAAATCCTTTTTCATCAAAGTGCACTAGCAAGACCTTTAGGTTAGGCAATGCATCTGAAGGAAAAAGGCCAAGTTCTTCCATGACGTCATAGATGCGATCTATTCCAAACGAAATACCAACTCCAGAGACGTCTGGTAATCCAAACATACCAGTTAGGTTATCGTATCTTCCTCCCCCTAGAATACTGCCCATTTTGACTGTGGTTGCTTTGGCTTCGTATATTAAACCGGTATAATAGGAGAGGCCTCGGGCTAATGTCCAATCCAGAGATACTTTTAAATCATTTGTGGTTTCAGAGATTTTTTGAAAGTAATACCTAAGGAATTCGACACCTTCATTTCCTGGCAAGATCTCCTGCAAAAGTTTGATTTGCTCATTGTTATTTGCCTTTTCCTTCGCAATCAGGTTTCTGAATTTGTTGATATTTTCATTTGGTGCAAGTAATGCCACTTCTGCTATCACTTTCTCAGCGCCGATTTTATCAATTTTATCAATAGTAGCACAAAAAGAAATTTCCTTGCCCTTCAGGCCTAACCATTTGGCCAATCCAAAAAGTATCTCCCTGTGATTGACCAATAAAATGTAATCCTTTAAGCCCAGGCTTTTAAAGACGTCATCAATTAATAACGATAACTCCACTTCCAGCCAGCGAGAATTACTACCAATTATATCAGCATCACACTGCACAAACTCTCGATATCGACCTTTTTGGGGTCTATCAGCTCTCCATACCGGCTGTATCTGATATCTTTTAAAAGGAAAAGTGATTTCGTTCTGATTCATGGAGACGTACCTCGCAAATGGCACAGTCAAATCATATCGAAGCCCTTTTTCCGCTATTTTCGGCAGTAGCTTTTTTGAGTTGTTAAAGTCACTTTCCTCGGTGTTTTTTAAATAATCCCCAGAATTTAGGACTTTGAATAAAAGCTGATCTCCCTCTTCTCCGTATTTACCAGTAAGTACAGAGAGGTTCTCAAGAGTAGGTGTTTCAATTTTGTTAAACCCATACTTTACGAATTGCCTAGCTATGGACTCAATTAAGAATTGTCTTTTTCTAGAGATCTCTGGATTGAAATCTCTTGTGCCTTTCGGAATAGTGGGCTTTTGCACTTACTAAATCTTTTTGCACAAAATTATAGAAAACCCTATTTTTGCGCCCTTAATAAAGAAATTCATAGTTCAATACTATACAAGATGGCTGTTACTAGACTAGAAAGAAAGGGAAGAAAAAATAAGAATGTCGCTAAATCGAGAGTAAACACGATTAAGAGACTTTCTCAAAAGCCGGTAATCAAGAAAATAGACGTTGAGGCCATCAAAGAGGAATTTGAGAAGAAGCCTGCTCCTAAAGCAAAGGCTGAGAAAGCAGCCCCTAAAAAAGAGGAAGCTAAGGTAGAATCTGTAGCTACTGAGCAGGAAGAGCCTAAGGCCAAGAAAAAGGCAGCTCCGAAGAAAGCTGCTGCTAAAAAGCCTGCTGCAAAAAAAGCTACTCCTAAAAAAGAGGATAAGGACGAGGCGGCATCAGCTGAGTAACCCTTAAATATATCCTGCCGCTTTATATGCGGCCATCCCAAACCATTCATGTAGTAGTTGGTCCCATCGTGTGAGTACCCCTGACGATGGGATAAAATCCGCCATACTACTAGATTGAAAAGAGTTGAAATCCACTGGGAAGGGTTCAACAGACAGTCCTTGCTTTAAAAAGCAGGACTCGGCTCTATTCATATGAAAGGCGCTAGTAATTAGTAGTATGTTGTCGGGTTTAATCCCCAGGCTGTCAATAATCTGGCTGCTAAAAAGAGCATTTTGATAGGTATTGCGAGATTGATCCTCCACATACAAATCTTTCTTTCTTATTCCTAAATCTGTTGAAAGTTTAGCTAAAGCCGGGCTCTCAGTGAGCTGAGGGTTACTTAAACTTCCTGATCCTCCTGATATCAAAATTTTCTTTACCTGACCTTTGTGATACAACCTTAAGGCTTCCACAATTCTTTCTGACCCAGGCCCCATTTGTAACTGACCGGGAACCTGAATTTGCGGGATAGTCATTCCTGTGAGAACTACCGCTAATTCCATTTCCTTCACTATGGTTGATGGTTGAGGTTCCCACCAGAGGTAGAGCTTGTTGATGATATATGGATTTGTAAATACAAGTAAAATCCCAAATGACAATGGCAAGAACTTCTTTCTCCAAAATATACCTATTAGCCCAGTCAATATTACCCAGGTCAAAGGTTTTAGCAGGAAGGCTATGATCTTAGAAAGGACGAAAAACACTATTTCTTACTGAAACCTGTGATAAGCTTGTTGAATAAATCAAAATAGAGAGCTAACCCCAGCAAAAAGCTCATGAACCAAATAACAAGGACATTGAAGAGTAGAGTGTCTAAATGAAGTCCAAAAATATGTTTGTTGGCGGAGTAAAACTGGGCTCTAAAATCTAGGAAGTGTTTTGGAAACTCATGATCCATGTATACTGGATATACTTTTTGGATCAACTCGTTATTGTGTTCCAGGATTCGATGCTCGGTAGTGGTGTTCTTCACTAGGGTAGCAACTGCCTCATTTTCATAGTCAATCCTAAGATTTATGAATTCAGACCTAGACTGCTCATCTTTCGTGAACTCATGCATGATTTCCTTTTTTGCTCCGTCAGCTTTTTTGAACCGTAAGTTGTAATAAGAGCGTAATGTCTCAAGGAATTCCATAGTTCCTTCAAAAACCTCATCTGTAAAACTCTCATAGTACAAACTTTCGAGGTGATCGAGCTTTGCACCCGGTATTGTCGAAATTTCTTTGCCGATTTCCTCCCTTATCGTTTTGAGGCGGTACTCAACCCGTCGTTGCTCCTCTGGAGTTTTATTCTTGATATGATGGTGGGCAAATTCAAGATCAGATTCTAATCTGGGAATGAAATAGACCGTCTTAAATTCTGACTGAGCCATGATCTTATCATAGGGATAAAAGTTGCGCTCATACTTGTTGTTCTTGAATTGTGACACCATTATGGCCTCATAAGCCCATCTAGATGCCATTACTTCACCAATGATTGGTACCTGGTCTTCCGTGGTTATGACTGGGTTGAGTTTATCGAAATTCACCACGACTCCACTTAGTATCAACTGAGGTATGATCATAAGCGGAATAAGCACGTAAACTGTCACGGCGTTCTTGAAGGCGGAACTGAGGTTAAGGCCAAGCATATTGGCAAAGCAGGAGGTAGAGAAAAGGATCAGCCAGAAGCTGAGAGTCATTCCTTTAATATCCAAAATGAATTGGCTAATCAGAACGAAGGTAAGAGTTTGAAATGCCGAAAGGGCAAACAGAATATAGAACTTAGAGAAGAGGTAGCTTATCCGAGAAAGGTTAAGAAAGGATTCTCTTTTCAATAGTTTTCTATCCTTTATAATTTCTTCTGCGCTTACTGTAAGCCCCATAAAGAGAGATACGATTACGCTCATAAAAAAGAAGACGGGGATATTGAGGTTCTCCTTAAAGTGATAGACGTCAGTATCCTCTGGCATGTATCTGGTAATAAAAGCCAGCAATGCCGCTAAAACCGGGGCCTCCAGCAGATTGACAATGAGATATTGCTTATTGCTGAGTTTTGATAGTATATCCCTCTGGCCAAAAATGAAAAACTGTTTTATTCGATTAGGAATATTCAATGTCTTCTTTGGCGGTTCGGTCGTTTCTTTGATTTTGGGAAGATTGACTTTTTCTTCAAATGCCTTGTACCACTTTTTGGGTGAGGTCTTCCTCTTTTTTGTAAAAGTGCCATACTCATTGACCACTTTAGCCTCTATTATATTAAATAGAAGTTCTGGATTAGCGCTCCTGCGTTTATCCACCATTTGGGTCAGTTCCTTAAAGTAGGTGATCGCCTCAACTGGGTCTCCGTAATAAATTTGATAACCTCCAACATCCAACAAAATGAGTTTGTCGAACATTTTGAATATATCCTCTGAAGGTTGGTGAATTACCACGAAAACCAATTTTCCTTTGAAGGCAAGCTCCTTCAATAAGTCCATTATGTTTTCTGAGTCTCTGGATGAAAGGCCGCTTGTGGGCTCATCTACGAATAGCACCGATGGTTCTCTAAGTAACTCCAGGCCTATATTCACCCTTTTTCTTTGACCACCACTTATACTCTTTTCTAATGAGTTACCAACCTTTAGGTCTTTTGTCTCAGCGAGGCCTAAAGCGTCTAAGGTCTTTTCAACCAAAGATTCCAACTCCTCTTTGCTTAAGCTATCGAAGCATAGCTTCGCAGCAAACATCAGGTTGTCATAGACGGTTAGTTCCTCAACAAGGAGATCATCTTGAGGGACATAGCCAATGACTCCCTCAATCTTCTTTTCACTTATGTGAATATCGATTCCGTTTATTCGGACGCTGCCATGAGTTGGCTGACTGTTGCCATTTAGTACATTAAGAAGCGTAGATTTTCCAGCACCACTGCCTCCCATCAGTCCAATTAGCTTCCCTGACTCCTCAGCAATATTGATATTCTGGAGGCCTACTTTACCGTTTTTGAATTTGTAGTGGATATTGGAAGCTACGAAGGTCAATGGCTGGTCTTCATTTTGTAGCCTAAAACCGCTTGCTACATCAGACTGAAATACAGGATCATTGCCAATACTCTTGAAAACACTCCCGGGAGATAGTATGTAAACGTAGTTGCTCTTCATAGCGCAACCATTTAACATGACCTCATCATCACCAATGAACTTTGTGAAGTAGGTTTCTAGTTGTGGGATGCGTAAAACGGCAATAAACCCATCAAGCTTGTTAACTGAAATCCTTTTGCACTTATCCGGGACTTTTGAGGCTCCTTCATCGATGATAAGTAGGTTGGATGAGTTGATTTTTGTCGGCTCTGTGAAGATTACAAAAGCTTTGATAAGATCAGTGCGTTTTGAATCTATATTCAGCCTTTCTGCTATATAATAAACAAGCTCATTTTCCCTTTTGGATATATGGCCGTCAGCAGCAATAAGCTCTATTAAATCAAGAACTATAATGATTTTTTGCTGTATAGGTTGAGCGTGGTTTATTTCAGCACATACTTTGTCAATCTGTGCGAATTCCTCTTTGTCGCTAAGAGTCTGTTTTTTAGCTAGTTCCTTGAATAAGATGAGATAGCGTTTGGCATCATCAGTCGACAGACTTTCATTTAAGAAGTCTCGAATAGCTGATATTTCATCTTTCGTTATATCATCCTCCTTTGCCACAATGGCTAAAAGTTGGATGATAGCTTTTAAAATTTGCTCGCTCATTTATATTAGGTGGGTTATCAAGGATGAGGATGATTAATTAAATATAAAAAAAGCATTGAAATGGTCATTCCAATGCTTTTTTTCTAATCTTCAGAAATTGGATTTAACTCACAATATCTTCTCTTATTCTTTTCACTTCTGTGGTGATATCATATAGCATATCGAATGGTATGACGTAGTTTTCATCGTCACCCATAGCTTTTTTGATTTCACTCATATCGCTATCGTATAGTATTCGAAGTATTTCTAGCTCTGAAATCATGCTTAATATGGCATCGTCACTTGGAATATCTTTCATTAGTCCTATTACGTCTTTTAATGGCTTCTCTTGATCCAATATCAACTTTACTAAAGGTTGAAGTTTCTCATTCTTTTCTTGTTCGCTCAAACCTGATCCACTGTAATCTTCAACAATACCTATAATCAGATATAAACCTTCCACGAAAGATCCACTTAACACCAGTGCCGCCATAGAAAGCCGGTCACTACTTTCGAGTCTTTCTTCTGCTAGCAGCATAGTCTCATTAAGAAGTGAAGAGAGCGCACCAGGATCATCAAGGTTCTGTTCATATTGCTCCATTAGGCTCATATCAAAGGCAGTAGACACACCTACAGTTTCTGCTAACCTCTGTAAAGCATCCATGTGTGAGATAGACTCCTCTACTTGCTGGTAGGCTATTTGATATCCTACATCCGTAGCGTAGATGCCTAGATTCAATGCCGCTTTATCTTCATTAGTTTGGTACTCTTCAATTTTATCAATGCTATTTACCAAATCAGGATCATACTCGCTTCCTATCTTCATGAGAGTATTTGGAACAATGGAAGGAGGGGGCAGGTCTTTGATTACTTGACTCATATCTGAGAGTATCTGCTGCTCAGCATCACTGAAAGTCACATCATCGGCAACGCTCTCTTCTTTCTTTTCTGTTCCTCCTCCGCATGAGAAAAGAAAAGCGCACAATAGCATTAATGAAATATATTTCCCTGATTTTTTTTGCATGGTGTAGGTTTGGATACTTGAAGCGTAAATATCATTGTTATTTCATTATTAATCAAAAATCCAGCAATGAAGGGACTTGCTTACAGCAGTTTGAGGACAGGCAAAAACTATCGATTAACAAACTTTGGTGAAGTCTATGAATTCAGGATTTGTAAAATCCTTATCAAAGATTTTGACCTACAAGACCTCCATACTCTAGAAAGGTATTTAATGAGTGACCTGACCAAATTTGGTCATGGAAAGGATTTTGAAATTCTTGAAATCTAATCTACAAGCTATACTCAGCTACATCCTTAGAAGGAAGTAGTGTTGATTGCGTCAGTTTTCTAGCGATCATCCTTGCCGCTTCTCTCCCCTCGGAAATTGCCCATACCACTAAAGATTGTCCTCTTCTTGTGTCGCCAGCAGCATATATGTTAGGTTCGGATGTTTCATAGCCCTTAGTTACAATGTTACCACGGCCATCTAAGGACACACCAAGCTGCGTGAGTAGCCCCTCTTTTTGTGGATGTAAAAATCCCATTGCCAGTAGCACTAATTCACAGGGATGTTCTTCTTCTGTACCTGGAAGTTCTACTGGTCGTCCATCTTCCCATTGGATTTTGACGGTCTTTAACGACTTGAGCCTACCATTTTCTCCCAGGAATTCCTTTGTCATAACGGACCATTCTCTGTCCGCCCCCTCTTCATGAGAAGTGGAGGTACGAAGGATCATTGGCCATTCTGGCCAAGGATTTTGTGCACCTCGTTCAGTGGGTGGCTTGTCCATAATTTCGAACTGCAATATTGACTTAGCTCCTTGTCTGTTAGATGTGCCTATGCAATCTGATCCGGTATCACCTCCACCTATTACGATTACGTTTTTATCCTTTGCTGATATTTTTTCGCCTTCAACAGGTAAGTCACTCACCTTTCTGTTTTGCTGAGTTAGGAAGTCCATGGCAAAGTGTATACCATCCAACTCCCTGCCTGTAACTGCTAAATCTCTTGGCACCGTACTGCCAATGGCAAGTAATATTGAATCATATCTTTTAAGATACTCCACGGAAACATCTTTTCCTAACTCGCAATTCAATTTGAATTCAATACCTTCTTCCTCCATAAGGGCGATTCTTCTCTCTACCACGGACTTATCCAACTTGAAGTCTGGTATTCCGAACCGCAAAAGTCCTCCAGGTTTTGGGTCACGCTCGTACACCGTAACTGTGAAACCTTCTTTATTTAGCTGATCAGCTGCAGCAAGTCCGGCTGGCCCGGAGCCGATAATGGCTACTGCTTTACCATTCCTTGCAGTAGGAGGGGAGGCTTTGATAAGCCCCAATTCAAATCCTTTTTCAACTATAGATTTCTCAATGTGCTCAATTGCGACCGGGGGCTTATTGATCCCCAAAACGCAAGAACCTTCGCATGGAGCAGGACAAATTCTGCCTGTGAATTCAGGAAAGTTGTTTGTAGCGAGAAGAATGTCTAATGCCTGCGCCCAATCCTCGTTGTATACGGCATCGTTGAAATCAGGGATATTATTCCCTAGAGGACAGCCATTGTGACAAAAAGGAACACCACAATCCATACATCTGCTTGCTTGTTTGATGGTCAATTTGTCATCGTAGGGTTTATAAAGCTCTTTATAGTCCCCAGTTCTTTCCTTTGGGTCTCTTGTTTCAGGCAAAAGCCTTTCTTCGGTAATGAATCCTTCAATACTTCCCATTACGCTACTTTTTCATTTTTCTTCTGATTCTCTAAAATCCGCTTCAAATCGTTTGGCATTACCTTGACAAATAGCTCCGAAGCTGCTTCCCATTGCTGAAGTATTCCGCCAGCTTTAGGGCTTCCTGTAAACTCAAAATGATTGGAGATTTTCCTCTTCACAATTTCTAAATCTTTGTGAGTGGGTTTCTCTAATCCCACCATTTCTGTGTTCAAACGTTCTGCAAATGAGTTATCCTCATCCAGAATGTAAGCTATTCCTCCGCTCATGCCTGCTCCAAAGTTGTTCCCAACTTTCCCTAGCACAATGGCTAAACCACCGGTCATGTATTCACATCCATGGTCACCTATACCTTCTACAACGGCTTCTGCGCCAGAGTTTCTAACACAGAACCTTTCACCTGCTTGTCCATTTGCATAAATCTCGCCGGAGGTGGCCCCATAAAGTGAAACGTTTCCGATGATGATATTCTCTTCCGGGATAAAGGAGATGTTCTTACTCGGTTTGATGATCAGCGTTCCTCCTGATAGGCCTTTTCCAACATAATCATTTGCTTCTCCAGTTAACTCAAACCGTAATTTTGAAGATAGAAAGGCACCAAAACTTTGGCCTGCGGACCCTGTAAACTTGACCTCAATAGATTCAGTAAGAAGCTTACTTTTTGTCAGATAGGATGAGAGCATGGTTCCCGTTGCTCGATCAGTATTCTTAATCGGATATTCAAGTTTTACAGGGGCTTTCGCTTTTTTCAAATCCCTGATCATCTTTTGGTCCAATACTTTATCCAGATCATGATTCTGCTCAATCTGTTGGTAAATACCCACGTGAGCTGGTACAGAAGGCGTGTGAAGAATCGGAGTTAAATCTAGTTGATTGATTTTCCAATGATCAATATTCGTCTTGAGTTTCAATGCATTGGCTTGTCCCACCATTTCATTGATCGATCTGAAACCTAATTCGGCCATAATCTCTCGCAATTCCTCTACTAGAAGCGTGAAGAAGTTTACCACGTGTTGTGGGTCTCCAGTAAAGAGTTTCCTCAGTTCTGGTTTTTGAGTAGCGATACCAACAGGACAAGTATTCAGGTGGCATTTTCGCATCATAATACAGCCTTCTACAATTAGTGCTGCTGTACTTATTCCATATTCCTCTGCACCCAGAAGTGTTGCAATGGCAAGATCTCTACCTGTCATGATCTTACCGTCAGTTTGCAAAACAACCCTGCTTCTAAGATTATTCTTGACGAGTGTTTGATGAGCCTCTGCTAATCCTATTTCCCAAGGTAAACCAGCATGTCGTATAGAGCTAAGTGGGCTGGCTCCTGTACCTCCATCTGCTCCAGAGACCAGGATGACATCTGCTTTTGCCTTGGCTACACCTGCTGCAATGGTACCAACACCTGCTTCTGAAACAAGTTTGACGTTTATCCTCGCCTTAGGATTGCTATTCTTCAGATCAAAGATCAATTGCTTCAGATCCTCGATTGAATAAATATCGTGATGTGGGGGAGGAGAGATCAATCCGACTCCTGGAGTACTGTGGCGTACCCTGGCTATCCAGTCATCTACTTTATGCCCTGGCAATTGACCACCTTCTCCAGGTTTAGCACCTTGTGCGACCTTTATTTGTAGTTCCTCAGCATTATTTAGATAGTCAATTGTTACACCAAAGCGGCCCGAAGCAACCTGTTTAATAGCCGACCTTTCCCAATCTCCATTTGATTTCTTCTCAAATCGCACCGGATCTTCTCCACCTTCGCCGCTATTGCTTTTGGCTCCGATTCTATTCATTGCTATGGCCAAAGTGCTATGTGCTTCATGTGAAATCGACCCGAAGGACATAGCTCCGGTAGCAAAGCGTTTAAGGATATTCTTGGCCGGTTCTACTTCCTTCAAAGGAATTGATCTCCTCTTTTTGAATTCCAAGAGATCCCTAATATTGACGATATCTCCATCCACCTTATTCACTAAGGATGTGTATTGCTTGAATAGCTCGAAATCATTGGATTTAGTGCTTTTTTGAAGCAAATGGATGGTTTGTGGATTCAGTAAGTGTTTTTCACCTTTTCTCTTCCATTGATAAACGCCACCTTGCTCTAGTAGTGTTCCTTTGGATTTATAAGCCAGATTATGCTTGACTTTTACTTCCATTTCAAGGTCTTCGAAGCTTAGCCCTCCCAGTCTACTGATAGTTCCTTTGAAGCACTTGGAAATAACTTCTTCTCCTAAGCCCAGGCATTCGAATATTTGCGCGCTTTGATAAGACTGCAGTGTACTAATGCCCATCTTGGAAAGAATCTTCAAAAGGCCTTTCCCTACACCTTTAATATAATTGTCAAAATAGAATTCGACTGGCTGTTCATTGTCAAGGTGACCTCTGTTGTGCGCCTCACGGATGCAGTCGTAGGCTAGATAAGGATATATAGCACTTCCCCCATAACCTATGATGGTTGCAAAGTGATGTGTTTCCCAAGTGTCACTGCATTCTCCTATAAGACCAGCCTTTGTTCTGAGCTTTTGATCTACCAAGTGATGGTGAATTGCACCAATCGCCAGTAGACCGGGTATGGGAGCGCGTTGCTCTGATTCTTTTCTATTGGAAATGATAAGGATAGAAATACCGTCTTCAATGGCCATTACAGCCTCTTTGCATATACGATCTATTCCTTGTTCTAGTGTCTCTCCATCACCAACATCGAATGTGGCATCAATGCTTTTGTAGTAAAAACCCTCCCTCTCGAGTGCTTTTATTCTGTAGAAGTCCTCTCTGGAAAGAATTGGCTGCGACACATGCACTTGCCTCGTATGTTCAGCAGATTCTGATAATATGTTTTGAGATTCACCAATTCGAGTGAAGAGTGACATGACAAGCCTTTCCCTGATTGGGTCAATCGGAGGGTTGCTGACCTGGGCAAAGTACTGTTTGAAATAGTTGGCAATGTGCTGGCTTTGCTTAGAGAGCACTGCTAGTGGTATGTCTGCCCCCATAGAACCAACAGGCTCCATTCCCTTATTGGCAAAAGGTAGAATGATGTGCTTAAGATCCTCTTCTGTGATTCCATTGGAAATCTGTCTGGTTCTGAGCTTTTTGGAATCTATGACCTTTGGTTCAAGGTCTGGTATTGGCATTAGTCTAAGCTTAATCCGATGGTCCTTGATCCAATCGAAATACGGTTTGTTTTCGTAAACCTGTTGTTTGATTTCATGATCCAGATAGACTTCCTGTTGCTCTAAGTCAGCAATGATCATCTTGCCGGGTTGAAGTCTTCCCTTTGCAATAACTGATTCTTCTTTTATTGGTATGACTCCAGCTTCTGAAGCCATAATCAATCTCTTATCATTTGTCAGACAGAATCGAACAGGTCTTAAACCATTTCTATCCAATGTAGCGCCAATTTGGGTTCCATTGGTGAAAAATAATGCGGCTGGGCCATCCCAAGGTTCCATCAGGCCTGAATGGTATTTGTAGAACGCCTTTCTCATTGGATCCATCCGCTTGTTATCTTGCCATGCTTCTGGCACCAACATCATCATTACCTGAGCTAATGGTCTCCCCGAAAGGGTCAATAATTCGACTAGTGCATTCAGGTTAGCGCTATCAGAGTTGGATGGATCGGTTACGGGCAACAACCAGGATAGTTCTTCTTCAGAGAAATATTCGGAGCTCATAGAAGCTTCCTTAGATTGCATTTTAGTTACGTTTCCTCGAATGGTATTGATCTCACCATTGTGAGCAATATAACTAAAAGGTTGTGCCAATCGCCAATTGGGGAAAGTGTTAGTAGAAAATCTGGAGTGAACTACCGCCAGTGCGGACTTCACCTCAGGGTTTACAAGGTCGTGATAGTAGGTCTCTAGCTGATTAGTCTTCAGTTGTCCTTTGTAAATGATTTTAGTAGAAGACAAGCTGGCTATGTAGAATTCATTATTCTGTCCAACTACCTCATTCATTACCTCATGCATGATCAGTTGGTGTAGTACGAAAATCTTTCGTTCCAACTCCTCTGAAGTCAGCTTAGGATCTTTATGCTGAACAAAGACTTGTTCTATAAATGGTTCCACGGATTTTGATTCATGGCCGGGAACGGACGAATCTACGGGTACTGTTCTATACCCAATGAGAATAAAGCCCATTTTGCGTATGGCTGCATTCATCACTTTCCTGCAAGCGTCTCTTGTAGGGTAGTGCTGCGGATAGAAAACCATTCCTACACCATACTCACCTTCATCGGGTAAGTTCAAGCCTAATTCCCGTAATTCTTGTTTGAAAAAGGAATGAGGAAGCTGCATTAAGATTCCTGCACCATCCCCTGTCTCAGGATCAGATCCGGTAGCACCTCGATGCTCCATATTCTTAAGCATCAATAGGGCGTCTTTTACTGTCTTGTGAGACTTACGTCCGTTTATGTTGACAACACAACCAACACCACAAGCATCTCTCTCAAAGTCAGGCACATACAAGCCATTACTAGAATTCTTTGTCATAGCAATTCGCTGAAATAATTTCGTAATTTAAGCTTCCTGCCCCAAATCAAATTCGGTTCAATATGAAAGCTACAGATCATTTTTTGGATATTCGAAAATGGAGTGTTGCAATTTTTTTAATTTTTTAAATATCAAACCCAATAGGCGATTTAATTTTAATAATTCGTAAAAAATGAGGCTTTTTCTTTATTTGATACTTAAAATGAAACAAACGATTGTGACATTTGTAAAATGGAATTGAAGCAGGAAGAACTTCATCATATCACAAAGCTTACTAAAGGTTTGAGAAAGAATTTTTGGGAGGCGCAAGAGTCATATCAGCTAATTGAGAGTGGTGATAAGATCATGGTATGTCTATCTGGTGGAAAAGACAGCTATACTATGCTTGACCTTCTCCTTCATGCTCAGCTGGTTAGAGGTTATGATTTTGAAATTCTTGTTGTCAACCTTGACCAGAAACAACCTGGATTCCCTGAAGAAATTTTGCCCAAGTATTTAGAAACGCTGGGAGTTCCTTTTGAAATTCTTGAAAGAGACACTTACAGTATTGTTGTAGATAAGGTTCCGGAGGGTAAAACGATGTGTAGCCTCTGTTCAAGATTACGCAGAGGTACTCTGTATGATTATGCCAGGAAAAACGGCTTCAATAAGCTGGCCCTTGGACACCATAGAGAGGACGTGTTAGAAACTTTCATGATGAACCTGTTTTTCAACGGTAAGCTTGAGACGATGCCAGCAAAATACAGAACTGATGATGGGAGCTTGGAGGTAATTCGTCCCATGGTGAATTGTAAGGAAGAGGATATCGCGAGATTTTCAGAGTATAAAAAGTTTCCCATCATTCCCTGTAATTTATGTGGGTCGCAAGAAGGCTTACAACGACAATTAATTAAGGAAATGATGATTAAATGGGAAGAAAAATATGCAGATCGAAAAGAGATCATGCTTACTGCCCTTAAAAATGTGCACGCTTCTCACCTGTTAGACCCCAAATTTCTCGACATTACTGAAATGTTAGTGGAGTAAGAGCATTGTTGGTACCAATGGGTTAACTTCCTGTTGAGTATTGTGCCTGCTAACATGAAGAAAAGAGATTTTTTAAGAAGTCTGGGGCTTATGGCTGTTGTCCCCGGAGACTTAAGTCCATTAGAAAGATTACTTGCTGAAACAAGAAATGACGATCCACATTCCCAACAATCAGATGAAGATTTCTGGTTGGAGGTTCGGAAGGGCTATAGACTAAAGCCTGATTATATCAATCTTGAAAACGGCTACTACTGCATGTTGCCGGAATCTACTCTGGAAACATATCTGGAGTTGATAAGGGAGGTGAATTATCATGCTTCCTGGTACATGCGAACTGAGCAATGGGATAATAAGGATAAATCAGCAAAAGCACTGGCAGAAGTGGCTGGGTGTTCGCCTGAGGAGTTGGTTATTACCCGAAATACTACCGAGTCACTTGATTTGGTCATAGCCGGACAAAACTGGGAACAAGGCGATGAAGCTGTGATGGCATTGCAGGACTATGGAGCTATGCTAAACCAATTTGGATTAATGGAGAAGAAGCATGGGATTAAGACGGTAAAGGTTTCCATTCCTAATCACCCGAAAGATGATGATGAGATAGTTGCGCTATATGAGCAAGCATTAACAGATAGTACGAAGCTTCTGATGATTTGTCATATGGTCAATATCACCGGGCAAGTACTGCCAGTTAGGAAGATCTGTGATATGGCGCACAAGAGAGGGGTGAAGGTGATGGTAGATGGAGCGCATGCCTTTGCTCACTTGGAATTCCGCTTAGATGAGCTGAATTGCGACTATTACGGAACAAGTCTTCACAAGTGGTTGAGTGTACCTCTTGGTGCAGGATTCTTATACGCAAGAAAAGAACATATAAGTTCGACATGGCCATTGATGGCAGAGCATCCAAGTCACGACGAATCCATCAAAAAGCTGAATCATATCGGGACTCACCCTGTGCATACAGATCTGGCTATTCTTACAGCAATCGATTATCATAACAATTTGGGTATCAAACGGAAGGAGGCAAGATTAAAGTACTTGCAAGACTATTGGACGAGTAAGGTGAGAGGGATAGATAGAGTTATTGTGAATACACCATCTGACATGGACCGCCATGGTGCAATTGGAAATGTAGGTATTGATGGACTAGCACCTAAGGAGTTTGCTAAGAAACTCCTTAATGATTTTAAAATATGGACTGTGGCAATTAACAGGCCAGGGGTCCGGGGACTCAGGATCACACCAAATGTCTATACAACCACAGGTGAATTGGATGCACTGATTGAGTCAATTTCTAAAATTGCGAAAGCTTGAGAAAAACCATTTTATTTCTCTTTTTCATAGGATCTGTACACCTTTTGACGGCACAAGATCTTACTACATGGAACCAGAAAAGATTGCAACGCAATAAAATTGGTATGATTGTGCTTGGCTCCTGGGCAATCGCCCACATAGGTACTGGTGTCTCATTAAGAGGCTCGTCTGAAGGGTCAATGAGACATTTTCATGAAATGAACATTTATTGGAATTTGGTCAATCTAGGACTGGCTGGTGTTGGAGTTTACGCTGCAGTGAGTGGGGAGGTTGAAGGGTTGAGTCTCGCTGAGTCTATGAGTGAACAACAAAAGATGGAAAAAATACTGCTCTTTAATGCGGGACTAGATATTGGGTACATATTAGGAGGTCTTTACATGATCGAGAGGTCGAAAAGAAGTGACTCACAACGATTGAAGGGATTCGGTAAATCGGTTGTTTTACAAGGAACCTTCCTATTCATGTTCGATATTGGTTTCTTCATGGTTCAGAATCAACAGGCTAAACCCATCTACGAATTGCTAAGTCATCTGAGCCTTTCCGAGTCAGGGGTAGGTTTGCGTCTGAATTTTTGATTTTCTAGAATTCAATACGGGTAACGTGCCCTAATCTTTTTTATAGAGCAATATGCCGAAGCGACCATTTCAATTTCTCAAGTTCTATTGGCAAGAATTACTACTGGCCTTCATATGCTTCTTCATCTATGTTTTGTTTGAAGCTTTTCAACAGCAGTTTTATGCTGAGAATTTTAATAATAACGAACCAAACCATTTTGGTATCATCGATTTCATTGAAGGGAGCCTAAGCCGTTGGTTTATTTGGTTGTTATGGGCGATGTTGTTTTTAAAGGTGTTGGATACTACTTTTTTCAAGGTAAATAAGATTAACCTCGTGGGTCTATTGGCCAATGGACTATTGATTGGTGTCTATATCTTTTCCTCAATATTACTAGCGAGTCTACTTGTCATTCTGAGAGGGTTGGCGCCTTTCAATCAACTGAGCGAGCTTTTCGAATTTTACTTTTATCACAAAGCACCCATCTTATTTATGTTTTATGTCTCCACCGTTTTGTTGTATCAGTGGTTGATAGAAAAGAAGAAAGCCAGGTCACGAATTCAGGAACTGGGTGCCTTGAGGTATTCTAATAGGGAATTGTATAATAAAGTTAATGCTCGACGCGATGAGTCAATTAATGATCGGTCTTTGATATTGGAGATTAAGACTGGACGTAATGTGCATATTGTGAATGTCCAGGAAATATTATGGCTGGAGGCAGATGACTACTGCGTGAAGGTACATGTGGAGGGAGGTAGTCACACCATCCGCAATTCCTTGAAAGCCTTGGGAGAAAAGCTCCCGGACAACTTTCTCAGGGTCCATCGCAAGGCAATAGTGAACTTGGAGTTTGTAAGCAAATTGGAGACTGGGAGCAGCCCTCTATTGACACTGACCAATTCTAAGGCTATTCCCATCGCTCAGTCCAGAATGCCTCAACTGCGGACGGCCATGGGGAATTTGGCACTTTGAGCCATTCCCTGCAAAATCGTTTTTACTCCCTGCAAAACCTTCCCGATTGTGGTTAAGAGCCTCCATGTTTGAGAAAAAACTCGAAATGGCTTTATCCAAAAAACTATCGTTTCTTCTTGTCGTATTGTTTGTTGCAATATCGGTTGGTGCTCAAAATTCAATTGACAGACAATATGATCCCTCGGACAGTAATCCTTATGGACAGATTAATCCGGCAGCCCCTCAATCATTAGGTGATTTTGATGAGCTTATGGGTCTTCATGATTGCTCCTCGCAACTACGTAATCCTGATCAAACATGGGCTGATAAAAAACCTATGATATGGAAGTGGAAGTACATTATGAATGGTATGGCTGTTCAAGATGAAGTGTACAGCACTGATGGAAGATATGCTGGTAGTATTCGCCAATTTGATGCAGATAGTGCTAAATGGTATGTACACTATTATACCACTCAAGGCTTCACTTCCAGACTGGCATCGTGGATTGGTGAGAAAAAATCCGATAATGAAATTATACTGTATAAAGATCAAAAGGCGCCCAATGGCATGGACGGATTTTATAAGATCGTATTTTCTGATATTGAAGAGGAGTCTTTCCGATGGACCGGTTCCTGGGTGAATGCCGATGAGACCATTGTTTTTCCAACTTGGAAAATAGAGTGTAAAAAGAAAGAGTAGGGGACTTAGTCCCCGTTTACAACCTTTATGATTTTGCCTTCTTCTTCATCAGTGAGTAAGTAGAGTTGTCCTCTGGGTGATTGGACTACTTTTCTTATTCGCACGCGATCATTGACGAATAGCTCCTCCGCTGCCACTACTTGATTACCTTCTATTTCCATTCTCCATAGGCTTCCTTTGCTCAGACCAGGAACCAATAAGTTTCCCTGCCACAATGGAAATTCTGAGCCTGAATAAAAAGTAAGTCCGGTAGGAGCGACAGTCTTATCCCAGAAATAAACCGGTTCTTCGAATGTGAGACCCTCAGGTACTTCAGGGTCATAGTTTCGAGTGCGGTATCCTCCGCTGGTTTTATAAGGCCATCCATAATTTACTCCAGGTTTTAAAATATTCAGTTCATCTCCTTGGATGGTGCCATGCTCACTAAACCATATGTCTTTTGTTTCGGGATGAATACTAAGGCCTTGAGATGCTCTGATGCCAAAAGCATAAATTCCTTTTTTGGCATCTGGTCCAAAGTTCGGATTGTCTTCAGGAACGGACCCATCAGGATTTAGTCTGAATATCTTTCCTCGCATGTCCGTAAGATCTTGAGAAAGAGGAGGAGTCGGGTTCAGGTGTTCATAAAGGTTCCTTTCACCAACGGTCACATATAGTTTTTTGTCTGGTCCAAAGATCATACCTCCTCCATAATGGAAAAGGCCGTGTGAGAATGGTGCTGCAAGAAGTAATGTTTCTACTTTTTCCAGTCTGTTCTCATTTAATTCTCCTCTGATGACTTTTGTCGTACTTCTTCTATTCTCATCTTCAGCTGCATAAGAGATGTAGATGTAGTTATTGGTTTTAAAATCTGGATCTAACAGAATTTGGAACCAACCGGCGTTGAAACTTCGTGTTTGACCATGAGCCAGTCCTGGCAGCACTCCAAAGGCATGCTGGGTAGTATCAATTTTGATGGCTCTGGCTACATCTGACGGTAAGCCAGTTATTGGCTGCTTTTCTTTGGTTTCCAGATTGACCTTTTGAATAGTCCCATCTTTTTCCGCTACTAAAACCAAATTTTCCGATATGAAGGCCATACTCCAAGGCCGTTTCAAACCTGAGATTACTGTTTCTTTTTTGGGTTTTGACTTTAAGTCAACCGGTCTCCTGGGCAATGGCTCGGCAGAGGTGACTTTGGCTACCACTTTCCACAAACCTTCCAGTTTCTTTAACAGAAACAGGTCATAATACCGATTGCCAAAAGCCGGAATATCCACCTGAATCTTGACATAGGCTACTTGATTGACCTGTTCAATAGTTAGGATTTTACTGTATCGACTGTTTCGGGTGCCAGGTGTTCTTCGGGTGTAAAAGTTAGCGTATCGTTCGGCAGTTACGATAAAAGTTGTGTCTGCGTCCGTGTGCAGGAACATTTTGGCCTCAGAACTATAAAACACATCACGTATAGAGTCAGGGTAATTGTATTCAGTGCCTAATATGAATTTTTCTATGGTCTTCCTGATTTCGACTCTCTCACTTTGTGCATGAAGTAGAAGGCCTAAAGGAAATAGCATTAAGAATAATCGGTGCTTGAGTTTCATTGTAAATCGTTTCCACAAGCATACGGGCTTGGGCCATTGAGATTCATTGAATTACTCTTTGAAGAGTCCAGAATGATAATTCCGAACCAATCAACTGCTCTGTTCCTTCCTAAATGCTGCTGGAGTGGTTCCTGTGATCTTTTTGAAAGCTTCGAAAAAGGAGGACTTTGATTTGAATCCAGCTTCATGTCCAATTCCTTCTAGTGAAAGATGATGGTGGCTCATGATGAGCTCTTTGGCTTCCAATACGCGATATTCCTGTACATATCTGGCGAAACCTTTGCCATAGTTTTCATTAAGGACTTTTGATAATTCGTGCTTAGAGGTTTGTGAAATAGTAGCCAATTCCTCGAGTTTCAGCCCTTGCTTTTTGTAGGGCTTTTGCTCTTTCATAATGGAGGCCAAAGAGGCTAGCAGATCTTCGCCGGTTGGAGGGTTTCTAAAAAGTGCCTTTGGTACGGCTCCATGTTTATTGAATAACACACGGTAGGAGAGATAGTAGAATGAGAAGGTGAAGATGAGGGCTCCCCATATGTAGGTTATTCCGATGAATAGTGCAAGCTGGTAGGTGAGCGTGATGAAAATGAAAGTGAAAATAATACCCAATACATAGTTTCTGTTGTTTCTAACCTTGTCGGAATCATATGATTTTAGAACTACAGGGTAGGAAATGAGTAGACCTAAGACTAGAAATAGTACCCAAATTACGTAGATGCCTTGGACGATATATGTATTCCAAATTTCTGGGTTTTGTTGATAAGGGAAGGCGATTCCTATCAAGGAGATCGCAACAAGTAGTGAAACAAGTAGGAGGACGTCCTTTCTACTATCAATTTTTTCTTTAACCAAGGTTTTCAGAAACAGGTAGAAGAATGGACCTATAAAGATGCAAGCAGAGAGACCAAGCTGTAAAATGAGCTTATCTGCATCCCTGTGGAAGTAGTAAAACACGGATTTGCCGATACGGATTGCTAAAGTCAATAGTAACCCTGCAAAGTAGATATCGGTCAGATGTCGTTTCTTTTTTGCCAGTAGGTGAATACCCACAATAAAAGCATTGAAAACGCCAAGACTCGCAAAAAGAAAAAGAAGAGAGACCATCTACAATGAGTTGGTCTCAAAGTTAGGTAGGAATACCTGGCAAAGTGGTCAGGTAAGCTTACCATTTTGGTCACCACAGGAATTGAGGACACAATTCCGATTCACCGCGATGATTATTCGAATGGTGTATAGAAAAATTGCTCCAATACGACTTTGCCTTCTTTGACTCGATATACGGCTATCTCATCCATTTGCATGAATTCTGGAGCCCCTTTAAACTTTACTCGCATTTTCCAAGAACAAGAGAAAAAGTTCTCAGCCACAATAGGGTCCGATATTTCTCCTTCTTCAAATGCTTCACACATTTCATTCCATTTGTCGGCTTTTGCCTTTAGCTCATCAAACCCTTTGGCAGTATCCCAGCTGCCATCAAGTTTGGGCTCCATACTTTCAATCTCAGGGGAGAAAAGTTCCTGGTAGACTTGCTCATACTTGCCTTCTCTTGAAAGGGCTACTAGTCTTTCTGCTATTTCTTGAACACTCATTTTTTTATTGTTTGGTTTTTGTAGGTACAAAGAAAGAACCCTAAGTGACAGCCCTATGTCACTGAACAAAAATTCCGTCTTATGACTAAAAATAAATGCTAAAACCTCTGATCTGGTTAAATTCGGACATCACTTGAAAAACCTGGCTATGCGTCTGATTTTGGCTTTTCTTTTCTTACTTGTTGTAAGCGTTTCTTTTGGACAGGAAAAGAAGAAAAAGAAGTTCTCCCACACCATCGGTTCTTACACAGATCAACGTGACGGAAGAGAGTATAAAACAATCACTTTCACGAAGCAGCATCATAACTCGTACATACAAAGAACTTGGCTAGCTGAGAATGTGCAGTATGATGTGGATGGGTCGCTATGTTATGATGACCTGAAGGAATATTGCGATGCTTTCGGGAAGCTATATAACTATGAGCAGGCGAATCTTGCCTGCCCCTCTGGCTGGCATGTCCCAACAATAGTTGAATGGAAACATCTTTTTGCATTTTTTGAGGGGAGTCACCACGCTGCAAAACATTTGATGTCAGGAGGTGATAGTGATATGAATATGTTGTATGGTGGTTTTGCCACTGCCAGCAAAGAATTTCAGCAGGCGGGAAGTAGTGGAAACTGGTGGGACAATGAACTGAAAGACAGTAACACTGCAGGTATTATTACGCTTCAGAAAGGGTCGGAGCAGATCTATCATTCGAAAGTGGGCGATAGCTACTTTTTGCATACCAGATGCGTCAAATATCATAACTAAAGAGCTTTAAGGTTCAGAATAATAATTCTTTACCTATTCGCATTTTACGGGACGACCTCTTTATCGGACTTTCATTCATTTGTTGGATGAGAGTCAATTTCCTATTCCTGATAGCGTTTTTAATTTTTGTTTCCTGCGACAACTCACAAGCACCTGGTCCGGCGGCTGCCCCAAATTATTCCCCTTCAGGTGCTCCTGCAGAACCGACATCTGAAGGTTGTGCCGAAGGATTTTACTATGAGGAACAAAAGGCTTGCAACGGGAAAGTATATCCTGACCCAGCTACAAGTCCTTATATCCTTCCCTTTTTTGAAGGGCGAACCTTCAGGACAGGTCTATCAAACTGTTCTTCTTCTTTTCACTCACCGGGTACTCCTGATGCACTTGCTTTTGATTTTGACATGCCAGTAGGTGAAAAATTCATAGCCGCTAGAGATGGTATTGTGGTAGGGGTTGAGAATTCAAAGCCGTCTGGTGGGGGAGGTTCAGGTAACTGGGTTGCTGTTGAACACCGTGATGGTACAGTGGCTTATTACCTACATTCTCCAGAGGGTGGCGTCATTGTAGCTGTTGGTCAGGAAGTACAGCAAGGCCAGGTTCTGGGAGTCACGGGAATGTCAGGTCTTGCAGGTTATCCTCATCTACATTTCATAGTAGTAGAAGGTCCTGGAACGTGGCCATATGAAGGTGTGCCTGTGAGCTTCAATAATGTGGTACCTAATGATGTGGTATTGGAAAGTTACAAGGAGTATGGTGCTTGTGAAAATTAGAATCTATTGCTCATGAGCGGGCACTAGATCATCAGTATCAGCCTCTTTTTTTCGAATGGCCAGTCGACAGTAGCTTTTACCGGAGTTCGATTGGGACTCTAGCACAATAAGTTGACCACCAACTTTTTCCATAAGCTGACGGTCGTAGTTCATGAGTTTATAGCAGTCATGGACCCTCCCGGTACCTCTTAGCGGGCAGTGCAGATGTATTTCTGCGAATGCAGTTTCATCTTCTATTTTTGAAACCTTGAAGTTTTGTAGACCATCGGGAGGCATTAGGTTTTTCCAGGTTTGAGCAAGATCCGAAATGGTATGGGCTTTCTTGGCTTTATTCAAGTTTACATTCAATTTAGCTAAAGCCGCAGTGGTCTTTCTGGTTAAGCCGTTCAACCTGTTGAATTTGGTTAGGAATGCTAATAACTTGAGCGTCATGTTAAAGGCCATCTGCCTCTCCAATATTGATTTCAATAGTCTAGTCATGAGCAAATGATTTAATCTGGCGCTTAAGTAGTTTCTGATAGCTGGGTTTATCTACATATCGCTCATGCCGGAGGCTGGAAATATATCTGTTGTTCCGTTTTAGATTATGTTGTTTTGTTCGCTTATCGTCCAGGAAATTTTTGTAAGAGGTGTTTCCCCGATTTTTGGCTTTTATCGCTGCTGCAATTGTCTCACCTTGTAAGCTTAATAGACCAAATATGGCGGAGGAAACTTCGATGCCTCCGGTAAAGAATAAATTGTCATGAGTCCTATGGAACATCTCCAGGTATAAGTCCACTTGCTTGTGTTCCTTCGACTTAATTATTTCATCATCAAGAAATGGGAAAGTTCTCTTGTATCCAGTAGCGGTTACAATCAGGTCTATTTCCTCCTGCGAACCATCTTTGAATCTTACCATCTTTCCATCGCAAGAATCAATGTCAGGTTTTGCCGAAATATCCCCATGTCCTAAGTGATGCAAAAGCCTGTTGTTCATGATGGGATGAGATTGTAGTAAACCATGATCTGGCTTTTGAAGGCCGTAGTTCTCAAGATTTCCAACCACCACTTTATTTAATAGTAGTTCTGATATGAATCTGTCTATCCTTTTTATGGGAAATCCATATTTCTCTTTAAAAAGGTCAGAGGGCATTCCAAATAGATATTTGGGAATAAAATAGTAACCTCGTCTCATACTAATGAAAGCTTGGCCTGCTTCTCTAGCTGCATCACAGGCGATATCGCAGCCTGAATTGCCAGCTCCTATTATTAGGACCTTTTTGTCTTTGAACAGCTCTGAAGATTTGTAGTCAAAACTGTGAATGATTCGGCCTGAATATTTCCCTTGAAGAGCAGGGAAGTTCTTGTGCCATGTAATTCCTGTCGCAATTATCAGCCCCGCATAAGTGCCTTTTGTTCCATTATCAAAGGTCACTGACCATTTGTTGTCAGTTGGTATGGCTTTGGATACTTTGGTATTGAAATGAATCGATTTGTTGAGGTCATGATGG
>CAZZHO010000026.1:6042-9050 GCA_964653795.1 uncultured Roseivirgaceae bacterium | reverse complement strand
GAAAGCCCTGCAGGACCCGCACCGATAATTAAATATTTATCCATGCTTATGATTTTTGCCAAAACTGGATAAAGAGGCGCGCTGAAAGTGTGACAAATGTCAATTAATGCTTGAGCGTATGCGACTCAATGTTTCTCTAGTTACTCCTAAGTAGGATGCAAGGTGTTTGCTTGGTATCTTTTGTATGAGGTGCGGCTCTGACCGGAGCATCGTCTGATACTTTTCTATTGCAGACTGAGTTTGTATCTGGAAAAGTCTTTTTTCTATTTGAATGGTGTAAAGGGTGATGAAGTGGTTGATCACTCTTTCAAACTCGATTGACTGCCTCCTAAGTGTGTCAAAATCTGAGAAGCTAATTTTTAGTAGCGTAGCATCAGTCAATAGTTCCATGTTCTCATAGCTGGGAACTTTTGGGAAAAAACTGGTAAATGAAGTGATGAATTCATTTTTGAAGCTAAACCAGGTTGTAATGTCTATCCCATCTCTGAGAGAGAAACAACGGATAATGCCGCTTTCATTGAAGTAGAGGTGCTTGCATGTATCCCCTTGTTTTAGAAGAAAATCACCTTTACTGACAGATTCCTTAGTTATAATAGATGAGATATTATTCAGCACATCAGGATCAATATCTGGAATGTGTTTTCTAAGGTAAGTAATGAGAGGGTTCATGTACACTGTGACTACCAACCCCAGGTTCCAGCGCCACCTTTGAAAGGTCCAACGACCTTGGAGGTGATCCATCCCCCATAGAAGTCGCCTTCTTGTGCTTGAACTTGCTCGCTGCCAATAAAACATGCATCCATTCTGGAAGCGTATACTGATATGTGGTTTTTCAAAGAACTATACTTTTCATTAGGGTTTTGATAACCCCATGCAGCAAAATCGGAGGATAGGCCCTTAGCCTCTATATGATAGTAAATTGCGACTCCCTTAAATTCACAAAAGCTAGTGCGATCCGTGGCAACTAAGGAGCCTTCTACAAAACTTGATATCGGCAGGTAGTAGGTAGGTGGGTGGCTGGTTTCTAATATGCGGAATGATTTGTTACTATTGGCTATTTCTACCCCGCCGTATACGATTTTGATGTGTTCCGTTACTGGCTCTATGGCAGGCGGTCTTGGATAGTCCCACACTGATTCTTGCCCGGATTTTGGCTTGATTTTTTTAATCATAACTACGCTTGTCGGAATCCAATGCTCTTTTTAATCCTATCGATTTGAAATACGTGATGCCGCTGGTGATAGATCATGGAGTCTAAGGCGCCAACTAAATCGATTCTTCCTGCCATAGGATGTTTGAATATTGCCTTCGGCATTAATTCCGCAGGATATTCCGAAATATAGTTTTTGGTGTCTTCTCTTGTCTTATCCCATTTACCCCTAATTGCTTCTAGAGTGTATTCACTGCGCGGGTTTGATACATTTTTGGGCGCTTTCCACTTGAGGGAAGTCGTTAGTAAGCTTTTTGTTAGCCAAAGACGAAGCTTATTGCCTAAGCCAAATTCAGGGATTTTATCAGCTCCTGCCAGCATCTTTTTCTTCATATAGATGATGGTTCCAGCTTCCGAAGTTTCAAGATGAGAGAGCACTTGAATAAGGGACCATCCATAAGACTGGTCGTGCACTTGAGCCTCGTCTAGATTTTGAATCGATAGGAATATGTTTTCATATTCCTCGTCTAGTGTAAGGAGTTGTCGTTGAAGTTTGGGGTTCATTCATTGGGATTTATGAGGCTAGTTTTTAACCGACCTCAATCAATAAATGTAGTCCCTTTTAAGTTTATGATTATCGTTCAGTAGCCCTCTCATAGGAGAAACCACCTTGTTTTCCTGAAGACCAAGACAAAAATCTGATAGGAATGAAGACACTATCCTCGGTGAGGAAGAGCACCATGTCTGCATTTGGGGCACTTTGAAAACTTGTACGCTGACCACCTAATGCCGTCCTTAAAGGCTCAAAACTTAAGTTTTCAACATCATCAATTGATCCAATAGCCCACAGAGTGCCAGTTGGTCCGAAGTTGTTGTTTGTTGATTCGACCCTTATATTAAAAATGGGGCCTCCATCATTGTCCCTCGTGAGCCAAACATTATCTGTAATTCGGTCTTGGTTAGCCTCATCGTTTGGGTCAGATCCATTTTCCTTTGTGAAAGTGATCCTTTCTCCATCCCAGATGGATGCATCTCCTGGATCAACGGGTGGATTTGCTTCAGCAAGGATATCTTCTACATTTTCGTTAGTACATCCTGCGATTAGCAAGAGAAAAAAGAGGAACGATAGTAATTGGTATTGACGAGTCATAATATTAGATGTTAAAGCTAATACTTGGAGAGGCTATATAAAGTTTGCTCAAGTCGAGAACTTATCTTCAGCAAAGCCTTTTCACTTCCCAATGCAAAACTTGGAAAATATGTTGTCTAACAGGTCATCGGTTGTTATTTCTCCTGTGATTTCCCCAAGATGTTGGAGAGATTCTCGTATATCCATGGCTAGAAAGTCATTAGAGATGCCTGAATCAATTCCGTCTAACACTCTTGATAGAGCTTCTTTCGTTTTTTGAAGGCTTTCATAGTGTCGGATGCTCGTGATAATGGTTCCTTCTGTTTTTAGTTGATTGGACTGACTTAGCTCCAAGAGCTTTGATCTTAGGAGGTCAAGGTTTGTTCCTTCTTTGGCAGATACTTTGATGATGGTGTCAAGCTCAACTTCTGGCTCGGAATAAAGGTCCATCTTGTTGCCTAATACCAGAAAAGGAATGTTGTATGATTCCACTTGTGCTATCTGCTCTTCAATCTCTTCTTTATTCTGAGCGTGCAAGTCCAAAAGCAAAACGATCACTTTTGCCTGCTTCATTTTTTCTTTAGATCTCTCTACACCGATGGCCTCGATCTTATCTTGTGTCTCTCTTAAGCCAGCGGTATCAATGAACCTAAATAGGGTTCCTTCTACATTGAATGTGTCTTCAATGACATCCCTGGTTGTGCCTGGAATGTCAGATACAATAGCTCT
>CAZZHO010000026.1:0-5942 GCA_964653795.1 uncultured Roseivirgaceae bacterium | reverse complement strand
ACTGCTTCCGCCTGTGCAAGATCAAAACGTCCATTAATAAAGGCTCTTTGCGTGAACTCTCCAGGTTTGGCCAGTCTTGCTCCATTCCTGATTAGCAATTGAATAACGGACTGTAAGATGTAAGTGGAGCCATGACATGAAATCTCAATTACATCTTCTAAAGTGTAGGAGTGAGGCCCTTTAAAAATCGTAACCACCACTTCATCCAGTATTTCTTCTCCATCCCGGATGGTACCAAAATGGACGGTATGGGAATTGGCTTTACTTATGTTCTTACCATAAAATACTTTGTTTATAATCTCAAAGCTAGAGTTGCCAGAGATTCTGATGACCCCTATAGCGCCTAATCCGGGAGGCGTTGCGAGCGCAACTATGGTATCATTGATGTCGGTCATGGGTTCAGCAAATCGTTGATTCGGTCCAAAATTTCAGAATATTCAGAAGAGAGTATGAAGTACACCGGGTACAACAGGAACCCTAATCCAATTAGAAACGCGATTATCGCTAAATAACTTCGGATATTAATGGTGCTATCTCCAGATTTACTAATGATTAATCTTTCTACTGGTTCAGCCTCATAATTAGCTGTGAGTATTTTACGAATGCTAGGGCTGGAGTCTTCCGATTTTTGAAGCAGATCCGACCATTCATTGTTACCCATCAGTCTTGCCCTGTTTTGGTAGTCTGTGGCTCCCCAAGCCTTTGCAGCGGCTGTTTTCAAATCTTTATGGCCATGGGATAGATCATGCAAGTGACCAAAAAAGAAAAGTGTCTGATCTTTTCTGATCCATTTTTCTACTGCTCTTATCTCAGTATTGTTACCAAGATCTTCCAATGGAAAGTCGTTGATTGGTACTTCTTTTAGTTTATGACTTAATTCATCTGGGCTATAGTACTGGATTGAGCGTTCTATTTGAAAGTCTGACATATGCGTAGTTACCCAGCAATCACCTGAGCCATCGGTTACTTTAAAGAAGTTGTTTTCCGATTCTATGTCGAAAAATGACTTCCATTTACCACGAGGTTCGGCATGTCTGGATCCATGGAATTTTTGAAAACTTAACCATGTAAAATCCGCAGGTGTACGGTCAATCCAGCTTTGAAGTTCGAGGTTTTCAGGTTTGATCTTAGCTACCAACTCAGTGTAACCTTCGTTGGCTTTGGAGATAAGAGATTTTCGGGTCAGGCTCCGTTTTCTAATTTTCTTTACCTCATTTAGTATGGAAAAAACCAACACCATGGCAATTGATGCCGCTATGGCGAAGCCAATTACCACCATCCAAGGGAGGTAGAAAAACCCTACTAGTATGATGGCAACAAAGACAAAGCAACCAATATTCGATTGTTTCTTTTTCGTTTGCATCCTGCTATCGACATATAGCTTATATCCCGTAAGCTATTAAAAAAGTTATTGCTACTTACTTCTTTTGCGGACACTTAAGATGCAGAAGGTACCTGACGTGTCTTGCTCTTTTTGAGTTTCAGAAGAAAGACGATGCTGAAGATGGCGCCTGCTACAGTAGCCATTGCTCCAGCAATTGACCCGTCAATATTATAAGCCACGATGTAACCTAATATAGAAATGACTATGCCTATGACACTGCTCAGGAGAAGCATGACCTTTAAGTTGCCAGTGAGGAGATATGCCGTGGCAGCTGGCACTATTAAAAAAGCGACTACCAGTATGGCGCCTACTGATTCAAATGCTGCGACTGTGACGAGTGAAACCATCGACATTAACAAGTAATGCCAGAGGGTAGCAGAGTAGCCATTGCTACTGGCGTAGGCGGGATCAAATGTAGTAATGTACAATTCCTTGTATCCTGTAATCAAAAAGATCAAGACAAGAATCAGGACTACTGAGAGTACCACAAGAGCTCTGGGTCCAATGACCTGTCCTGAATCTGTGATGATTAAGTCCAGAGGAACATAAGCTATCTCTCCATACAAGACACAGTCCTGATCAATATGCGCATCTCCAGCATAAAAGGATACCAGAATTACCCCTAGTGAGAATAACCATGTAAATGTTACACCTATAGAGGCATCCGTTTGTAGCTTTCCTTTCTGGTGAAAAAATTCTATCAGGAAAGTGGTAACCATCCCCACCAGACCAGCTCCAATAAGCATCCAGATGGTTTGGTCGGCTCCCATCACCATGTAGGCAATGACGATACCCGGAAGAACGGCATGTGAAATGGCATCACTCACCATGGCCATCTTTCTTAAGATCAGAAAGCTTCCGAGAAGTCCGCAGCATATAGCTACTAGTGAACCTGTTACGATAATGATGAGACTATCCATTTTTTAACGTTCTGGTATCAGAGAGTCGTGCGGGTCTTTGTTTGGGTAGTTGAGCAGCTTTTCCAATTCTATCTCCAGCGCAGGGGTGATGACGTGCTCAATAGATTCTGCATCTTCATGTACGTGATCAGGAGCAATTCTTAGGTATTCGGTAAGGTATAGCTCCCATAGTCGATGAAGTCTTTGGGTCCTCTTACCCTGAACGAAACCTTGTTGTAAGAGCTGCCAATTGTTTTTTGTACGCTTAATGTATCGTTGTTTTTCTAGTCTTCGGAGGCCGGTCTGTAATTGGTGAGTAGTGAAATCTCTTTTTTCAAGCAGTTCCTCCATCGACCGCTCTTTGAATGGCATTTCGTCTTTTTCACCAATGGCGAAGAAGGTTTTAAGAATATTCTCTTCTAGAAGCCGCCGTTTTGTGGCTCGTTGCTTTAGGAGTTTCGTAATGATTCCTTTCTTAGGTGCTATGAAAAAGGAGATGACAGCCATTAGCGAAACGATCATAACAATCCATGGTCCAGTAGGCATACCAGGTGCTACATAGGAGACAAACGCCCCCGATATTCCCGAAACTGCCCCGAAAAGTGAGGCAAGCAATATCATAATTCCTAACCTATCAGTCCAGAATCTGGCCGTAGCTGCGGGTGTTATGAGCATTGCGGCCATAAGGACAACACCCACCGCCTGAATGCCCGTGACTACTGCCAGGACCGTCAAAAAGGAGAGTGCTATTTCCACCGCACGAATGGGTAAACCAATGGATCGTCCAAAATCAGGATTGAAGGCCAATACTTTAAGCTCTTTGTATAGTAGCCATACCATAATCAATATCAAACCAGCGATGATACCAAATACGAGAAGATCAGTGCCAATCAAAGCTGCTGCATTCCCAAAAAGAAATGAGTCCAAACCTGTCTGGGCAGCATTGCCGGAGTGCTGTATTACGGTAAGTAGGAGGATGCCAATTCCGAAAAAGACCGACAAGGAAAGCCCAGTAGCAGTATCCTCTTTGATTTTAGAGTTATTGACTATAAAATCCATCACCACGATGGATAGCCATCCCGTAATGAAAGCGCCAATGATGATTAATATTGGATCCTTAGTGCCTGATATCATGAAAGAGAGGCATACTCCAGGTAGTACCGAATGTGAGATAACATCACCAATGAGTGATTTTTTTTGAAGGAATGTAAAACATCCCACTACTGCTGAAGATATGGATAGCAGAACAGAGCCAATAACTACATACTTGATGTTCGGATAGGCGAACGTGAAGAATTCTACAAAGGCTTCTCTCATTGCTCCCTGGTTGGATACTGCTCCTTTTTCATCAATTCACCTACTTCCGAAAGGATAGTGAGCTTACCTCCATAAGTCTCATTAAGATATTGTTCTATAAATACCTCCTTCGTAGGGCCGGATGCCACTAATCGCAGGTTTAGCATGATTAACCATGAGAAATAGGTTTCTACAGATTGCAAGTCATGGTGCACTACAATAATCGTTTTACCTTTTTCTGCGAGAGACCTCAATATCTGAATAATAGCTTTCTCCGTGGCTGCATCTACACCAGCAAAGGGCTCGTCCATCAAATAGACGTCCGCCTCCTGGCAAAGAGCTCTGGCAAGAAAGACCCGCTGCTGCTGTCCTCCTGAGAGTTGCGAGATCTGACGATGTTTGAATTGTTCCATTCCTACTTGCCTCAAGGCATCCATGGCTGCTTCTTTGTCTGCCTTTTTCAGTCTCCTGAAAAGTCCAACCTTACCATACCTACCCATTTGGACAATATCTAAAACGGATGCTGGGAAATCCCAGTCTACCGACTCTCGTTGGGGAACGTAGCTCACACTTTTTCTAACATCTCCTAAATCCTTACCTAGAATTTTGACGTAGCCAGAACTTGTGGGAATCAAGCCCATGATGGACTTTATGAGCGTTGACTTACCAGCGCCATTTGGTCCGATGATACCACAAATAGATCCGGCGGGTATATCCACATCCACTCCCCACAGTACCGGTTTCTTGTCATAAGAAACTGTCAAGTCATGTACTTCAAGCGCGATATCCATGTGTAGATTTATTTCAGAGCCTCAGAAATAGTCAGCGCATTGTGCCGCACCATCCCTATATAAGTTCCTTCTATTGTTCCTGGTTCACCCATGGCATCAGAATAAATGTAACCGCCTATTTTGACATTGTGGCCTTTCTGCTTACATCCTTCCAATACCGCCTCAATACCTTTCTGCGATACTGAGGTTTCAACGAATAGTGCTTTTACATTTCTTTCAATGATTAAGTCTATGAGTTCTGCAATGTCTTTCAACCCGAAATCTGAAAGAGTTGAGACGCCCTGGATACCTTTGACTTCAATATTGTAAGCTCTTCCAAAGTAGCCAAAAGCGTCATGAGCAGTTACCAGAATGCGTTGCTGTTCTGGAATTTCGGTCAATTTCTTTTTGACATAACTATGAAGTGTATCCAATTCTGAGTGGTACATCCCTAAGTTTTTTTCGTAGAATTCGGCATTGGCTTCGTCTACTTTCTGCATGGAACGACAAATCTCGGTCACGACCTCTTTCCATAAGTTCACATCGAACCACACATGTGGATCATATGCATTGTCGTAAATAGGGGAGCTCAGTAGTCTTTCTTTGTTAATGACTTCTGCTGCTGCTACAACATCCCTGTTTTTACCTTGCTTTTCTAGAATTTCTGCCATTTTTCCTTCCAGGTACAAGCCATTGTAAATGATGAGATCAGCCTCTCGAAATTTTCGTAGGTCACCTTGTGTTGCCTTATAAAGATGTGGATCGACTCCTGGTCCCATGATGGAAGAGGCTTTGATCTTTTCACCGCCTATATTCAGTGCCGCATCATGAAGCATACCTGTAGTGGCAACAACCTTTAGCCGATGGTCTTTGCCATCATCCGATGGAGAGGTGCTACAGCTTATTATCAGCAGGGTTGAAAAAATGAGTAGGTAGATCGTCTTTTTCATATTGTTCTGGCCATAAGGCTGTCTGCTATTTCTTTTGAAAGGAAAGTCTTCTCGCCATTTTCAAACCTCAAGAAAATGCTCCCGTCAAATTCTTCTTTCTCTAATACTTCAAATTTTAGCCCCAGTCTAATCTGTCTTTTGTCCAGGAACTGTAAAAGCTTTGGGTCCGTGTTTCGAACCGAGGATAGCACTGCCCTTTTATTAATTGGTAACCCTGAAAGAGTGGTCTGTGGGGCGAGTATTACCTGGCCATATTCATCTGGAATTGGATCCCCATGTGGGTCAACTTTAGGATAGTTTAAAAACTTCTCAAGTTTCTCAGTAAGTAGGGGTGACTGGATATGTTCCAATTGTTCAGCCACCTCATGAAGTTCATCCCAATTGAATTGTAATTTCTCGTAAAGAAACACTTCCCACAAGCGTTGCTTTCGTATCACGGCCAAAGCAATTTTTTGCCCTGATGCTGTTAAAGAAGCCCCCTTATATTTCTCATATTCTACTAAGCCCTTCTTTGACAAACGCTTGACCATATCATTGACAGACGCGGGTCTTGTTTTAACAAAATCTGCCAGGGAGTTCGTGCTTACACTGCAATTACTTTCCTCATACAAGTGAAAGAGTGCCTTGATGTAGTTTTCTTCTG
>CAZZHO010000025.1:33661-35157 GCA_964653795.1 uncultured Roseivirgaceae bacterium | reverse complement strand
ATCGGTACTTCCAAAAAGCATCGCTCAAGGCTATAATCTCAAAGTAGACTACTTGAATATGGACGAACTCAACATTCCCCTGGAAATAGTGGTATCCTATCGAACAGATTTGCCAAATGAAATACCCAAAGAGATTTTGAAAATGATCAAAAGACGATTGAGTGACTCCCCTGTCAACTAATCCTTCTGGATGAGATTAAAACATTAACTTTTCAATAACTACCTAACCTAACTTCCATGACCAGAATTCAAGCTTTAATATTAGTGGCATTGGTGATAAATCTCTTCCCTCCCACTTATGCTCAACAGTCTCGAGGTTTGTTCAGTGAAATTTTCCAAGTAGACAGTTTGATGTTCTCCACCGCTCAGAAGGACTGTGACCTGGAAAGTTATGAAAGCTTCTTGGCTGAAGACTTTGAGTACTTTCATGACAAGGCAGGTTTCACTCCTTCTAAAGAAGCGGAAATGGCCGACATGGCCATCTTTTGTGGTAAAGAACAACGCTCAAGGCAACCTCTCAGGAGAGAACTGATCAAGAACACACTAAAGGTATTCCCAATGGAGAACTACGGAGCACTGGAATTCTGCGATCACCTGTTCTACCTGCAAATCAATGACGGAACTGAAAAATTGATTGGATCGGGGAAAATGACAGCTTTATGGAAACGGGAAAATTCAGGATGGAAAGTAGCCAGGATCTTCAGCTACGACCACCAGCCTCTAGCCGAAGTTCAATTGCCAGATGAAACTCTTAGTAAATATGTTGGAGATTATGTACTCCCAGATCGACTCGTTAATATTAAAAAAGAAGGACAATTGCTCAGAGTCACCGACATCAATAACGGTAAGCCCGGCTGGACAAAGGAGCTTTTCCCGCAAGCTGAAAATAAATTCTACCTGAACTACGAAAATGTCGTTTATGAATTTCTAAAACCAGATTCTGAAGACGCTGTTTTGAATATTTGGGAGAATGGTCAAATCATTGAAGTAGCCAAAAAGTCAAGATAAACGCGTATTGGCAAGACCTATGGTAACCTCCATTCCTTGACTTCCGTTAAGCAGTGTTATGAAGGGAAAAATGAATAACTTTTTCGAGAAATACACCTGGGCAATTTGGCTGGCAAGTGAGGCAGTAGGATTGACACTTTTGATGGTATTTTCCTTCTGATTATTCTCTTACCTCAAAGAGCCTGGCGGCGATCCATCCTCCTACTACCATTTCCAGCCAGCTTAGTGGCAACGTGATCAATAACACATCCCAATTCGATAAACCCATATTGGCTGTTGCTACCCAGAAGATCACAAACACTGCCGCCCAGACAATCGTCGAGGATCGCATGACAGATCGGTTGCTATTACCAAACACCTGGATGTATAACCAAACCACCAAGACCAACACCCCCGTAAGTAAAGTATCCCATAAGCCCCAAACAACAAAAATCCCTGTATTCATATCGGCGATAGCATGTTCCGACTCTTGCCAATAGTCCTTCATT
>CAZZHO010000025.1:0-33561 GCA_964653795.1 uncultured Roseivirgaceae bacterium | reverse complement strand
CCCTGTATTCATATCGGCGATAGCATGTTCCGACTCTTGCCAATAGTCCTTCATTCTGGGCATCACCAAAACAAAATAACGAAACACCTCCGAGGCATTGATCCAAATACTGGTAAGAAATGTTACAAGGAGGTAGGATCTTAAATTGAGTGAATTAGTTAACATTTTTTTTGAATTGATAGACTTGATATATTAGACCAGATTCATCATTCTACTGTGACATACTGCAAGGCTGACGATTGGCAAAAAGTCTTGGGCTATCTATACATTTGTCATAGCAACTAACCTGAAAAGATGAAGTCATTTCAATACGGACAGGACCAGCTAACCGTAGCTAAGTCCATGGAATTAGTACATGGTACTGAAGGTCTTATTTCTGAAAATGCTAAGGTCCTAATTAACAAAAGCCAGGATCTTGTTCAGGACATAGTGGCCTCGGAAAAAACAGTTTATGGAATCAATACTGGGTTCGGGCCTCTTTGCAATACCATTATTTCCAAAGACGACACACAGAAACTACAGGAAAATATTCTCAGAAGTCATGCCGTTGGAGTAGGCAATCCCATAAGTAAGGAGCTAGCCAAGCTCATGCTCATTCTGAAAGTACATGCATTGTCTCAAGGTTATTCCGGTATTCCCCTCACTACCCTTCAGAGGATACTGATATTTATCAAGGAAGATATTGTACCTGTAGTCCCCTCTCAGGGTTCAGTCGGAGCTTCCGGTGACTTAGCTCCCCTTGCTCATCTCTTTCTACCGTTGATAGGTCAAGGTGAAGTTCACTATAAAGGTCAAGTGCAACCCACCGAAGTTGTTTTGAAAGAACTAAACCTCCAACCACTGGAGTTGAGCCCGAAAGAAGGTCTGGCTTTGATCAATGGAACACAGTTCATAGCAGCTCATGCGACATTAGTAGTGGATAGACTCCACAATTGTCTGGAAAATGCCGACATATTGGGGGCTATGATGATAGAAGCCTTGATGGGCTCAAGGAAGCCTTTTCATCCGGACCTCCATAAGCTTCGGCCCTTCCCCGCCAATCAATATGTAGCCAATAAGATTTACAATTTGCTTGAAGGTTCTGAAATCCTTAATAGTCACCTCAATTGTAATAGGGTTCAAGATCCCTATTCGCTTAGATGTATACCGCAAGTGCATGGTGCTTCCCGAGCAAGCTGGCAACATCTTAATGATCTACTGGAAATCGAACTGAATTCAGTGACTGACAATCCTATTTTAATCAACAAAGACCTGACGATCAGTGGAGGCAATTTTCACGGCCAGCCGCTGGCGTTAGCCCTGGATTATGCGGCATTAGCTGCTAGTGAACTCGGTAATATTTCGGATAGAAGAATCTATCTATCGCTGGAAGGCATCGTAGAAGGGTTACCAAAGCTCCTGATGAACGACACAGGTATCAACAGCGGCTTTATGCTTTGTCAATATACCTCGGCGGCCTTAGCAAGCGAAAACAAAAGTTTAGTGTATCCCGCTAGCGCAGACAGCATACCCACCTCGTTAGGACAAGAAGATCATGTCAGCATGGGATCAATAAGCGGTCGGAAAGCAATGATAGTAGTAGAAAACCTGGAGAGGATACTAGCTACGGAGTTGTTATGCGCAGCGCAAGCCTTTGACTTTAGGCGGCCATTAAAATCTAGTATAATGCTGGAAGCATGCCACGACCATATCCGATCAATAGTGGATCATGCTGAAGAGGACAGAATATTCTCTGAAGACATAAATAAGGCCTTAGCAATTATCAAATCTAAGGCCCTACCACAAATTGTAAGTTCTTCTTAAAATTCAGAGCTGTTCGCGAAGGCATCTCTGATTTCCTTCAATGCGTTCTCCTGATAACTGACGGCCTCGTTGATTTGTCGAACACGTAAAACATGGTCGATGTAGTCAAGAACATCTTCTTGGTCCTGTGGTCTAAGTTCCAAGAATTTCGTCAACAGTTTTGTTTCAATGGTCTGTTTCATAGCTAAAATCGAAATCTTGGACTCAATATTAGTTTCGTACCATAGAGGTAATAAAATAGAAAGGCCTGATCCTGCAGAAATATTGTTGAATTGGTAAAATTACGAAAAATTTATATGTAACTACATTAAATGTATTGACGTATAAAAGGGAAAATAAGGAACTAAACATGGATAATTTCAATAAGCCACAAGAAGAGATAGCACATCAGATTCACCCCTTAATAGCTAACAGATGGAGTCCACGAGCTTTTCAAGATAAAGACATACCAGAACAAGAGTTGAATTCCCTATGGGAAGCGATCAGATGGTCTGCTTCAAGTATGAATGCACAGCCTTGGCAGCTGATATATGCTCGTAAGGGAGAAGAGTCGTATGAGAAAATTGTGGATGCTTTGATGGATGGAAACAAGCCATGGGCGGACAAAGCTCCAGTTCTGATGGTAGCAATAGCAAAGAACAAATTCGAAAATGGAAAAGACAACAAGGGTGCCAGCTATGACTTAGGATTGGCGATTGGCAACATGAGCTTGCAGGCAACAGACTTAGGAATTGCGCTGCATCAAATGGGAGGTTTCTTCCCTGAGAAGGTAAGAGAAAACTTCAACCTTCCAGAGGAGCTCAGTCCAGTCGCAGTGATTGCTCTAGGGTACTATGGCGATCCAGAAACTCTTGAGGAGCCCTTCAAGGCCCGTGAATATGCGAAGCGCTCAAGGAAGAGTATTGCTGAATTTGTGTTTCATTTTGATTAAAACCATGTAGAATACCCTGTTGGCAAGGGATTTGCTCAGGCTAAGGCAAATCCTTTACAATGAGAAATATACCCTACGCCCTACTACTGTTATCATTGTTGTCCTACGCCTGTGTCGACGATGATATGAGTAATCAAGATACCTGCGCAACCAATCTAATTTGTACTGAAGAATATCGTGTCATTCTGGTGGCTTTGGAGACGAATCGCGGCGCACCCATTAGACTAGACCGGTACACAGTCACAGCCACGGAAACTGGGGAAATGGTTTCATTTAACTCCTTCAGCCCTTTTGATGTATTCGACGTAGGGTCTTACGTAATTGCCGAGGATAGTCAGTTAGAAAGTGTTGCCATGGACGGTACCGCTTTCACTTTTGAAGGGTTTATTGATGGACAAATGCTGGTCTCCGAGTCTTTCCTCATTGGACATGATTGCTGCCATGTTGTGAAGCTTGAAGGGCCCGATACGGTAGTTGTTAATTTTTGATAAATCCTTTATTCTTAGTGTTTGGGTCCATAGCTTGCCCCTCATGAATAGAATACTCGCCATATTTTTAATTAGTCTAGCAGTCTCTTGCAATGATGATGACTGCAGCAGTATTGCCTGTACCACCGAGTACAGGTTGATCTCCGTATCATTGGTTGATAGCGAAGGGAATGCGGTCATTCTTGATTCGTACACTGTAGTAAGAAGCGATACAAGGGAAGCGCTTAGCTTCGATACAGATGTTGCTGAATTCAATCAGGAAGGTCAGTACAGCATTGCGGAGGATCAGCACTTTGACCAGGTTGCCAGAGAAGGTACCTCATTTATCTTCGAAGGGATCATCAACAACGAAGTGGTGATATCAGAAAACTTTCTCATTGGCAATGATTGCTGCCATGTTGTAAAACTAGAAGGGCCAGATAGTCTGACAGTGGATATCTAGTGGCTCATTTCACTCATCGAATATTCTCAAAATAAGTTAAGGTTTTTAGTAAGTTTGCTAAAAATGTAACCGCCTTTGAGAGCCATACAAGAAGAATGGAAGACCTACGTCTATCCTGAAACAGGGAAGAAGTATCAGGTTTCCAGCTTTGGAAACGTCAAGAGTGTCAACGCTGAGGGAAAAGAGTACGAACACACTACCTACAAAAACAATAGGTACAGATGTATCCCCACTACCAAAGCCAATGGCAAGAATACCCTGATCTATCTACATAAGATCGTTGCCGACCTATACGTCGAGAACCCCAATAACTTTCGGCGACTGGTCTTTGCCGATGGGAATCCCGAAAATTGTAAAGCCACTAACCTGAAGTATATCAGCGATGAAGAGTTCAGGGAGTTGAATAGGAGTCGTACCAAGCCATACGACATCTATGAGAACTATACGCCAAATGCCAAACTAACACCGTCTAAAGTTGCGATTATCAAGAAACGCGCGATTGAAAACGAAAGGGATCAAAAAACACGCTGGACTATTATGGCAAAGCAATTTGGAATAGACACCAAGCACTTATGGATGATCCGAAAAGGTATAATCTGGGGTCATATCAAACCTGCTAAGTAGTAACATTTTCATACGGATCGCAGTTGCCTCAACATGCTTCATTATGAAAAGTCTGAGCAACCAGCGGCGGATGAAGATTGGATCGTCTTCATACATGGAGCTGGTGGAAGCATCCAAACCTGGAAGTATCAACTAGAGAACATGCATGATGTTCGTTGGCTCGCCATGGATTTGAGAGACCATGGTCAATCCAAGAACATACTCCCCTCCTACCAATCTTACAATTTCGACATTATATCCAAAGACATCAAAGAGGTCTTGGATTTCGAAGGCATCAAAAAAGCTTCATTTATTACGCTTTCATTTGGCAGCGTTTTACTTCAGGCATTTTCACTTAGATATCCGTCTGTGGTTGAGAGAGCTGTAATAGCAGGAGGCATATTTAGAGGTAACGCACTGATTAAATCATTTGTACATACTGCACGATTTCTCAACCTCTTTCTGAGTTACCCCACTATGTACCGAACTTTCTCTTTCTTATTGATGCCCAAAAAAAGAAATCAACTAGCCAGGAGAATCTATCAAATGCAAGCACGCAAAATCAATCAAGAGGAATATTTGAAGTGGATTGATTTATATGGCGAATTCTTCAGACTTCTTAAAACCTTCTTCCACCAGGAAGTGCCTTTTCCAGCGCTGGTAATCATGGGAGGAGATGATTATATCTTTCTTAATGCTGCCAGGTCCTTCTCGGCAAGAAGAACCAATGTTTCCCTGGCAGTGCTTCCCAAAGTTGGACACATCTGCAATATTGAAAGCCCTAAAGCATTCAATGACTTAACTCAAAAATTTCTATTTGGCAGCAATTAACCCAAGTATAAAAATCAAAGTCCATTGTACAGTACGAATCCAATTGGTGGATACAAGCTTAGCACTTGCCACTTCAATATCAACACCACTTGATATTTGATTATGAAGGGGTACAGAAACCAAAAAGGTCACCGCCCAGGTGCTCAAAACAAGCAGAAAAATCACTAGACCCATACTACTAAACTGATTGTATAGCTTCCAACCATGGAGACACAGCTGTCCTAACATCAGCGGCATTACGATGATCGTGATGGCCCCAGTATATTGCCCATGCCACCGGAGTAGATCTTCTTTGGCATAAAAAAGGAAGCCAGGATAGACCACTAACTGTACTATCCAGATTAATACTACCATTCCAAAATCAACCAAGCGAATCCACATAAGAAGGCAACCTACAGTCACCTGAAATTGTTGTCAGCAAATTTCTTATTGATTTTCATCCGATCCGGCTTGGTCATTTGTCCAAGAGGAAAATCAATTATTAAAAAATGAGAACTTTAATTTTTTGCATCATTTCCGCCTCTTATTTCTCCCTGTATGCACAAGGAGCTAAAAAGGCACTTGAGAGTCTCAATGGCACTTACGCCAGTACTGGTAGTGAAGATTGGGGCAGAGGAACTTTTGGGTACCGAGAATTCACCTTCCAGGATGGCAAATGGTCATTAAACTTTATTTTGGCGTTAGACCCAAACCTCAATACAAAGGTCTTTGAGTTTAGGACTTTCGGCACCTATAAGATCCTTCGCAAATCCAACGTAGGAAAGGGTGTATTTGAAGCTCTTTTTTATGAGCAAAAGAAATTTCTAACCCTCAGAACTGACAATCAAGAATTGATACAAGGTTTCGGCTTAGCGGGTTGCGACTTAATCAAGGATTCCGAAAAGGACATCTCCGAAGACGGATGTGCCATTTGGCCCTCTGTTGAAGACTGTAATGAAGATCATGACCTATTGAAACTGGAGGGTAATGAGCTCTTTTTTGGAATGAGACCAGCAGACAATAACATGTGTTCTCCAGACAAAAGACCTAATGCCTTGCTACCAGCAGTCGTAAAGATTTAAAGATTCAACCATGATAGTATATCAAAATTCACTTTACACATTTGAGTTGGTCGAAGACAGTCAGGTATTGAGCTTTACCTGGACCATAAAAACGGCTAAGATGACATATGAGAACTTTCAAGATGCTTGTAGCAACTATGCCGGCTTTGCCATCGAACATAGCATTCAGCGCCTGTTCGTAGACACTATGGACTTTAGGTTCCAAATGCCTGAAGAGTTTGTGTCGTGGAGAGAGCAAAAACTCAATCCCAGATATCACCGGATTGGTGTTAAAAAATTCGCCTACCTCATGCCAAAGGACATAGCTGACGGCTTGGAGGAATTGGTACCTGAAGACGACACTTTTACCACTAGTTATTTTGGTTCTAAGAAGGAAGCATTAAATTGGTTAACTAAGGACTGAATAAATGGGGCTTTGCTGAGAGGTGAAGCCCTTATTTGTTTTGGAAATTTCATGAAAGAAGAAACACTTAAAAAGGCCCTTTCCGGCGATATCAACGCCTTCCAAGCATTATTTGTCAATTTCCAGGATCAGCTTAAATCCTATCTTTTCAGACTTACAGCCAATCGAAACGACGCTGAAGATATAACGCATGATGCTTTCATTAAAGCCTATGATAGTCTCAATTCTTTTCGAGGCGAGTCATCCCTGAAAACCTGGGTATTTCAGATTGCAACCAATATTGCCAGGAACCAAATGCAAAGAAGGAACCGATGGACAGAGGATGTCAGTGAGCAAGCTAAGTCTTTAGTCATGCACTCTAAAAAATTGACAGCTATAATAGAAACTACGAGGCAATCAACATTTGGGAATTATGATATCAAAGAACACATTGATACGTGCTTCACTTGCATGTCCAAAACGCTGCCGATTGAGAACCAGACAGCCATAATCCTAAAGGATGTATACGAATTCACCGTCAAGGAGATCATGATCATCCTTGGAAATACCGAAGGCACTGTGAAATATCTGCTACAAGACGGCAGGAAGACTTTATCTCAAATATTTGAAAGGAGATGTGCGCTTGTCAACAAAAAGGGTGTTTGCAACCAATGTTCTGAACTCAATGGATGGCTTAATCCTAAACAAAATCAGCAGGAAGCGCTTATGAAAGTTGATTTGGCAAAGGGGTCAGCAAAGTATGACCGAGAAAAACTACTGAAAATCAGGACGGATCTTGTAAAAGCCATTGATCCGCTAAGATCAGATGGTCATGAAATGCAAAGAGTTTTAATGGAATGCAATCAGATGGCTATGGGAGAATTAAAGTGGCCCAATCAATGAGGAAGACGATCCTTTAGGAGCCCGTAGCAATATGTGCCTAATAGTGCCGCAGCAATAGCGACAATCATTACCAAAAAACCATTTCCAACCTGAATAAAAAGAGGTCCAGGACATGCTCCGGTAAGGGCCCACCCCAAACCGAATATAGTACCACCAAATAGATACCTCTTCCAACCCCTAGCTTTTGGCGGAATTGATATTTCCTCCCCCTCAATAGATTTTAATTTGCTCCTCTTAATGAATTGAATAATAACAATACCTAAAACGACTGATGTTCCAATCACTCCGTACATATGGAAAGATTGAAACCTAAACATCTCATAAATACGATACCATGAGATGATCTCGGCTTTGGTAAGTGTAATACCAAAGACCACTCCCACTAATAGATACTTGATAAACTTCATAGTGTTAGGAGGTAAGGTAAAACGAAGTGAGTGATAAAAAGACCACCAACAAAGAAGCCAATAACAGCAATCAAAGACGGCAGTTGAAGGTTACTCAGTCCACTGATAGCATGACCAGAAGTACATCCTCCGGCATATCGAGTACCAAACCCGACTAAGAAGCCACCAACGACGATCATGATGAAGCCCTTCAATGTGAGAAGGCTCTCAAAACTGAAAATTCCATTTGGCATAAAATCCTTGCCAGGATTAGCAATTCCAAATGCTTGCAACTCCTTAACCGTCTCAGTAGAAAGGGCAATGGCTACTTCGGAGCTTAAGAATCTATTGGCAATAAAACCGCCAATAATGGTCCCAAGTACAAAAACTAAATTCCAGGATTGAGCCTTCCAATCAAAATCGAAGAACTCACAACTCTTTCCTGCTCCAAATGCCGAACAAATTGTCCTTAGGTTTGATGATAACCCAAACCTCTTTCCAAAAAACAGCAACCCAAACATCACAGCGGCAATCAAAACTCCTGCGACATACCACGGCCAGGGTTGGCTTAACCAACTAACTAAATCTCTCATTTCTCTATTGGTTTAGGCTAGTTCTTCCTCAGTTGCTAGAGGAATACCAGTCTTAGAAATTGCACCAAACCCTCCTGCTACATCCACCAAGTCATGATAACCTCGGGATTTCAAAATGGAAGAGAAGATCATAGAACGATACCCTCCAGCACAATGGATAAAGTAGTGCTTACTATCATCCACTTGGTCCATTTCTTCATTTATGTAGTCCAGAGGAAGGTTAATTGCTCCATTTATGTGACTACCGGCAAACTCAGTTGGTTTCCTTACATCTAAGACATCCAAATTGCCTTTCGCAAATTCTTCAGCAAACTCCTCAGCTGAGATACTTTTGACCGTATCTATTTCTTTCCCCGCTTCAGTCCATGCATCTATGCCACCATCTAAAAAGCCGAGGGTATTGTCGTATCCAACTCGGGATAGTCGAGTTACAACCTCCTCTTCCCGACCCTTGTCTGCCAGGAAAATAATTGGCTGGTTAAGATCGGTAATCAGAGCCCCCACCCACGGAGCAAATGATCCATCAACACCTATGAAAATAGAATTAGGAATATGTGCTTTTGCAAATGCCGCAGGCTTCCGGGTATCCAATACCAATGCCCCTTCATGATTCGCCATCCCTTCGAAGGTCTCCACATCCAACGCAATATTTCCTGTCTGCAAAACGGAATCAAGTCCTACAGCCTTGGATTTGTTCATGGCAACATTTTGCGCAAAGTACTGAGGGGGAGGAAGTAGCCCATCAGTGACTTCTTTGATGAATTCCTCCTTTGTCATGTCCGCTCTTAGCGCATAATTGAATTGTTTCTGATTGGCCAGCGTGTCAGTTGTTTCGCTGCTCATATTTTTGCCACAAGCTGAACCGGCACCATGAGCTGGATACACAATCACATCATCTGGTAAGATCATTACCTTTTCCCTAAGGCTATCGAAAAGCATTCCAGCCAGGTCCTCTTGCGTCAATTCACCCTTTTGAGCCAAATCCGGTCGGCCAACATCACCTATAAAAAGTGTATCACCACTGAATATAGCATGCTCTTTACCGTTTTCATCTAACAAAAGATAGGTCGTACTCTCTAGCGTATGACCTGGAGTATGCAAAACTTTTATGGTAAGCTTTCCAATCTTGAACTCCTCCCCATCCGTAGCTTCGTGAAATGAATAGTCAGCCGAGGCGCCCGGACCATAAACTATTTGAGCTCCCGATTTCTCAGCCAAGTCAACATGCCCAGAAACAAAGTCCGCATGAAAGTGCGTTTCGAAAATGTATTTGATTTTAGATTCTCTTTTCTCAGCCTTCTCTAAATAAGGAGCAGACTCACGCAATGGATCGATGATTGCTGCTTCCCCATCACTTTCGATGAAATAGGCCCCTTGCGCCAGGCATCCAGTATATATCTGTTCTACTTTCATTTCAACAACTCAAATATTTCTACAAATTTATCACTAATGAGAATGGCATATGGTAACAATTGTTACACAAGATCAAACTTCATTTGGTAGCTAAACCTCCTCCGACTGTGAAGAGAATTTCAGGAATTTATGCTCAACATTACCAAAGTAGTAGTCCACGGCATCATTCAGGTTGAGAAAAAAGTTCGTCTTACCTATTTCCGCTACCAACCCTGACCTGTGCAATTGATCCCTTACTGGGCCCACTACATCCGCTATCATGAATTGAATACCTCTTTTTCGGAACGAATTCAATAAGTCTTCCAAACCACTGATAGCCGTAGCATCAATTTGGCTAATGGGGCCTGCATCCAATAATATGGCTTTTATCTTATCTCCTTGATTGATCAATTTCTTTTCCAGCCGATCTCTGAAATACTGAATATTCACAAAGGTCAAAGGACTGTCCACTCTTAATATCAATAGATCCTCCCAAACCTCCAGGTCATTAAATCTCCTCACATTTCTAAACTCTTGATGCTCTGGAACTCTACCTAAGAATGCTATATGCGGATAACCCAGGCGATAGAGAAGCAAGATGATGGAGAGTAATATTCCTCCGAAAATACCCATCACCATTCCAAAGCTTACAGTGATAATTAGAGTCGCAAGAAGGATAGCGAACTCCATTTTATTGGTGAGCCAAAGAGAATATGCATACTTAAAATCGACCAACCCCACTACAGCCGTCATAATCACGGCTGCAAGAATTGCCTTTGGTAGAAAATAAAATAGAGGCGTCAAGAAGAGTAATACCAATGCTATTACTACTGCACTAATCAAAGAAGTAACCTGGGTCCTGCCACCGCTCTCGAAATTCACTGCCGACCTTGAAAAGCCAGCTGTAGTTGGAAAAGCCTGAAATAAAGACCCCAGTATATTCCCCACCCCCAAAGCCAGTAATTCTTTATTAGCATGAACCTGATGGTCTCGCTTCTTTGCTTCCAAAGCTTTGGATATGGAGAATGCTTCCATGTAAGCAATAATGGCTATGGTCAAGGCAAGAGGAAACAATTTTTCAACGACAGACCACTGCAAAGCGGGGAAACTAAAAGAAGGAAGACCCTTTGGAATACTCCCAACAATTTCCACTCCTAATCCTTCCAAATTAAAAACACTCACCACGGCCATTCCAGCTATTACAACAAACAGTGAATTTGGCAGTTTGGGGAAGGATTTCTTCAATATCAGGATGATCAAAAAACCACAAATACCAATGGAAAAAGTCAACCAATGAATTTGATCCAGGCCCTTCAAAACATCCAAAACCAGCAAACCAATATTCGAACTGTTTCTCACTTCATAGCCCAATAGATGTTTGAGCTGACCCAATGCTATAATGATTGCTGCGGCTGTTGTAAAGCCAGTTATCACAGGCTTTGCCAACAAGTTGGTAATAAACCCCATCCTGAATAAGCCCAAAACGAACTGAAAAACACCTACCATCAAGGCTAAGAGTATGGCATACGAAATGTAAGTCTCTGTTCCCTGCACGGCGATTAATGACAACCCCGCCGCCACCAATAGGGAATCCATTGCCACGGGACCGACTGCCAACAGCCTGGAAGTTCCAAGCAATGCATAGACTAACTGCGGGACCAGCGCCGCATATAGACCATATACAGGGGGAAGTCCAGCGATCATGGCATAGGCTATTCCTTGAGGAATAAGCATTACACCTACAGTCAGGCCAGAGCTGGCATCGTACCTTAAATTCCTGAGGTCATAATTCAGCAATACTTTTATTCCAGGAAAAATAGTTTTTTGAGCCATCTAATGACAAAGATGCCACGAATTAGCATGAGTGGATGTAACTCATGTTACACAACTAAAGTACTTCTATACGATTGCGGTATTGTTCGATCTTATCTTCTTTTTCCAATTGCTTCAAAAGGCGCGAAATCACGACCCTTGAAGTATTGAGATCTTTTGCTATCTGCTCGTGGGTTTTTTCAATGACAAAAGATCCTCCGACCTGCTTCTTATCCAATAGATATTTGTACAATCTCTCATCCATTTTCATAAATGAGATGCTGTCGATTGTATTCATTAATTCATCAAATCGCAACTGGTAAGAGCTAAAAACAAACTTCCGGAAGGACCTATACTTCTGTATCCAAACGTCCATGAATGACATAGGTACCAACCATAGCTCACTGTCCTCTTCTGCAATAGCCTTAAAATCGCCCATTTTATTCTGCAAACAGCAATTGATAGACATGGCACAAGCATCCCCACTTTCAAGGAAATAAAGTAAGACCTCATTACCTGATGGATCTTCACGCATGACTTTAAGCACACCAGAAACCACCAAAGGAAATTCGAAAGCATCTTTACTCACTTGTTGTAATCCTTCGCCAGCTTTAAGCCTCTTCGAACGGCCGTGGCTTAAAATCTCATCAATCAAGGTGGGTTCAAGACCCATTTTTTCGAATGCTGTTTTTGACATCATCAAAGCAAAGACAAACCAAAGAGCAAGAAAGTTCTTACCTCGAAATTACCACAGGCATAACTCAGCTTGCCATTGCATCTCTTTTTGGCTAAATAGTTATTTCAAAATGAAATTCAACCTAATGAAAAATAGATTTTCATCTCAACTTTTTGTGGCTATTCTCAGCTGTCTTGTGGCATTTTCCTCGCCTGCCCAGAAAAGAAGAAAGTCCACACCTCAAGGCACACCCCAATTCGATGCCTCCCAATTTCATGGACTTAAGTGGCGAAATATCGGACCCTTTCGAGGTGGTCGCGCCAATGCCATTTCGGGAGTAATTGGAGACCCTATGACCTATTATGCTGGCTACACTGGCGGTGGAGTCTGGAAGACAATAGACGGTGGTGCCAATTGGAAGAACATATCGGACGGTTACTTCACCACTGGATCCATTGGAGACATTGCTGTAAGCGAGTCGGATCCCAACCTGGTATTGGTAGGTTCGGGTGAGCATGCAGTGCGAGGTGTGATGACCTCATTTGGTGATGGGGTTTATTTGTCTAAAGATGCCGGAGAGAGTTGGGAAAATGTTGGATTAGAGAAAACCAGACATATATCCGATGTAATCATCCACCCCAAAAATGGTGAAATTATGTATGTGGGCGCCCAAGGAGCTGTTCATGGTGCAAGCCCTGATCGAGGTGTCTACAAAACAACTGATGGTGGCAAGTCATGGAAAAAGACCTTGTACATAGATGAAAATACAGGGGTATCCAGCTTAATGATGGACATGAACAACCCCAGAATCCTTTACGCCGCCACGTGGCAGCATAGAAGATACCCTTGGAAAGTAGAAAGTGGCGGACCTGGTTCTGCTGTTTATAAATCTAAAGATGGCGGAGAAACGTGGACCAAAATCATCAAGGGCTTACCAGACGTAATGGGTAAAATTGGACTATCAGTTTCAAGAGCCAATTCTAATTTGGTCTTTGCGCTGGTTGAAGCGGAAAAATCTGTTTCCGGGATGTACAGATCAGATGATGGTGGGGCCAATTGGAGGTTAACGTCCAACAACCAGCTAATAACCGCTAGAAGCTGGTACTACATGGAGGTATTCGCTGACCCTCAAAACGAAAATATTGTCTACGCATTAAATGCGCCGTTGACAAGATCAATAGACGGAGGAAAGACTTTTGAAAGCATGCGGGTCATTCATGGGGATTGTCATGACTTTTGGATTAACCCAGCCAACAATCAAAACTTTGCAATGGCCGAAGATGGAGGAGCTACTATCTCTTACTCAGGAGGAGATACCTGGTCCACTTTCAACAATCAGCCAACAGCCCAATTCTATCGAATTACAGCCGACAATAGGACCCCATTTTGGGTGTACGGTGGGCAACAGGATAATTTTTCCGTTGCCATACCCACCAGATCTAAAAATTACGGAATACTTACCAGTGATTGGTACAATGGTCCGGGGTGTGAGAGCGCGATGGTTGCTATGGACAACCCTAACAATCCAAGGATGCTGTATGGTGGATGTTTTAATGGACGCTTGAGCTTATTAGACACAAAGACCAAAGAAGCAAAAGACATTATGGCCTATCCTAGTAACAACCTGGGTGTGGATCCAAAAGACATGAAATACCGCTTCAATTGGAATTCCCCACTAATCAACTCATCATTCGATCCGCAAGTAATGTACTATGGCGGCAACATTCTTTTCAAGACCACAAACGGAGGTCTCAAGTGGGAAGAAATCAGTCCTGACTTGACAAGAAATGATGTAACCAGGCAAGGTAAAGGTGGAGGACCTTTCACCAATGAGGGAGCCGGTGGTGAAAACTACAATACTATCTATTACATAGCTGAGTCACCACATGATAAATCAACTATTTATACAGGTAGCGATGGTGGACTACTTCATGTAACCAGAGATGAAGGGAAGAGTTGGACAAACGTCACACCTCCTTCTTTAGGCGAAGCCATCATTCATGCTATAGAAGTGTCTCCGCATAACCCTGGAACAGTCTATATAGCTGCAAATCGTTACAAATTCAATGACTTCAAAAATTACAGCTACAAATCCACAGATTTCGGCGCTACCTGGAAAGCTATAGGTAACGACATCCAAAAGGATGATTTCTTCAAAGTGATTAGAGAAGATCCAGTCACACCCGGAATTCTTTATGCCGGAGCGGAACGGGGCTTTTACGTATCATTTAATGGTGGCACCAACTTCCACAGGTGGCAATCTAACTTACCCATTGTTCCAATCACTGATATTACAATTCGAGATAACAGTCTTGCGGTCTCAACTCAGGGAAGGTCTTTTTGGGTATTAGATGACATCTCAGCGATCCAACAATCAAAAGGTGACCTTGGTAGCGCTGCAAAGCTCTTCCAACCCAAAGAACACTACAGGCTATTTGGGTCAGCACCATTTTACCTCATAACTGAGCACGCATTTGGTGAAAACCCTGCAGAAGGAGTAACACTTGACTATTACCTGCCTAAGGTGGACAGTACCGCATTGACTTTGGAAATATTTGACATAGAAGAAAAGTTGGTTCGAAAGATTGAAGGATCATTAGAGCCAATAGTACTTAGGCCCGCCGGAGGAAGAGGAAACCTCCTTTCGCCAAATACACAGAAGCTACCAATGAAAGAGGGACTCAATCGCTTCACATGGGATTTTAGAACAGATGGTCTGGTCAAAATTCCAGAGACGTTTGTCATGAACGGAGACTATCGAGGACATAGAGTAGCTCCCGGGACTTATACCGCAAGACTCACATATGGGGAGGATATCTCAGAAGTTACGATTGTGATCAAAAACCCTCCAGAGCTAAATATTGCTAAATCCGACTGGGAGCAGCAACAAACTTTGATAGAAGAGATAGAGAGTAGAATTAATGAGATTCACAATTCCATCAATTCTACCATAGAGATGAATCAAAAGCTAAATAGGATCGAAGAAGAAATCGCTGATCTCGAGGATCTAGAAGACCTGGAGGATAAAAGGAAGTCTCTATCAGAAAAGCTCTCTGATTGGCAGTCTAAAGTGATTGAACTTAGACAAAAAGGATTCCAAGATGCTTTGAATTGGCCGGCTGGAATGAATTCTGAATTTTTCCTCATCCGGAATAACCTAGACACATATGAACCCAGTATCCCCGAAAGCTACAGGACAAGGTTTAACGATCTGGACATTGATTGGCAATCGCATAAGCAGCTCTTCGAAAAGATATTGTCAGAAGATCTAAAAGAATTCAACGAACTATATAGAAGTAAATCATTGCCTGCACTAGAGGCTCCTGAAACTTCAGCCCCAAACAATTAATTAAATGATCATAGAACTGCTAGTCTGAACCTAGCAGTTCTTATTTTGACATTCACACTCCAAGGCTTCACCGCAATAGGTGATAAAAAGGTCTCTTAGCATCTTTCTACCTCTTTGTACACGAGATTTAAGCCCAGACTCACTCATACCATATTGTATTGCCAATTGCTTCTGGGGAATACCTTCCAGTTCATATTGTCTAAGAGGATCGGCATATTTTGCCGGTAGCTTACTAATTAACCCAGGAAGGCACTCTGTCAAAATACTATAGTTGTCCGATGAGTTCTGGTCAATAGGTATCTCCGGAATATCTCCTATACTTTCTTTTTTTTCCTTTCTGTAGTAATCTGCTATAGCATTTTTTGAGACGGCTATCAACCAACCTTCTGGGTTCTTAATTTCCTCCAACTTTTCGCAGTTGTCATATACCTTGAGCAGTATCTCGCTCACCATCTCCTCACTATCAACAGCATCACTGATCCGGCTTTTGACAAACCGAACCAGTGAACTCCTGTAAGTCTCAAAAATCGGAGCAACCTTCTCGCAACTCTTATTCGACGCAGCAGGTATCATCGCAGCACTTTGCCTCTTCAGCTTTATTCGTTTTTGACTCGCCATAAGTATGGAAAATCTCCCATTTCACACCATCAGGATCAGAGACCCAGCTTTTCTCCGATTGCGAGTAGCAACAAACTGTATGCCCCTCTTCATAGACTTCTTCCTCAGTTTTTTCCACCCTGGCATACATCTGTCTCAATTCGGGCTCATCGCTAACCTGTATGCCCAGGTGCTCAACACCATTGCCTATATCTGATTTCGAAATAGAGAAGTTCACGCTCGGACTATCAAGTAACCATTTAGCATAATCTGGCTTTTGAACCGTGGGGACCTGATCAAACATCTTGCTATAAAATTCAATTGACTGATCAATATCTTTCACCCTAAGGTTTACGTGCATTGTTTTCATAACTCATTAGTTTCCAAGTAGACGACAATCGGATAGAAAGACGCAAAATCCATTCTTTTATTTGTCGTCATCCAACTATTTTCATTATCTATGAAAGATAACAAATGCTCTAAGAATGGATTTGAAAGAAGTCTTTAGTAATAATGCTGACTGGGTTAAAGAGAAATTATCAGTTGATCCTAGCTATTTCGAGGAACTAGCCAAAGGCCAGCAACCCCCAATTCTCTATATAGGCTGTTCAGATAGTAGGGTTACTGCGGAACAAGTGATGGGGCTCGGACCCGGACAAGTATTTGTACACAGGAATATAGCTAATATGGTACCTCAGCTAGATATGAGTGTAACCTCTGTTATCAACTATGCTGTTGAACACCTGAAGGTAAAACACCTCGTTGTTTGTGGTCACTATTATTGCGGAGGTGTAAAAGCCGCCATGTCCAGTGCCGACCTGGCAATCCTCAACCCCTGGCTAAGAGGAATCAGAGACGTGTATAGACTTCATCAAAAAGAGCTTGAGGCCATCGAAGACGAAGAGGCCAGATACAGGAGGTTAGTTGAACTGAATGTGCAAGAGCAATGTATAAATGCTATCAAATTACCAGATGTGCAAAAGGCCCTCAATAGTGGTGCACTTGACGTACATGGCTGGGTTTTCGATATTGGAACTGGAAAATTGATTGACCTTGATATCAACTTTGATGATATCATTAAAGATATAATGCCCATATATCAGATAGATTAATTTCATCAGGTTGCCGACATAAAGTGTCAGATCGGCAACCATTTCTTCTAAAATCAGTCCTTAGGTAAAAGCCCCATATGAGACTGATCATTTCATTATGCTTATTGAGCGTCTCTCTCCTGGCGGAGAGCCAGAGTTTAGATGAGGTCCGGAAGACCTTTCATGAGGCTGTAAAAGATCCCTCGAAATCTGAGGACTTTTATGAGTACATAAAAGTGCATCCAGGAACAGATCCTGTAATCATGGCTTACAAAGCCGTTTCTGAAGCTATGATAGCACAAACCGTTTGGAATCCTATCTCCAAATACTCCCATGTTAAGCGATTTGGAAAGGATATAGACGATATCATAGAAGTCCATCAGGACCAACTTGAAATCCGATTTTTGAGGTTTGCAGTTGAATATTACTTACCTCGAATTTTGATGATGAGCGAACACCTAGATGAAGACAGAGATTTCTTGGTGACTAACCTCGCTTCTATCCCACACTTGGATATTGATAAAGACTTTGCTCGCTATATCATTTACTTCATGAACGAAACAGGGATGGTGGAAACCGACAAAATGGAAGAGATCAAGGCCTCTTTAGCTCCAAAAGCAGGAAATCAATTCTGATCAAAAGAATTGCTATCTTCGTTTCATGAAGAAAATCTTGTTAAGCCTTTTGTTCTTCCTAAGCTCATTCTTTTTACTTGCCCAGGAGGAGATGGAAAATATGGAAGACGGCAAGTGGTCGGAAGATACAAAAACATGGGTATTGGGAATTTTCACTGTATTTATCTTAATTCTGACTGCCAGGACCTTTCGCAATAAGCCCAGCGCCTAGACAAAAAGGCAAACTTTCCCTAATTATATCTTAATACGTTCCGATTGTGGGTTGTCTTACAGGACATTACTGTTGCAATAAGCAATGGCAATATGGACGACTTTGAATTAGAACTCGCAGAACAAGACGTACTGGATTGGGACGATGTATTAGATCACTCTTTCTTCTCCAAGAATGAGATCGATGAATATGATGAAATGGGTGATCTCATGGAAGGTGAAGCCTTCACTTCCGATCATTTGTTAAGAGAACTTTAAATAAGCTATTAAGACTATAAACTATTCGTCATACATTTGCACTCGGCAAACGGATACGACCAGCTCCTGCTGAATCCCCCAGGTCTGGAAGGAAGCAAGGGTAGGTGGTTGTAGCGGTGCGATAGACGTTTGCCTTTTTCTTTTTCTTCATACTCCTAAAACGATTAATCATGAAATTCTTTATTGATACAGCCAATCTCAATGACATCCAGGAAGCTTATGACTTAGGGGTATTGGATGGCGTCACTACCAATCCTTCTTTGATGGCTAAAGAAGGTATCACCGGGCAAGACAACATCAGAAAGCATTATAAGGACATTTGTAACATCGTAGATGATAATGTCAGCGCCGAAGTAATCTCGACTGATTTTGCTGGAATCATGGAAGAAGGCCGTGAGTTGGCAAAAATCGATGATAAAATCGTCGTAAAGGTGCCAATGATTAAAGATGGAGTGAAGGCAATCAAAGCATTTTCCGCTGAAAATATCAGAACCAATTGCACTTTAGTATTCAGTGCTGGGCAGGCCATTTTAGCTGCAAAAGCTGGCGCTAGTTATCTATCTCCATTCATTGGACGTCTGGATGATGTAAGTACGGATGGAATGGATCTGATTGAGCAAATCGTCCATATCTATGATAACTACGGTTATGCCACTGAAGTACTAGCTGCATCGGTAAGACACACTATGCATCTAATCAAGTGTGCTGAAGTGGGTGCAGACGTTGTGACTTGCCCTTTGAACGTAATAACAGGCCTATTGAAGCATCCTCTGACTGATATCGGTCTTGAAAAATTCCTTGCTGATTACAAAAAGGGTAACCAATAGCCTCAAAGCTCAGTTGATAGTCTAACTGTTAATTCGGTTAATGTACATAATCAAGGTAAAGGGTAAGGCAAAAATCCCTGACTACATTCAATTGCGAGACGATGATTTCGTACTGATAGCCTACTTCAGAGCTGACCGCCCACTGAAAAAACTAGAAAAATACGGGCTCGAGGGTAAGGAAGAGGAGCTTAGAACTATAATAGATGGCTTATCATACGGTAAATTGCAGAAACTGACTATTTAGCTATATGTCTTTTTCTCAAGACCCTGTACTACAAGTTTCTGAAGCGACTATCTATCAGGAAGAACAGCCTGTTCTAAAAAATATTGGATTCGAGATTCAAAAAGGAGAATTTGTCTTTCTCATAGGTAGAACAGGAAGTGGTAAGTCATCACTTTTAAAAACTCTTTATGCTGATTTACCTCTAAGAGAAGGAAACATAAGTGTCGCCGGTTTTCAAATCAATAAAATCAAGCAGAAGGACATTCCATTCCTAAGACGAAAGATTGGAATCATCTTCCAGGATTTTGAGCTATTCTATGACAGATCAGTTGCGGAGAACTTAGAATTTGTAATGAAAGCTACTGGATGGCAGAATAAAGCGAAGATGAAATCCAGAATGGCCGAAGTACTTATGAGAGTAGGTCTCGGGGCGATCTCCAATAAAATGCCACACCAATTGTCAGGTGGAGAGCAACAGAGACTTGTAGTAGCCAGAGCACTTATCAATGAGCCGCAGATTCTATTCGCGGATGAGCCCACAGGGAATTTAGATCCCGAAGTAGCAGAGGGTATCTTCAAATTATTCCAGGAAATCAATAGAAGTGGAACCGCCATCTTGATGGCCACTCACAACCACAACTTTCTTGAAAAGTTTCCAGAGCGTGTATTAAAATGCGAGGAGGGTAAAGTGCTGGACTCTGCTAATGAAGAGTTTGCCTATACCAACATCTACTGACTTACCCGAATATCTCCATACTTGGAATAAATACTGATTTGAGCGGTGGCATTACCGTTTCCGATTCTGCCTTTGTATTCACTTCTCTTGTCTTCTTTCAACCGCAAGGAATAATCAATATCAACTCCATACATCCTCAGGTCTGCATATTCTACTGTTGCTTCAAAATCACAAACCAGACCATCTTCTAAATCAATATCATAAGATCCAAAATCACCTTCAATTTGGAAATTCTCTAGTGTGGATGCCACTTTCCCAATTGTAAAATCCGAAGTGTATTGACAATCCAGGTCCAGTGAACGGTGAAGATTGTCAATATCTACGTTGGTAAATTTTATATCTCCCTCTATCCTCTTGACATCCCCTACTTCCAGGTCACCATATTTGCTATCGATGGATACTTCCTCCACGCTCAAAATTTCAATATCAGAAAACTGCTGGTCCAGATCTAATTTATCTGCGGACTCCAGAGAAAAGAAATCGCAATAACGCAAATAGATTTTACCCTTTGTTATGCTTTCTATTTCTGCTTTTCCAAAAGATACCTTAAGCTCGACCCCACCTTTAAACTCACCAGCTTTCAGATTGCCGTAGGACAATTCCACCTCTACCGGCTCATCTCTATCATCAATGAATATGTCGCCAAATGAATTGCCTATCTTCATTTCATGGGACCTGGGAATTCGCAGGTTATAATTCACCTTGAAAGATTCATTCGACCTGGTCTTAGCGTCCACCTGGGTTGTCATCGACAATCTTAAATCACGTCTATCAAAATCAACATCGATGTTGTCTAACAAGTATTCCATTCTGGAATCGCTACCGGCCTTCACTAAGATCTCAACCTCCACTAGGACTTTAGGCTCGTCCCATGATGTAATATGGACTTTACCAAAGGTATTTTTGATGTCTATTAAGGCCTGAGGGTCCATATCAAAAGTCTTCTCGATCAACTTATCCTGCTGAGCGTAGCAAAAAGATCCTACGACACTTACACAACAGAAAAGCAGAACCTTAAATAGACTCGACAATGATTTCTTCTTCATAAACACTAATTCTTTCTAAAACTTCGATTTGTCTGTTGAGTATCTCAACTCTGAGCCTCAGATTATTGATCATAGCGTTGATCATTTGCTCGTCCCCTTTCAAGTCATCAAATCCATCTTTCAATTGCTCATATAGTAAATCCAGATCTTGCAGGTCCTTTTCAAACTCCTCTACCAGATCTGTTTGATCATACTCCTGGATGAGCATCTTCTTTTCCATAATCATGGTAGAGTAGAAATTTTCTGCCTGTAAAAACTCCTCGGTTTGTGCACTTAAGGAACCATCGTTATTCTCTTCAGTGGATTTATCAAACAATAGCCATCCTGTCGTCACCATGAACAGTACCGCTGCAACTTTCCACAGGATATTAACTACATTAGGCTTGTCGCCTCCCATATTCTTCTCAATACCCTTCCATAGTCGATCCTCTCCCCCGAATTCACCATCGAATTCGGAACGATTTTCCTTTACGTATCCTTCCAACCAATCACCCATAATTCACTGATTTCTTCAAAATTTCTCTTAATCTCTTTTTTGCTCTGTTGTATTGACTCTTGGAAGTTGATTCTGAGATATTCATGATACCCGCAATTTCACCATGATCATACCCTTCGAATAAATAAAGTGTCAATACTGATCTAAACCCATCAGGTAAAAGCTTAACGGCTTGTCTTATTTCGTCCGTACTTAAAGTGCTACCTCCGTCATTTACATCCCATTCATAATGATACTCTCCCACTGTCTGCTCATTCACTTCTTCCATCAATTTCCGCTTATTCAGCAGCGTAATTGACTTATTAATCACTATTCGCTTCAACCAGGAACCGAAAGACGCATCCTCTCTATAACTCGAAATATTCCTAAAAGCACTCAAAAACGACTCCTGCAAAACATCCTCAGCTTCCTCTTCATTCGCCATCATTCGAACCGCCGTATTGTACATGGCCCTGTTGTACAGTTTATAAATCTCATATTGAGAAATACGATCCTGCCTTTTGCAGCCATCTATCAGATGTTGGTGAATGTTTTTGGAAGAAGCTTTCAAGCTGAACTAAAATTCGAAGTAGAGACCGTGTAAAAAAAGGATGGTTGCATAATCTAACCAAATATCTTGCTTAGTGAAGATGAGCTAATACTTTTGAGGCGGAATTAACAGTAGGGTCCGCCTTCGGCTCTAAGATATCTTCTGAATAAAAAGTATGTCAGAAAACGACTTGCAATCTTTTGAGAGCATCAAAAATGGAGATCTCTCCGCATTTGAGACATTCTTTAGAAAGCACTATTCAGAGGTAGTCAGATATAGTCATCGATTTGTTAGAGACACTCTTGTCGCAGAGGAAATAGCGCAGGAAGTATTTACTTATATATGGGAAAAGAGAACAACCATCAACATTCAAAGCTCTCTTGCGTCCTATCTATTTCAGGCGGCCAAAAATCGATCAATCAATTACCTTAAACTGGAACTACCGAAAATTCAGTCTCAAACGGACATCTCCGAAATCGACATAGGATCGACCTCCGAGTCTGAGGAAGAAAAATCAGCTTTAATTGAAAAGTTGGTCAAAGAAGCAATTGATTCCTTACCTACAAAGTGTAAAGAAATTTTCGTTTTGAGCAGAAGCGAGGGATTGACGTATGACGAAATAGCTGAGGAGCTTGAATTATCAAAAAAAACTGTTGAGAACCAAATGGGAATAGCTTTAAAAAAGCTCAGAGAAAGCTTAAAACCTGTAATAGAGTATGTGCGGGGCCACTAACGTAAAAAGTGAAATAAAGTTTAGGGGTATGAAGAAAGTCGCTTGACATAAAATTGAATGAACCACCAATTAGTAGAAGACTTCAAAAAAGCTCAAAATGGAGACATTGAATCACCTGATTCAGATGCTAAGATCCTTTTTGAATTGACCTCCCCTCCTGACACGGGAGACGTGGATGTGGATGTAGCCTGGAAGAAGTTTGATGAAAATATAAAGACGGTTCATTTTGAGCCAAGACCTACTAATTACCTTCTTCGAATAGCCGCTGTGTTATTTGTTTTCGCAGCGATTTCACTCACTTACTACTTTACGGATTCCTCATCATCAATCGACGATAGGATTTCAATTGTTGCAAAAGAAAAAGTAGAGCTAATAGAATTGCCCGACCAGTCCCAAGTATGGTTAAGACCAGGCTCTTCGATTACTTACAATCAAAACTTTGATGATAGAAAAATCCTGCTGGACGGTGAAGGTTACTTTGATGTAACAGAAGGTCAGGGATCATTCCAGGTCCAAACCGCGGAGTTTAGTGTTAAAGTTTTGGGAACTGAATTCTTGGTAGCGGAAGGTAAAATCAAATCCAGAGTGATAGTCTCAGAAGGCTTAGTGGCCGTACGAGCTCAGGATAAAATTGAAAAAGTAGAAGCTGGTGAGTCCGCATTAGTTGACCTCTCCAATGGTAGTTTAAATGTTTTTGATCAACAAGATCCAAATGCTTTGAGCTGGAAAACTGGCAAATTTGTTTTCAACAACACACAACTTGAAAAGGTAATTAGCTACCTCAATGGTTATTATGGGGATAAAATTCAAATAAGAGGAAATATAAAATCCTGTAAAGTCACAGGTGCTTTTGACAAGTTGCCACTATCCGAGGTAGTTGATGAAATCTCTATCATTCTTTCCTTAGACGTCAGGAAAAACGCTGAAAACTACATTCTAAGCGGAAAAGGTTGCTAAAACTTGCACTACTTTTACAATCCTAATGTGATTGTTGGGGTTGAAGGTCAAAAGTGCGGCATTACTACTACTTCTTTTACTATTTGGGCACCTCTTACTAGCCCAGAAGAGCATTGCTACCTTCTCTTCAAAGTACATCTCCATAGAACAGTTTCTTAAGGAGCTTTCTGATCAATCAAAAAAAGCATTAGTCTACAGCGCAGACCGATTGCCCAACAAGATGCTTTCATTGAGAAACGAAACCATCAGTTTCCAAGAAGCACTGGCCATCCTTCAAAAACAAGACTTTTCTACCATCGAGAAGGAAACACGGTTACTAATCGTCTATAAACCCAGGAGTAAGACTAAAGGTCGCTATACTATAGCAGGGTATATACGAGATAAAAGGTCAGGAAAAGTCTTAATAGGGGCCACAGTCCGTATCATGGAACAAAATATTGGCTCCGTCACAAATCGTTACGGCTATTACTCACTTACGATTCCAAAGGGACCAATAGTGTTGCAGGCAAACTATGTAGGATATGACTCACTAAGATTGGAATTAGCAATTACACAAAACCAAAAAGCAGATTTCGAATTAACAGAAAAATCAATCGAGTTGGAAGAAGTTACTGTTTCTTCCAGACCCCCTTCCTTCAATGTAGAGAGTATTGTACCAGGTATCAATACGATGAATTTTGATAGCGAAAACCACCTACCCTACTTCATGGGTGAAGTCGATATATTTCAAGGAGCTCTTACCCTACCTGGTATAAAAATTTTGGGGGAAGAAGCCTCTGGTCTCAATGTAAGAGGTGGTGCCATAGATGAGAATCTAATCTTGTTGGATGAAGCACCGATCTACAACCCTAATCATTATTTTGGATTGATCTCCGTATTTAATCCAGAGGCTGTAAATGATGTACAATTCTTCAAAGGGTTCTTCCCAGCCAATTATGGGGGACGAGCTTCTTCCGTGATCACTGTACATCAACGAGAGGGCAACAACGAAGAAGTCCAATTCTCTGGTGGCCTAGGTCTGTTGTCCGCTAGATTTGTTGCTGAGGGGCCTATCAAGAAAAATAAAAGCTCTTTTCTACTTTCTGGTAGACAATCTCTCCTAAATCCTACGGAACTAGGGAATTCTGATGTAAACAATACCTCTACCTTTTTTACAGATTTCAATGCTAAGGCTAACTGGAGGGCAAATGATAATAATACATTTTTCATTTCAGGTTACTTAGGAAATGACAGAAGTGTAACCGGCTTTGATGGAGAAAGAAGATGGGGCAACAGAACCCTAACTTTTAGATGGAATAGGCAAAAAAGAAATAGATTTTTCAGCCACTTTTCTGCTGTTTTCAGTGAATACAATTACCGGATTGTGGAACCAAGGGAAGCAGGAAGTTTTATTGGCCGCTTTAGAATAATTGACTATAGTTTAAAACTGGATGAGAGTTTTTACATATCTCCACAATCGAGGTTTGACTATGGCCTGAGCACTACCTTTCATCGACTCAAACCAGGAGAAAGGTTACCATTTGATCCCGATGATACTGCTACAAATCCTTTAGAGCTTGACTCGGAGCATGGCATAGAATCTGGTGCCTACATCTCCAATGAATGGAAAATAAATGACCGATTGAGCACTATTGCGGGTCTTAGACTTTCAAGTTTGCACAACATAGGCCCAGCGGATGTCTATGTGTATGCCGCTGATCAACCAAGATCAGATCAGTCCATAGTCGATACATTAAATATTGGTGTAAGAGAGATATTTAAGGAATTCTACAATTTGGAACCTCGAATGGCTATAAACCTCAGAGCTTCAAGTAGCGCCGCAATAAAAGCCTCTTATAATCGAACCTATCAATACATACATCTGATCTCCAATACCATAACGCCAAACCCTACAGATATCTGGAAGTTAAGTGATGACTTCATTGCGCCTACAAGAACAGATCATTTCTCTTTAGGCTACTATAAGAACTTCATTGAGAATGCCTGGGAGACTTATGTAGACCTATACTTCAAAGACATTAGAAATACTATCGAATATAAGGACGGTGCAGACCTGGTTTTCAACGAAAACATAGAAACCGAACTGATCAATGCAGATGCGAGGGCTTATGGCTTGGAGCTCTTTATAAAACGAAATATTGGTCGCACCAACGGATGGCTTAGCTATACTCTGTCCAGAGCTGAGAGGAGAACGATCACGGACTTTCCCGAAGAGCAAATAAATGATGGAGGATACTTCCCAGATGACAATGATAAAACACATGACATTTCACTGGTTGTACAACATAAGATATCTAATCGACTAAGTACCTCTTCTACTTTCAACTATAGTACAGGGCGACCTATAACCTTACCTGTTGGCAGATATGACTTTGAGGGGAACCCCATTCCACACTTTGGAGGGAGAAATAGAAGTCGTATTACTGACTATCACAGATTGGACTTCTCTCTGAGACTCGATGGAAAGGAACTGAAAAAGGATGGCTCTCCCAGAAAATTTCAGGACTATTGGACATTATCAGTTTACAACGTTTATGCTCGCAGAAATGCATTCTCTTACTTTTTCAGAGCGTCTGAGGAGAACCCGAATGAGACAGAGGTTGTAAGGTATTCTGTATTTGGTACCATTATACCTTCCATAACCTATAACTTCCGATTTTAGATGGATCGGCTTTCCACAATACTAACGATATTCATACTGCTATCAGGCTGCGAGGACCCAATCACAATAGACTTACCAGAGAATCAAAACTCCATAGTAATAGAAGGTTGGATAACTAATATTGACCAACAGCAGATAATAAAAATCTCTCGTACACGGAAGTTTGATGAATCTCAACCCGGAGAGATCATTTCAGATGCCTTCGTAAGTGTAATTCAGGATACAATAACATATATCTTCACCCACCAGGAAGAAGGCACCTACTTGTCGGAAAGAAACTTTTCAGGAACAGAAGGCGACTTTTTTGGTCTCCAAATTATTTTATCAGAAGGTGATACCATTAGATCCAAAACATTTGAAAGAATGCCAGAGACTGTGGCTTTGGATAGCATAAGCTTTGATTTTTTCGAACAGAACTCAGAGATCGAACCCGGACAAATAGATCGTATTTATTTCCCTGTCACCTTTAGCTCTGACCCATTTTCCCGTAGTAATTTTTACAGATATGTAATATCAAGAAACGACACGGTTTTTAATACTCCTCAGGACATAGAATTATTGGATGATAGAGCCATAAATGGCAATGAGTTTAGGAATGAGTTCAGGACTTTCAACTATCTAGACGGGGATAAGGTCACAATAGAGCTTAGATCCATCAACAGAGGCGCTTTTGACTTCTTTGAACTATTACGAAATCAATCAACCTCACTAGGAACAAGTTCAGGAACATCCCCAGCCAGCATCGACGGCAACCTCGAGAATATCAGTGACTCAGAGCAAACGGTGCTCGGTTACTTCAGTTGTTTCGCTGTAAGTTCTCAAGAACGCATTTTGGATACTGGACAATAATCTATTCATTCCAAAAGTTTATTCTTTCGGTATACCAACCATTTTTAATGTTTACGACTCTTTATAAGAGATCACGAATTATGGGAGGAAGACAAAATAAAATTTCGAAAGGACTAAGAAAGCTTACTCGTCAAAAGCTAAATAAGCATTTTGAGGGAGCAAATATTTTTGAAGCCAATCCTACATCAAGAACGCATTATGTGGAGATGTTCACCCTGGCGCTGATATTAGACTTGACGGCTGGTTCCTAATCATTTAGAAGCTCAGCTGGCTTCACGCCGTACTTACGCTGAAACTGCCTGTTGAAAGTTGTGACATTGTTCTGTCCAACCTTTTTGGCTGCTTCAGTTGCATTCTTGACTTTTTTATTCCTAATCAAATAATCAACATACTGTAAGCGTACCTCGGTAATATACTCATGTGGTGTAAGGCCCGTTATCTTCTTAACGAGTCTGTATACTTGCCTCTCGCTTGCAGCAATGGCATCTGCAATTTGAAGAACTGATAATCTAGGATCACCAATTCTGTCTTTCACTACCGTCTCAAGTTTCAAAAGAATATCTTGTTCTACACTAGAGATATTGTCCCTAGAGACTAATTCTTGAAAAACATTCCTTCCCTCCCCTTCCGCATATTTACTTTTTTGCTCCAGGAGGTTTTCGACCCTAAGCAATAGTTCTTTCCGTTGGAAAGGTTTTTGTAAGTAATCATTGACGCCTTTGTATAGAACTTTCTCTTTAGTATCATCAGAGATCCTCGCGGATACTACCAGAAGCGGTATTTTCTTCAGATCTGTCCTTTGGTTAATTGCCTCAATCAATTCAAACCCATCCATCCACGGCATCATAAGGTCCGTCACGATCAAACTAACTTCCTTATTATCCAGAAGGTCAATAGCCTCCAATCCATGCGCCGCCTCCAATACAATGTACTTCTCCTCCAGTATTTGTCTTATGTAGTACCGAATCTCAGGGTGATCGTCAACAATCAGGATACTAGCCGCCTTTTCACTCTCTTCCAACTCAACGTTGGGGATCGCTTTTGCATCCACTTCCAAGTCTCTAAAGAGTTTTTGGCTATCCTCAATAAATTCTCCTGCCTTTCCATCGTGGATATCGAGTCCAGAGACAGACATGTGTCTGAATTCCACGGTAAAAATGGTACCCTTCCCTAAAGTGCTTTCTACGGAAATATGACCATCATGGAGCTCCACAAGTTCTTTTACCAGTGCCAGTCCAATACCTAACCCTTCTCTGGATTTGAATTGATTGTCTTTCGATTGGTAAAAACGGTCGAAAATATGAGGCAAGCTATTTGAAGCGATACCATCCCCTGTGTCTTGAAACTTTATGATTACAGAATCCTTACCCATCGAAACATTTACAGCAATCTCTCCCCCCTTGTGAGTATGCCTCAAAGCATTGGAAATAAGGTTATAGAAGATTTTCTCGAATTGTCGAGGATCAATATTCACATATTCGTTCTCATTCAACTCCGACGAAAAAGTCAACTTTACCCCTTTATAAGCTGCGGTGGACTTGAACATTCCACAGAGAAACTTCAAATAGCCATTGATTTTGACTCTTTCAAGTTTTAGCGTGATTTTCCCCTCCTCCAGCTTTGTGATATCATTGATCTCATCCGTGAGGTACAATAGCCTCTTTATGTTCTTGAACCCAACTTCGAAATTACCTTTAGCCTTAGTGCTGAGGTAGGTGTCTTCATCCTCCTCAATCATCTCCATATTACCAAGGATTAAGCTCAAGGGACTTCTAAGGTCATGCGATACATTGGCAAAAAATCGGGATTTTGCCTCATCCAGCTCCTTCAACTTATTGGATTGCTTCTCGATAAGATCACGGTCTTTCTCTATTTCATCTTTTTGTTTACCAATTTTTATTGAGAGCCTCTTTCTCTCCAGGTAAGCTCTAAAAGAAACCACAGCTGTGACAATTAAAAGGATAATACCAATCCCTGTAAGGATTATTATGACCTGTTGACGCTGAATAACTTCTTTATTAAGCTCATCCTGTCTCCTCAAAAATTCATTCTCAGCCTCTTGTTGTTGTATTTCGTACTGATTACGTAGCTGTTCTATTTTTCTAATATTCTCCTCACTAAACAGTTGCTGGTTCAATTCCGCATAATCTATGTACCGTCGATAGGCCTTACTAAAATCCTTCTTGCTCTTATAAACTTCACTTAAAGTCAATAGCACCTCTTTCACATCATACCTTGACGAGAAGCTCTCGGCAATATCCAGAGCAATCAGCGCATTCTCTTCAGCCTTTTTATTTTCTCCTCTCTCTATGTAGATTTTTGCTATGTTGTTGTAAACAAAGAGTAATGCCCTTCCATCAACTATTGGATCCAACTTTTCTACTAACTGGTAGCTGTAATCTAAGGCTTGATTGAGATCACCTTTACGTCTGTAAGTATCAGCCAAATCAATTTCAACTGCTTTGATACCATACGTATCACCAAGTTCAGCTCTTACTTCGAGAGCTTGTTTATAATACAATTCCGACTGCCCATATTCTTCTGTACCCCGATAGGATCTACCAAGGTTAACGAAACAATAACCCTGCATTCTCTTATCTCCTAACTCCTGGGCTTGATCCAGAGCTTGTATGAAATAGCGCACTGCTCCTCCAAAATTTCGTTGAAATAGGTACAGGTTGCCAATATTGATCAATGCGTAGCCACGCTGCTCCTGATCGCCCATCTCTTCAGCTAGTTTCAGCGCATCAAGATACTTTTCAAAAGCTTTAGAGTAAACACTGAGATTACGATATGCAACCCCCATATAATTTAAGGCTTGAACCATATCATGCTCCAAACCAAGGTCTGAAGCTAACCCATACGCCTTAGTTGCATGATACAAGGCTGAGTCCGATCTAACATCTCGATAATCCCAAGCTAGTTTATTGTGGAGTTTCACCTGTTCTTCAGGATCACTGGATTGAGCCAATTTGCTTTTCAACTCGCTAATCTGAGATTGAGCTGAAAAGAATATCAGGGATACAAAAAGTAAAGTCAGTATCCGAATCATACAGTAAAAATAGGAAGTGTTACAACAAATCTCATTGACCCTAAGGAATCTTCAGTTTGACCAAACTGCGAGAGCTTTATTCCCAAATGGATTGCAGTCTGTAAATATCTCCCTCTACCAAAACAGCCTCAGGACCCGACTCAAAAACTACACGATTCCATTGCTCACTCATAAAAAACAAATCAGTCATTGCTACAGTGCCATTATCAGCAAATAGCTCTACTGAACTTGCATCCATCCAAATGGAGAGCGGCATCTGAGGAGCTTCAGATATTCTCTTAGCATAGTGTATTCCAGCAAAATCTTCTGAGAAATCATTAACTCCCGCCTTTTGGCGATCAACAAAATACTGATTTGAATCTTGGTCGTACCCCAATATCAACTCCTCTGATACTGAATTAGAAAAAGTCAGTTTCCAGCTTTTACCTCTCCCAGATATATCAGAAACCATTATTTCAAAGTTCAAAAGTCCATTGTTTTCTGGCAGCCTTGTCTCCCAATCTTCTTTCCCAGCTATCACCACCCTATTAATGGTTTTGCCTTCTTCACGTAGGAAGCCCACCTCCTCTACAGGTCTATTAGCCAATCGATATCCGTCTCTGGTCCTGTAAACACCCAACTCTCGAGGTAAAGTCATGTTGCTTCTCCATATCTCTGTCGGTACCACCTGAGCATATTGCCAGTTACTCATCCATCCCATGAAGATCCTTCTACCATCAGATTCATCAACATCGGACCATGTAACTCCAGCGTAATTGTCTTTTCCATGATCAAGCCACATAATGTGGTCAGAAGGGTTATCATTGGTAAAAGTGGTTCCGTCAAAGTTGCCTATAAAATATTGGGTATCCGACCCCATATCGCCTCCTGTCCCAATAGATACCAGCAGTACCCATCTTTCATTACCTCCCACATCCTTCAGCGGAAAGAGGTCAGGGCATTCCCAAACACCAGTATGACTACCTTGATCTATCCCAAATCGACTTAAAAGTTCCCAGGACTTCATATCCGATGATCCATATAGTCCTACCTCATCTCCTTCGGCAAGAACCATCACCCATTTACCAGTAGCATCATGCCAGAATACCTTAGGGTCTCTAAAATCTCTTATTCCTTCATTTGGAAGAACTGGATTGCCTTGATATTTCTCCCATGTCCGCCCTTTGTCCAGGCTGTAAGCGATCCCTTGATATTGAAAGTCATCAGCCCCACTTTTCTCTCCCTCCATCAGGTGATAGGTGAATATGGCCACCATGGGAGGAGTTTCTCCATCACCAAAACCTGTGGAGTTGGTCCAATCAACCACAGCACTTCCGGAAAATATTAGTCCAAGACTGTCCGGATAAAGAGCGATAGGCAGGTGTTCCCAATTAACCAAATCAGTACTTATCGCATGCCCCCAATGCATTGGACCCCAAACTGTGCTATCAGGGTAGTACTGATAGAAGAGGTGGTACTCTCCTTCGTAATAAACCATACCATTTGGATCGTTCATCCATTTGTCGATGGGTGAAAAATGAAATTGTGGCCGATATGGTTGAGAGTAGTCGTATTTGGGCTTTTCAGGCAAAGTTGGCTCTTGCACTTTCTCCTGTGTGGGGCTTTCACAGCAGAAAATTATGAAAATGAGGAGGCCCGCTAAGAATCTTGAATACATGTTATTTGTGGTGAAAACTGAAAGAATTTAGAAAATTCAATCGATATCAAAGACTGCTTTCTATGTAATCCTGAAATTCTCCTTGAAGTTTCTTGGTGATCACTCCTATTTGGCCACCGCCAATACTTTTTCCATCTATTTTAGTAACAGGCATAATAGCCTTCGTTGTGCTGGTAACAAAGATTTCATCAGCCTCCCAAAGCTCATGAATTGTCACATCTCTCACCTCCAATTGATATAATCCACTCGCAACACTCATCACATGTTTCCTCGTAATACCTTCCAGGATATTTCGGGAAGGAGTAGCTATATGACCATCCCTAACAAGGAAAACATTACACCTCGAACACTCACTTAAAATTCCATCCGCATGAAATAATATTTCCGAAGCACCAGCGGCTATCTTTTGCCTCTGAAGAGAAAAGGAAACGGAGTAGTTCAAAGATTTAATGCTTGCATTCTCTCGCACGTATTCATGCGTTATCAGGTCAATACTATTAGGATTAGCAGCTAGATTTAAAGGAAGGTTTATTACACTTAGGTGAGGAATAAACTCTGGATCCGTATCAAATCCATCCCCTAGTAAAAGCATCTTAAATGTAGAATGCTGAAAGCTATTCCTATCCTTTAGTTCCTGAATTATGTGTTGGATTTTATCCTTAGAGACGATTTCCGACAACCCTAAAAATCGTTGAGAGTTGTCAAACCTATTCAAGTAATCTGGCAAGAAAGTCGGGATCCTATTGCGAGTTCTAAAAAGATCAAATATTCCAAACGATCTCTGCAAGCCTATATTCTCTATGGATAAAGAGGCTCTGCTTCTTTCTACATAATCACCGTTGATATAGAAAACAGGCTCATTCATCTCGATAGCCAATCTTCTCTGTCAACTCAATTTGACTCTTCATAAAGTGCCCGGTACCAAAAGCTATCTCCTTCCCTTGTTCATTTCTCAATGAAGCGTTCGCAATAAAAAGATTCTTAGATTGGAAATTGAGTTCACCGATAGCCATGATCCTACCCTTATTAGCAGGTCTTATCAAATTAATGTTGAAGTTGCTCGTTAGCAGAAATTTATCTGTAACTACCGAATTAGCGGCAAAAAAAGCAGCGTCATCAAGAAGCTTGAAGTAAACCGAGCCATGTATAGCCCCGAGAGCATGGAAATATTTGTCACTTATTTCTATTGAAATTGTAGCTTTCTTATTCTCAATGAGTACTTCTGTCGATTCGTAAAGGTTTTGGTTGACGTTCGACTTAAGATACATCTTCTCCAGTCGCCGAAAGTGCTTTTCAACATCCATTAGCTCATGGCATACTTTTCAGCTGCAGCTCCTTTAAAAGACTCCCT
>CAZZHO010000024.1:29866-36360 GCA_964653795.1 uncultured Roseivirgaceae bacterium | reverse complement strand
GAAAATGAAGAGTGGGTTCAACCTTTGTTTGAGGAATTGGCAGCACTAAATATCGACTATGAAGGATGGAACCTATGTAAGTGCGTAGTAAACTTACTAGACACGCCTCCTGAAGGTATTTATTATAATAAAATCAGCGCGTCAAGCTATTTACGAGGGAACGACTCAGCCATAGATATTGGCGAATCAGTGATCCAATGGCTAGAGACCAGTGGCAGGACGGTGATTAACGGAAACCAAACGGTCAGAACAGAGGTAAGTAAGGCGAGACAGTCATTGCTACTTCAAAAGCACCATCTTCCAACTCCCAAAACACTGGTAACTAATTCTCTGGAGAGATTAGAAGAAGCCAGTGAAGACTTCAAAGGAAAATCGTTCATCGTCAAACCGAATAAAGGAGGCAAAGGAGCCGGCGTACAGTTATTTGCATCAAAGGAAGAGCTAAAGTCCTCAATAGATGAAAACACCTTGTACTCTCCGGATGACATCTATATCCTTCAGGAATACATCAAACCTAGGAATAGTCAAATTACGAGAATGGAATTCATCGGAGGTCAATTCTATTACGCGGTAGCTGTAGACACTAGTGATGGCTTTGAATTATGCCCCGCAGACGCTTGTGATATTGAAACCCTATTGAAACCTAAGTTTCAAATCATACCCCAATTCCAATTTGAGCGGTTATCGGATATTGAAAGTATGCTCCAGGAAGAGAAAATCGATATTGCTGGAATAGAGTTTGTAGAGAATGAAAATGGCGAAAAATTTATCTATGATATCAACACCAATACCAATTACAATTCTGCTGCTGAAGAGGCCTTTGGCCCTGATTTGAAAGGCTTAAAGAAAGTAGCTCGGTATCTTCAAAAAAAACTCAGAGAAGCATATCCTGCTTAATTCACTAGTTCTATTCTAAGACCAACCCCAGTGTATTTATCTCCACTGACCCAGGTGGCGGTGACCGTAATTTCAATATCAGCATTCAGGGCGTTTTGCAATCTTCCCGCCACTTCCTTCGACAAATATCCAATCATGCCCCTTCTTTTAGAAAGTACCTGAATAGCATTCGGGTCATAGTCGTTATCTGGCTCTGGGGAAAGCAGCATCTTATCCCCTTCCTCAACCTCCTTCCTTATTATTTCTTGTCTAGAGGAACCATCAGCATTCATTTTACTTACACCCACCACCTTAGTCTCTATTACAAACGCGGAAGGAAGTTTGATGATCTTGGCCATAACTAGAAGGAAAGACCTTGAGCCATTAAAGAAGCTAATAGCGGCATGATCAAGAGCAAGATAAATTCTAGCATAATCACCAGCTTGATGGATTTGGCTACTGTCACGACCTCCGCCATATCTGGATGTTTCTTACCATGTTTTTCTTTAGCAAAGAAAATGGTTGGATAGATCGACAAGAGGCCCACCACAGTGAAGATAGCCAGCTTCCAATATACAAGGCCATTTGCAGCATAAAACTCCGCAGACTTACCTATATCACTCAACCAAAGCGTCAAACCTGCAGCTACTGTAATGATAGCTCCCAAGCCATATATACCATCTATTTGGCCAATGGTCTTGATTTCCTTCCTTGTAAGATTGGGTTTTACCATCCAGAGCTCAGCGAATACCCCTCCTACCACCAGGAAAATGCCGATAAAATGTGTGTATTTCAAAAGGATAAATGGTGTCATATCATTCCGCTTTTACAGCCGTCCAGTCAATTTCCAACTCCCCTGTAGATATTCCTGAAACGGAAAGACCTGCGGCATAACTTCCTTCGGCAGTGCCGAAATCACTAAAAAACCCTCCAAAAGAACCCGTCACCTCTACGCCAGACTCATCATAAGATAAAGAAGCATCTATGCTTCCATCGGGATTCACAATTCCTCTTATGGCAACATCCTCAACTAGTCCGAACCCCGCAAACTCAAGGGACAATGTGCCGGACAAGTCATATCTCATACTATCAGCATTGTAGGAAACCTCAAATTGAAAGCTCCTCCCCAGTGTGGTACCTTCCCAAATACCAATGATACTGGAGTTAGCATCAAGTAGTTCATAGACGAAGGTCTTCGTAGCAGTCGTATCCAATGATACGTCATTGGGATTTCTGGCAGTGACCGCAATTGCATTTGCTCCAAGAGAGAAGTCAGTCACTTCCTGGGAGAAGGTATCACCAGTAAAACTCACAGGGTTTCCTCCTATTTCGAGATCAGAACCAGCCGTCACCGTTCCCGACACAATTCCTCTATCTTGAAACACAATCAACCTTACTGGTGCATCAATGGTCAAATCAGGAGCAGATAAGACTTCCACAACAGTCACCAAAATTTCATTCGAAACAAAACCATCCAGAGTAGCAGTAATAACGGCTGTACCAGTTTGGACAGGGGAAACCAAACCATCGTTCACCGTTGCTACATTAGGGTCTGATGAAACCCAAACAACATCCTGCAATTCCAAATTGAAGAAATTAGTATCTACCGAAGTAGACAGATCATAAAAACCCGTGAATACCCCCTGACTACTCTGCTCAGAAGTAGTCTCGTCAATGTTGAACCCCATAACACTCAACTGAGATTCAGTTTGTCCAACTACAAGACTTATGGGGTTAGATGGGATACTCAAACCATCGATTTCTCTTGTGACGTCATCATCCTCAGTAACACAAGACATTAGATAGCATAAAGAGATCGTCACGGAGAAAAATAAAGCGGATTTCAAAAGCTTGATCATAATGTAGTAAGTCTAAATCCAAGCCCTAAATTCAAGAATATACCTCCCACATGGACGTTATTATCTCCAATTCCGTTAGCTCCATCTGTTAGTAAATGAACATATTCGGCACTGCCCTCGATAGACACAATGCTGATACCCAAAGCAACGCCCAATCCTATCATAAACCCATGCTCCTCTCCGTCAAAAGTTTCAGAAAAATTACCTAAAGCACTATTCTCCAAACTGAAGGTCTCCGTAAAAGAGCTCCTCACGTATCCAAGCGATCCAAAACCTTTCACAAGTCCTGTTCCTTTGTAAGGTCTGATGCCGAGCATTAGGAAGTTTTGGTCCCATTCCGTGGTACCACCAGCTAAATCTCCTGTAATTCTTGGTTGTCCGTCAGCTTGCATCCTTTGATATCTACCAAATACACCGATATCATTGATGAGAGCGACCACTTCTCCTCCAAAAGTGTTGCTACCACCATACACCTCTTCAAAAGGACTTGAGATTGGCGTGTGGCGACCGTAAAGGAAATGACCCTTTACTCCAAAGGTCTGACTATAGATCTGACTGCTAAGCAACAGGAGAAAAAAGGCAGTTAAATAAATTCTTTTCATTTCAAAGGCGTTAAGCCGTAAATTAAGGTCATTTAAGACGAAAAAATGATAAGTAGAGCAGAGGCTAGAGAGATTTTAGAAAGTATGACAAAAGGCGACAGCCTGCTTAGGCATGCTCGGACTGTCGAACTAGTAATGGAAGCATACGCGATTAAACTAGGAGAAAACCCAGATGAATGGGCCATAGCAGGTATGCTACATGATGCAGATTACGAAGCTTACCCTGAGGAGCATCCTAATAGAATTGTAGGCATACTGCAGGATAAGGGAGAGGAGAAAATAGCCCATGCGATTTCAGCCCATTACACAAAATGGGGAGTGTCCTATGATACGCTGCTAGACAAGGCCCTGTTAGCCTGTGATGAGATCACGGGATTTATCGTTGCCTGCTGCCAGGTGCGGCCCGAAGGAGTTGAGACGCTAACAGCAAAATCAGTCAAAAAGAAATTCAAACAAAAGAGCTTCGCGGCTTCCGTCGAAAGAAACGAAGTAACCAAGGGAATGGAGTTGTTAGGTGTGGAACCGGATGAGCATATAAGTTTCATAATTGACATTTTGCGCAAAAACAAAGATGAGCTAGGCATCTAATCTATGTCTGGCTCGTTATTTGACTAAATTTTATGAAATGAAGTTATTAGCGACCATAGCAACTCTGTTCATTTATCAATTGAGCTTAGCTCAAGATCCTTTAATTGGCAAAGAGGCTCCTGAGGTTTCTCTCCAAAATTTGGATGGCGAGATCACCAACCTGTCTGACTATCGAGGAAAAGTGGTCTTGTTGGACTTTTGGGCTGGCTGGTGTGGTCCTTGTATAGCTGACTTCAAAGAATGGTTGGTTCCTATGTACGGTGAGTACGAAGGGAAGAACTTTGAAATTTTGGGTGTTAATTATGACAAATCCAGAACTGGATGGAAAAAGTCGGTACAAAGGTTTAGCTTAGAATGGGATCACCTCTATGACTATGATGTGGCCACAGCCTACAAAGATTACAGCGTAGAGTACATCCCAACCAGCTATCTCATAGACCAGAATGGCAAAATCATAGCCAAAAACCTAAAAAGGAATCAGCTACGAAAAGCCATTGACAAACTACTTAAGGAATAGATTAAAGCTCCTTGTGGCGACCGTCACAGAAACCAGGATTATTGGTATGCTTGCACTGACACATGTAGGCAGTTTTGCTTTCTTCTGCCTGGAAGACTTTCGGTGCGAACTCACTCCCTTTATGAGACCCGTCACACCAAGGTTGATTGGTTGAGTTACCACATGTGCACCAGGCATAAGTCTTACCTGCTTCAAGTTCTACCGGAATTGGATTTTTCGCTGCGATTGTTGGTTCTGCCATTTTGATAAATTTTAATGTACCAACACACAAACTTCTCCTTAGTTATCAGAAAAGCATATTTAGAACCATTCTAAGCTTATACGGCAGGAATAAACTGTCGTAAGTAGTCGTGACTCTGTACCAATGAAGCGATTCGCTTCTCTATCGAACCTTCATACGCCCGATCCTCTACCTCTACACATACTGCCCCATCGTATCCTGTATCTGTTAATACCGAGAAAAATTTACCCCAGTCTACATCTCCCATACCTGGTAGTTTAGGTGTATGGTACTCATTGGGGTGCGCCATAATACCTACTTCATCCAGCTTCTCATAGTCCATTCTTACATCTTTTGCGTGCATATGAAACAGCTTATGGCCAAATTCCTTAATAGACTTCAGGTAGTCCATTTGTTGCCATATGTAGTGAGAAGGATCAAAGTTTAGACCGAAGTGATCACTTGGAATATCCTGATACATTCTTCTAAAAATGGCTGGTGTAGTTTTTAAATTTTTTCCACCGGGCCACTCATCGCTGGTAAAACTCATTGGACAGTTTTCGATCCCTATCTTCACTCCTTTCGACTCAGCGAATTCTAATATTGGCTTCCATGTTTCTAAGAAACCAGGCCAGTTATCATCTACCGATTTGGTCCAATCCCGCCCAATGAAAGTTGTCATGATATTGATATCCAGAACAGCACTGGCTCCAATGACTTTCTTGATCTGATCTACCGATGTTTTGGCCTCCTCAGCATTGGGGCTTAAAGCATTGGGGTAATAACCCAGAGCACTAATGCCGATCTCATATTTATCCACCAATAGCCTGATTTCATCAGCTCGTTTGGCATCAAAGTCGGACACGTCAATATGCGTTACTCCGGCGTATCTTCGTTCAGCTTTACCGACAGGCCAACACATCACCTCAACACAATCGTAACCGATATCTGAAGCTATTTGGAAAACTTCTTCCAAAGACAATTCCGGAAGAATGGCAGAAACAAATCCTAGTTGCATGAATTCTCTTTTACTGATGGAAAGCTAAAATAACCTCTTCTTAAACCATTATAAGCTTTTCCCTTGTCCATTTTGGTGCCTCTATTTTGATTAGTTAAACAAAAGCTAAGTATATTCGTATTACTTTAACAAATGTTAATCTTATGAACCTCAAACTTGGCGTATTGGAAGAGATAATATTACTCATCCTTCTTTCCAAAGAAAACACCTATGCCGTAGAGATTGCTAAAGAATACAAAACCCAGTTTGACCAAACTGTGTCACTACCCGCCATACACGTCGTGCTGAAGCGCTTGGACCAGCGAGGCTTAGTTAGATCACAGATGGGAGAACCTACATCCGAGCGAGGAGGTAGAAGAAAGCGAATTTATCACGCCACCAAAGAAGGCTACCGCCTAGCAGCCGACCTTCAGGAAAAGCGCAACAATCTGTGGCAACTAATTCCAAAATTGAATTTTTCCGCATTGTGAAAAATAAAAAGGCAAATCCACCTAGATGGGCAGATTGGCTTCTGGAGAAATTATGCCACGAAGAGGCTTTGGAGGAGCTGCAAGGCGACTTACACGAGTCTTTCCTTTGGCGTCTGGAAGATGAAGGAGTCAGATATGCCAAATGGCACTTTGTAAAAGAGATCTTCCAAAGTATACGACTATCAAACCTAAAACCCTATCCCTTCATGCAGCAATTTTTCACACTTTTCAGTAGTCATATCAAAACAGGTTGGCGGTTTATATGGAAAACAAGGGGTTACTCTGCTATTAATATTTCAGGCCTTAGCGTTGGCATTGTTTTCAGTTGGTTTGCCTACCAATAT
>CAZZHO010000024.1:0-29766 GCA_964653795.1 uncultured Roseivirgaceae bacterium | reverse complement strand
CCAATATATAAACAGAGCAAGGGAAGTAGCAGTGCGGAAGATTATTGGTGCTCAACGCAAGGGCGTCTTTCAGCAGTTGATGACAGAAGCTTTTCTTACGACACTTATAGCAACCTTTTTAGCCGTAATACTTTACGTGATTCTGGCACCATACTTTTCAAATTTTGTCGAAAAGACCTTTGACATCTCTACCCTAATTGATGGCCGGTTTGTTCCAGGAAACGTTGGCTTGATCTTGCTTATTTCTTTGTTAAGTGGTGTATATCCTGCGATTGTACTTTCACGCTTCCAAATTATAGAAACATTAAAAGGCCAGCAAAGGGTGGGTAAAGGCAAGTTGATTATGCAATCACTTTTGATTGTCCAATTTTCCATCTCTACTGCAATGATTGTCTGTATGCTAGTATTTAAGGAGCAACTCAATCTCCTGCTTAATCAAGATTTAGGTCATGACATTACCAATGTGGTGAAAATCAACTTCCCTCCTGAAATGATCCAACCACAAAAAACCAAAAACTTCTTAAATGAACTTCAACAACAATCAGCCATAGCGCAGGTAACGGGTTCAAGCGGTTTCAACATGAGCCCCTATCAAGACGGTGAAGTCAGCTTTGGTCTGATGAACATGGAAGTTGACTCTTTGTACATGCAAGTAATGGGCCTAAGATTTCAGGAGGGTAGCTATTTCACAGAACCATCCACCGCCTCCAAAGAAGCAATCGTAAATGAGGCATTCATCGAAAAAATCAATTTAACCAACCCGATAGGAAAGACTATCCCTTTTGGTCGGGACAAAGGCAGTGAGAGCTCCTCTATCATCATTGGCGTACTAGTCAATACGCTTTCAAATCCTAAATCGACCCCTGAGGCTAAAGTGTATTTTCCTGAAAATGATGAGCGAGTGGTGCGTCAAATCTTCTTGAAAACAACTAACCCTCAAGTAAATATCGAACAAGCAGTGGCACCAATATGGGATGAGTTCTTCTATCCGTATCCATTTACCTATGAGTATCTGGAGGAAGTACACGCCGAAAAGCTAGAACATGAATCTCGAATTGCGAAAATCTCTGGCTTAGGAAGTGTAATTGCCATTTTCATTGCGGCTTTTGGCTTAGTAGGACTAATTGGGGTAACCATTCGCCAAAAACTCAAAAGACTAAGTATCAGCAGAGTATTAGGAGCTGAAAAAAAACACATCGCCACTTTGGTCTCGAATAAATTCATATTGCCAATTTTTATCAGTCTTACTTTGGGACTGGCGTCAAGTACATACCTATCTCGAAGTTGGCTGGAATCATATACCGTAAGAATGGACTTATCGTGGTATCATTTTACTCTAGCCTCATTGATCATTCTTGGTATCCCCATACTGATTGTGTGGGTGCAAGTAGGTGAGGCGTTGAAAAAAAACCCCGTCATCCACCTTAAGGAAGATTGAATAATAGTTAAAAAGAAAATAGCGTTGTATCAGGGGTAACCAGACTCAACTCCAAAACCTCTCCTACCCCATGAAAGGCCAATTGCACACCACCAAGATTACCGAAATCATCTTGCAGCTGATAGTTTAATGGTGGATTATCGGCCACCTGAATAGAAAGCAAATTGTCCTTGTTTGTTATTTGAATTTCCACAGGCTCTCCTGATTCAACCCCAAGTGCACTCAAATCATTGGTTTCGCCATCAACAAAGACATTTCCTAACCTCAACCGATTTTGAGCCACGCAGCCTTTATAACTAATAGGCACTCTCATAGACATTTTACTTCCTAAGAATACTATTCTACGATACTCGCAGGGATTGTTACCTGATGTAGCATCGAATCGAAGTTTAACCTTGAATTCAAAATTCTCAAAAGATTGATCAGGTTCGTCTACGGCATTGTAGAAACTTAATACAGATTCATCATTACCAAGCTCGAGCCGTTGAACAGCTGATTCATTGACTTGCAGCTGCCCCTCCGTCACCCATTCTGCGTCCAACAAATACCTCGGAGGCTGACCTTCCGACGAAATGGCCGCCATCCAACCCTCACTGGGTATGTACAGATCTCTGGTTTGTAGTACTTGACCGTTTACTAACAACTTGGCATTATAATATCCTGGATACTCGTAGAAGTGGGTGAATATCTGCTTCGTTGGGTCCACCCTATGTCTTTTGGTTGGATCCCAATCTTGCTGGATCTGTACTTGATTGGCATCAACGTTGGAAACATCATATTTGAAAATAACCGTATTCGGAAGCCCTTTCGTTACACGCTCAATTTCAAATGAGACATCTTCCGGATTGATCTGTTTTGATGGTAGGTCTACAAATGAAAAAACCAGAATAACTACCAACATCACCAGCGCTCCGGCTATAAAAAACTTCCTGGCCATATTGAACTGAATACTTTTCAGCTTTCCACCCTTACTGGACTCAGACGGTGCTTCTTGCTGAAATTCACGCCAACTCTGGTAATCCAGAAAGATAGCCATCGTATTTAAAGTCGTCAAAGTTGGGGTTCCCTCGTACTCCACTTTACCCACCAATCGTTTCAAAGTAGTTACACTGAGATACACGGAGGTTTTCGCATGTATTTCCTCTCTCAACGATTCAAAATCATCCGTCTTCCAATCCTTTGAAGGCCCCCAATTCATCTCTTGCTCCAGGAGCTTAACCAATTGCTTTATCTGTGAATCAGTCATACTCGAATAACGACAATTTTTCTCTTCTGAACACACTTGAACAGTCTTGACAAGAAGATGAACGGGATTCTCACTACCAACTGCGTTGATTAGCTCAAAAATTAGTGATGAAAAATCTATTAACGCTTTATATCCTGACCACTGCCCTCATAAGTTCGGCCCAAACCCTGGTTCCTGTGGGCAGTAAGGATTTTGAATTTTTTGAAAGAGAGCCAAGGAAATTGGTACAGCACAATGGGAAGGATGCTATCTACTTAAATGGGAAGGCCTTCTTAAAAGACATCCCTCTTAGAGATGGAACACTCGAAGTTGAATTTGCTGCGGCCAAACCAAGAAGTTTCGGAGGATTTATATTCCGAGCCTCCGATGAAGAAAACTACGAAGCTGTTTATGTCCGCCTTCATAAATCGACCATGCCAGATGCTATCCAATACAATCCGGAGTATAATGGAGAAGCCAACTGGCAACTTTATGGAGAATACCAGGCATTTGCCACCTTCAATCAAAATGAGTGGAATAAACTGCGTATAGAAATCAGGGGATCCCAACTCAAAATATTCCTTAATGATATGTCCAAGCCAGCCCTTCAGTTGGACAACCTGCGACATGATGCGAAAGCGGGATTCATTGGGTTCTACAGCTTCATCGGAGCCTACTTCACCAACTTTAAGTATGAAGTATACACCGATGAAACACCGGTAACCAGTCTTGAAGCAGCCGCTCCGGGCATCATCGACTTATGGGAGCTAAGTGACCCAGGATTGATGGCCAAGGTGGATACTGAGCAATATCCAGATATCTCGAAAATGAATTGGAAAATGGCAAAGACCGAACCCTCAGGACTCCTGCCTATCAACAAGTACGTGAAGAAAGGAACAGCTGGTTCATTCGAGGGTAACAAAGACGAGGTGGTTTGGGCCAGGCATATTTTCAACTCACGGGAAGCCACTACCAAGAAGTTTTACTTCGACTACAGTGATAACATTGAAGTCTTTCTAAATGGCCGATTGATCTTCAGCGGCAAGAACTCATTTAGGTACAAAGGCCTGACTTTTAGAGGGGATGTCAAATTAGAAGGCAACCTGCTATATCTGCCTTTGGAGGCCGGCGATAACGAAATCCTGTGTGCTGTCTCCGACCGTGCAAACGGATGGGGCCTCATGGGAAAATTGATCGATTGACCTATTGAGCAGGTGTCGGCCTTCGGAAGGAGGCCGGCTTGCTTTTACAGTTCCTTCATCAAGTATTGATACAGGCTAACCATGGCTTTCAAGTCACCCACATGCACCTTCTCATTCGGTGAGTGAACATTATCTTCTGGAGCACCTATAAAACACCAGTCCAATCCATGATGTGACTGATGAACTTCCCTACCGTCACTTGAGCCGGCAGCTTCTACCTCCAATTGATATGGCACGCCACTTTGATTGGCCATACCTATCAGTTTGTCTATAAAGGACCTTCTGGGAATATTTCGATCGCGCACAGAGATCACCACACCCTCTCCATGTTGCACCCCTTCCGTTACCCAGGTGATATCAGAAATCAAGGCTTGCTTAACGGGATGCTTCGTCATGATGTAGTCTAACAGTACCGGAACCGATCCACCTCCTTGCTCCTCAAAGCAGGAAAAGGCAATGACACCATTTTCCAAGGTCTCACATACCTTCAGCGCATTGAATAAGCCCAGTCGGTTATCCAGGTATGGCGATTGAATATATTCCTTATCGACTCTCAGGTTTGGTTCAAATATGAGACTCGTACCCCTATCAATGGCTCTCGGGAAGCTATGGAAAAGATTATGATGTTCATCCACCTTCAATTCGCACCTGATCTCCCCTAGGGAGTCCTCTCCAACCAGACTATAGCCAGTTTCTACTTCTGGCCCACCTATTGGAATCAGCTGATTGCCATAGCGAGCCATAAATCCGATGGTATCCATATGCGCGAAGACAGCCGTGCGTGGCTCACCAAAAACCAACAAAAAGGCATCACCAAAAGCTTCTTCCGTAACTATCTGTGGACTTTGTTTCCATTTTTTTTGCGCCTTGGTGATATAGCGAAGCAGGAAGTCCTTCATTCGATACTCCTCTCCCACGGGCGAATGCACGCTGGACAAACCTTCTAATAGTACCTTATCTAATTCCATCGATTATTCTGTCCAGCAAAAGTATTGCGATTATGTTTGCGTGCTCAAAAAAATCAAGGCGTAAGGGAGCCAAAACCTATTCTTATTCGTTTAACTCCTCTCAGGTTTCAGACATTGGTAACAGACATATTTCAGTACTTCACCGTTTACATTCTCAGCACCGTCAAGTTTATTTTCGGACCGGCGCTGGGTGTTACTTACGGTCTCGGCATTCCCGAGACGGTGTTTCTCAATGTGTTAGGTATGGTCACACCAGCCTACCTTGTGCAGCTCTTCGGTGATAAAATTAGGATCTACTACAAAAAGTGGTTCGTCAAAAAGGAACGGAAAATTTTCACAAAGCGCAACCGAACTTTTGTGAAAGTCTGGAAGAAGTATGGACTAGCTGGAGTAGCCTTCCTTGTACCCTTGATATTGATGCCCATACCAGGAGCCATCATCGCCAACACCTTCAGCAAAAACACCTGGCCCTATATTAAGTGGCTCTGGATCTTCGGTGCGATCTTCTCTACGTTTATGTCTTTCTTTCTGAGGTTTGGCAAGGACCTACTCAGTGATTTCATCGTCTAAGATCTCAATATCCTGTACCAGCACTCTCTTGGAGATAGCCTGACCCGTCTTGGTAGCTGCCAATCCTCCGAGAGCTGTCTCTTTGTATTTGGTTTCCATACTTTGGCCTATCTCTCCCATGGCCTCCACGCACTCATCGACTGGTATCACCGCACTTACATCGGCCAATGCTATCTGAGCCGAAGAGTTAGCAATCGCAGCAGCACTAGCATTTCTCACCACACAAGGGATTTCTACCAGACCTGCTACAGGATCACAGATTAGTCCTAGCATACACTGTATTGTGATCGCCACCGCGTTGAATGCCTGATCTACATTTCCCCCAAGACAATGCACAATCGCTGCAGCAGCCATAGCAGCTGCAGAACCCGTTTCAGCCTGACATCCACCCACAGACCCGGCTATTGAAGCCCTTTTTTCCAGAATGAGCGCCACACCGGCACCGACCAGCAATCCTTCCAGGATCTTCTGATCCTCCAGCTCGTGAATCTCCTGTAACGTCACCATGGTGCCTGGCAAGATGCCTGAAGCACCGGCGGTTGGAGCTGCCACTACCCTACCCATACAAGAGTTTACCTCTTTAGCCGCCAAAGCTCTGGATATTAGCACTTGAAACTCTTTCGACAACACCGGCAACGGATGATTAAATACCTTCTTGGCACCATTGTCAATCATTCCAGACTTGGACTTCATATCCTCGGAAAGCCCGGTTTTCACTGCTTCCTTCATCACATCATATGCACACTGAAGACCAGACCAGATGTCCTCCTCCGAACTTCCTCTCTGATTTTGCTCGTAGGCTAGCACTGGCGCAAAAAGCGTAACGCTTTGTTCCTTACAAACTGTTCGCCAATCCTCGAAGCTGTCAAACTGAAAACTCATAGCATCATTTTTTGGGGTATTGCAAAATTAGTAGGCTTTTATTGGGAGAGAACAATGCTACCTACCGCATCTAAGGATATTCCTGTGCTCCACACAAGTCCTGGCACTGCCCACGCCAGGGTCTAGATTGCGAAGAAATTAATCTGCGACTTTCATTAATACCTACGGACCTTTACATTGCGTTGTAAGAAATCAATAACAATTCAACTAAATAAATGAGAAGTATAATTTACACATTCACAATCCTAGTCACATACTCAATTAATGCTCAAATCACTACCAATGAATTAAAGGTAGAAGAAACTAGTGGAGTAACTCATATTCTGGGAAATGTAGGAATAGGAACCCAAACCCCCTCTACTCCATTGGAAGTTATAGGTGACATTACGGCCAATTACCCAGGAAATAATAGGAAAATCTTTATCTATCCAGGGTCTGGGGCAATTGAATCATCGAATACACAACTAATGTTTAATCGATATAACTCGAATAATGTCTCTTTCGCCGCTGGAGGCGGGAATGTAGCTATCGGTAATATCACTCCAACTGAAAAGCTCCATGTGGATGGTAATATCAAAGCCGCTAACCCTAACGCGGATATCATATACTATCGCTTTTTACAAGCTCCTGAAAGCAATCTACATCTGGACCCAGCATCAGGGCACGACTTATTTCTCAACTTTTTTAATGGAAACAATATTCGTTTTGGTCGAAATGGTGACAAAATGTTTATAGATATAAGCGGAAATGTTGGTATTGGCACTACTTCTCCCTCTGAAAAACTCCAAGTGAATGGCAATATCATGGCAGCTAACCCTAACGCGAACATTATTTATTATCGTTTTTTACGAGCTCCTCAAAGTAATCTTCATCTAGATCCAGCTCCAGGGCACGACCTATTCCTCAATTTCTATAGTGGAAATAATGTCCGTTTCGGTCAAAATGGTGATAAAATGTTTATAGCGAGTGGAGGTAACGTTGGTATTGGTACAACTGCACCCTCCGCCAAACTTCATGTTAATGGGAATATAAAGGCAAATCCCACTCATATCACATGGCCCGATTTTGTTTTTCTTAAAAACTATTCTTTATCCCCACTTGAGGACGTGGAGCGATATATCAATGAATTTGGCCATTTGAAGGGTATTCCAAGCGCCCAGGAAGTCCAAGATTTAGGAGTGGATTTAGTCAATCTAGACGCCAAACTTTTACAGAAGATTGAGGAGCTAACTCTTTATTTGATCAGTCAGAACAAGCGAAATAAAGAACTGCAATCAAGAGTCCAAAAGCTAGAAAATGAGTTAAAGTCATTGCAGATCGAGTTTCAAGATAAAGGATAAAGAACCAGCAGCCATCATGAAGCGTAAGGCATTAATTATACTTTGGATCTGCCTTATCCCCATTATCGCCAATGCCCAAAAGCAAATTGATGGTATTTACTATGAAATAGTCGAAAATAATTGCCCTTATAAAAAAGTCAGGTTGACTAATACGCGGCTGAGGGTTTGCATATTAGATGAACCTCTTATTTCAATGGGTGGAATTTCTTCGGTAAGCGAGCCTATCATCGAGAGACGAAAGCGACTCAGAACAATGACTATCAAATTGTCACCTGAGGCCAGCGATCAATTGACTCGCATCACCAAAAACCTTTTAGGAAAAAACCTTGTATTCGTCCTTGACCGTAAAGCTGTCTCCTTGATGAAAATAAACGGTACTATCACAAATGGAGAAATTAAGCTAGTTGAAGACATAGAATACTCTAACCTGGTGACGATCCGTAAAAGGATTGAAGAGATCACCGGGCTGTAGATCTTTAAGGCTATTTGGTCAAGGTGAAGGTTGTGCCCAACTCCCCTTTCTTAAAGACATCCCCATTGATACTTACAAAATAGCCTTCAATCTCAGGTCCGCAACATGATGGGTCATCAATAAATACGAAATCAAATTCCAACCTATCCTTTGTGGCAAAAGAATATTCAAGAGTATACTGAGTAAAATCAGGATCGAAAAAAAGAAGGAGAATTTCACCATTCTGAAATAGGCCCATAGCTAAACTGTCCCCATTTTCGGCATACGCAAAAACTTCAAGAGAATCAGATTGAAGGGGTTTATACACATCACTTTCCCCAAATAGAGATTCTCCATTTTCTCCTTCGATGATGAAACTAAAGGGTATACTTCCACGACAATCGCAACTAGAAGATGAACACTTTACTTGCGAAAACAGTAGGAAGGCCAAACAAAAATGAATGGCTATAGCCCTTGAATACGTCTTTATCTGATTGATAATTTCTAACAAGTTTATTTCGCAGGAAAAAATTAATTGCTACAACTGCTATTTCCATATAAAACTAATGCACTGATTAAACCTTATCGATGGAAAGGAGTCAAAGGTTCCAAAACCTGGAAAAATGAAATACAGCTTAACCCTGGCAACCTTAATCTTCGCATTCTCATCTTGCAATGATGAAGGGGAAGAGGCAATGTCCACTTCTACTGATAATGGCATCACTGCATCCGGAACCCCTATTGTAACAACATCCTCTGCTTCCGATGTGAACTTCGAAGCGGATATTACTTACGCTGAAGGGCTGAGTCACGAAACTCTGAATAGTGATGAGGTCAGCGTCCTACCTTTAAAGCTAGACATCTATACTCCGGTAAATGAGTCGAATAACAGGCCATTGTTCATGTTCATTCATGGTGGAGCTTTCGCCAATGGCTCTAAACAACAGTTTGCCATTACCGAACTTGGCGATTTCTACGCATCCAGAGGGTGGGTATTTGTTTCCATAGATTATCGCTTGCTTGATGATAAAGGGACAGTTCCTAGTGAATGGGCGGCATTCGCTGAGACATTGCCAGTTTCAGAAGATGACAAGGCCTCCTTCAATGCCATGTATCCAGCTCAGAGAGATGCTAAGGCCGCATTGCGATGGATAGTAGCGAATAGCCAAACTTATGGGATCAACACAGACTATATCACCGTGGGTGGAGCTTCAGCAGGAGCGAACACAGCCAAAGCAATAGCCGTTTCGAACGCAGATGATTTCACAACTGAGATCAGCTTAAAGAGGACCCGACACTGTCCACCACTAACTTAGATCAGACATATCAAATCCAAACCATCGTCGACTTTTGGGGAGGTCAAAGTGTTACCGATGCTTTTGAAGCCATCTATGGAATAGACCTTTTTGATAGCGCTGACCCGGTGTTGTACAAAGCACATGGTACAGCTGATTTCACAGTCTCATTTACCTCCGCTTTGGACCTACTGGAAATTTACGAATCGATCAGTGTAACTATGCAGCTGGATACATTAATTGACGTTGGACACGGCGACTTCAATGCCACATTGGATGGAAGGCGGCTGGAGGAATTAGCTTTTGAGTTCATCGTTGAGGAACAGGGATTGATAGTAGAGTAGTCCTAATAATTTTAATCAATAAAACTCTGACAATTTAAGGAGTGGATGACATGCAATATTTGATAAAATTCCCTTTGCGCCGACAATAAATTGATATCAAGAATACTCATTGCAATATCCAATATTATAAAGAATATCAAAGAGCATACCATTAGTTCTTATTTAATAGAAAAGGCAAGCTATATTGTGTCCTGTTAGTACATTACTTAGAAGTATCAAAACAACTTATAAATGAGACAGAAACTACTCCTTTTGTTTTTCCCAATTCTCATACTAATTTCTTGGCCAGTAATAGGACAAGAAGATTATATGGGCGTCCGATTTGGGTATAGTAATACCCAACTCAATGCAGAAAACGAATCAGATGTCGAATTGAGAAACAGAAACACCTGGCACGGAGCCTTGACCTATTCTCACATTTTCAAAAACAATATTTTCGGCTTCTCAGTTGAGCCAGGCTATGCCTTAAAAGGAACAAGAACTAATCGTGATACAATCAATTACAAGCTTCACTACTTGAGCACTCCAATTCTTATTGACTTTTATCCAGTAAAGAATTTGAGGCTAGGTTTCGGACCTGAGGTGTCTTTTTTGCTAAGTGGTAGAAACCGAATAAATGATACTACTAAAATCAACATCAAGGAATCATTTGATAACCAACATGAGTTATCTGGCACCATTAGCCTAAGCTATAGCATGTCATTTTTTGCTGATTTTGGTGTGAGATACAATAGGGGATTTACTGTACTTACCAAGTCAGATGGCATTCTGAATAGGAGAAATCTCATGAGTGAATATCTTCAAATCTTCATCTTACTAAAAATTGCTAACTGAAGTTCCGAATAGTCCGAAATGATCATTCGGTACTGAAAACACACCAACTTCTTAGGTGAAAAGATGCGCCATACTACTTTTGCGCGATGGCGTTGAAAAATGACTTAATCCTACGGGCAGCAAGAGGCGAAAAAACCGAAAGAACTCCCATATGGCTCATGCGGCAAGCAGGGCGAATCCTTCCAGAATACAGGGAAGTGAGAAACAATCTAGGCAGCTTCAAAGAGCTGGTGGAAAACCCTGAAAAGGCCGCTGAAGTCACCATACAGCCTGTAGACCTGCTGGATGTAGACGCTGCTATCATTTTCTCAGACATTTTGGTCATTCCGGAAGCTATGGGCTTGACTTATGAAATGGTAGAGAAAAAAGGACCGTGGTTTCCGGAGACTATCAACAGCACTGCTGATATCGATAAAATAAGGATCACCGAGGGCCCTGAGCTGCAGTACGTCTATGACGCCATCAAAATCACTAAGACTGAGCTAAACGATCGCGTTCCTTTGATAGGTTTTGCCGGAGCACCATGGACAATATTGGCCTATATGGTAGAAGGAAGCGGCAGCAAGACGTTTTCCAAGGCTAGGAAATTCCTTTATCTGCAACCTGAAGATGCTCATCGCCTATTGGATAAAATCACGCAAAGCACCATTAATTACCTGAAAGCACAGGTGGCGGCTGGCGCTGATATGCTACAGGTTTTTGACTCATGGGCTGGCGTCCTGCCGGTAGACCACTATCTGGAATTTTCTTTGGCCTACATAAGAAAGATCGTAGAGGCCATTCCTGATGTACCTATTACCGTTTTCGCTAAAGGAGCCTATTTCGCTCTTGGTGCTATGAAAGACATCCCTTGTCGCACCATTGGGCTGGATTGGAACATGAATGTGGAAAAGGCTAGAAAGCATTTCCCGGATAAAACACTCCAGGGGAACCTGGATCCGTGTGCGCTCTATGACTCGCCTGAGCAAATAAGAAAGCATGCTCAAGTCATGCTGAACAAGTTCAAAGGACACCCTCACATTGCCAATCTTGGACATGGTGTCTACCCGGATACCAATCCCGATCACGTGCGTTATTTCATTCAATCCGTAAAGGAGCTCTCCTCCTAATCTTTTTTTAAACCCAATAATGATTCGAGTTCTTGTACTTGCTTGTATAATACTGCCCGGATGGACCGCAAATTCCCAATCCAGTAGCGGTAAGGTAGTAGATGCTGAGACTGGTTCTGGCGTACCCAAGGCTGTTGTAGCTATAGGAGTGGATTCAACCATCACCGACGAAAAGGGCCACTTCGGATACGAAATTGGACAAACAATCAACATCCAGCATGTCGGTTACGAATCGAGCACCTTTATAACTGAAGAAGGTAATCAGACCTTCCTGTTACAGCCAAAGACCTATGCATTGGATGGTGTAGTAGTAAATGACTTAGTGGCTAAAGTCAGTCAAGAAAAAGCACCTCTTCCCTATTATAGACTTTCAAGGAAAGAGATCAATCAATTCGACCCTGTATCTATTCAGAACGCTTTGAATACGGTTCCCGGTGTTTTTATGCAGTCCGGTGCTTTGAATACCAACAGAATTGCCATCCGAGGGATAGGCTCTCGGTCTCCTTTTTCCACCAATAAGATTCGGGCCTATTATGGAGAAATACCTCTAACCAATGGAACTGGAGAAACGACTATTGAGGATTTGGACCTTCAATTACTTGGAAGAGCAGAAATCATCAAAGGGCCCTCCTCGAGCACTTTTGGTTCTGGGTTAGGAGGTGCGATCCTGTTACAACCTAATAGAGCAGCTGTTTCCTCTGTTGGGATTTCCAGCACCTTCGGTTCTTTTGGTCTGGCCAAGAACGATTTGAACTTATCGCTACGATCTGAAAACAGTCAAAACAGGCTATTCTATTCGAACCTGAATTCGGATGGATACAGAGATAACAATGAACTTGAGCGTGAAGCAGTAGCTTTCTTCAGCGATACTTACACTAATAAATCGGAACATCACCTGATCGCCTACTACCTATCACAGAAAGCATTTATACCAAGCTCACTCAATGAAGAGACTTTTAACGACAGCCCTACCGATGCTGCTTTTACCTGGGGGCAATCTCTGGGTAATGAAGATTATGAGAGGGTGCTGCTGGGTTATTCACACGGACTAGACCTTAACCAAAAAATCACTTCCAAGACAACTGTATTCGGAAGCTTCTTCCAAAATGATGAGGATCGTCCTTTTAATATTTTGAAGGAACAGGTATTCGGTTCAGGATTTAGGCAGCGATTCATTGTCGATCTTGACCAAATAGAAGTCGTCGCTGGTGGAGAACTTTTCTTCGATCGGTATGAGTGGTCTACTACCGACAATTTGTACCAGACTTTCCTGGGTCAAGGGAGTGTAGAAGGTGATTTAATTCAGAGCAATAAAGAGAGCAGGTCCTATTACAACCTTTTTGCAGAGGCTAAATGGACGATTGGTAACACACTGATATCTGGCGGATTCAATTTTAATGAAACCACCTACGAACTACAGAACATATTTGGAGCGAATAATACCTCTGGAAACTATACCTATGACCCCATTTTCAATCCCAAAATTGGAGTAAGTCATACATTAGGTCGCTCTGTAATCTTTGCTTCGTGGAGTCATGGTTTTTCCACACCTTCATTAGAAGAGACATTGAATCCTGATGGCTCATTAAATACTAATATCAGTCCCGAAACCGGACGGTCGGCAGAATTGGGGTATCGCTTTCTTGGAAGCACCTTTCATGCAGAGATCATAGGTTATCAGATGAATATCAATGACCTATTGGTAGCAAGAAGAACAGCAGAAGATGCTTTCATTGGCATCAACGCAGGATCTACAAGCCACCTTGGCTTGGAATCAAAAATTTATAAGTCTTTCACCCTAACAAAAAACTTCAAGGCTGAAATCAATACTACTTTAGCTTTAAACCGCTTCCGTTTCAATGAATTCCTAGATGGTGATAATGACTTCAGTGGCAACCAGTTGACTGGCTTTCCAAGTCAGAACTTCTCGGCTCAAGGTAACCTTCAGTACCTTGGAAAAGGGCAACTTACCATTACCTATCAGGCGGTATCTGAAATTCCAGTTGATGATGCCAACTCGCTCTTTTCGGAAGGTTACGGGTTGCTTTTCACGAAAATATCATGGACTGAAAAGCTTTGGAAGCAATTTGAATTGGCTGTAAGTGGTGGCATCAATAACCTGTTGGACGAAAAATATGCCTCCATGATCGCAGTGAACTCCAGAGGATTTGGAGGAAATGCTCCACGTTATTTTTATCCGGGATTACCTAGAAATGGATTCGGCACTATCTCTCTTAACTACAGTTTCGGGAAATAACTGAAATTGGATACTATCCATTTTCTCAAATGTATCAAGCAATTGCCCCTCTACGTTTCGGAATTCGTATAGGTTAGAAAGGAGAATTCTCTTAAAGAATGGATCCTGATAAGTCCTCGGATCGTAAAAAAGCTGCGTCAATTGGGCGTTGTACCTATCGATAAGCCGCTCATATTTTTCCACCTCCGCTAGTTGGTTAAGATAGTCATAAGAGACCAAGGTATGATTGTTATTATCCAGTAGAAATTTCCATGTGCTTGACCTGAGATCTGGTGTATAAAGTCCACCTCCTTTTCGAATGGAGGTAATCATATTCACACTTGAATCTGAAACGTATTTTCTTAAAGTATCAATAAGGACTGTTTGGCGTTTTAGAGCATATTCCAGTTCTTCGGAGTTAATATTATTTTGGTTAGAAATGGCTCGTAGACTCTTTTTGACAAACTGTTTCTCAGATTGATCTTGCTGCCATTGATTGATCAGTAGAGCTAACAGCACACCTGCTACCACAGGGATCATATCAAACAGGAACCTCTTCAAGATTGTACCTCCTGCATAAGCCGATCTTTGTCTATGGGCACAACTCCCGGTATTTCACAGACTAAACCTCCAGCGGCATTAGCCAAAGCGCTTGACTCAGCAAGCGAAAACCCTGCAACCATCGCCAAAGAAGCGACGGCTATTACAGTATCTCCGGCACCTGAAACATCGGAGATATTTCGAAGTTCAGCTGGCTCGTTGCCTGTATCCTGACCTGTATAGAAGATACCTTCGCTTGAGAGCGTTATCAAAGCGTTTTTGAAAGCGATGCTCTCATAGAGCCTATCCGTCGCTCGGATCAGGTCGTCCGTAGAAGTGGGATCTACTTCTTGCTCCAGACCTTCACAAAGCTCTCTGAGGTTGGGTTTGAAAAGATCTACTTCCTGATATTTATGAAAATTCTTCTTCTTTGGATCTACAGCCACAAATTTTGAATTGACTTGGGCTGATTTTATAAGTTCAGAAATGACTTCATCATCCAGACAGCCCTTATCGTAATCTTCCACTATCACCAGGTCACAATCCGGCATCAGAGAGTTGATATGATCTATGAGCGTCTTACGATCAATTGGATCTAAAGCATCCGTATCCTCCTCATCAAATCTCAGCAGTTGCTGGTTCCCCGACATCACCCTGGACTTAAGGGTAGTTCTACGCTTTCCTGAAAGAAGAATCCCTTGCTCGGCTATACCCTCTTGTTTTAGCATTTTTCGGAACTGATGACCACTTTCATCATCTCCAACCAAAGACACCAGCACAGGCGCCGCTCCCATAGATTTTACATTCAAGGCCACATTAGCGGCTCCACCTAATCTAAGCTCCCTGGAGCTAACATTTACCACAGGAACTGGCGCCTCAGGAGATATCCTCTCGACTTTACCTTTGATATAGGAGTCTACCATCACATCTCCAATTACTAAAACCCGGAGTTGTGATATTTTCTTGATCAGGATATCTAGCTGTTCCTTTCGGAATTTCATTACCAGATCTTGGCTAGTGCTTCTTTCGTCCTGGAAATAGCTGTCCTCAACTCCTCCTCAGAAGCTGCATAAGACAGACGAATACAATTGGGCGCTCCGAATGCCTCTCCGGTCACTAAAGACACATGCGCATTTTCTAAAATATACATGCAAAAGTCCGAGGCGTTTTTGATATCACCTTTTCCAAAATAAGCGCTGATATCAGGGAAGAAATAGAAAGCACCCTGCGGATAATTCACTTTAAATCCGGGGATTTCTTTCAGTAGGCCGTAAACCAACTCTCTTCTCTCTTCATAGGCTTTGGTCATCTTCTCAGAATCATCTCTTGGACCCTCGATAGCCGCTAATGCTGCTCTTTGCGAAATACTACTATTACCGGATGTAATCTGTCCCTGGGCCTTATTAGCAGCTTTGGCCAACCAAAGAGGAGCCCCAATATAACCTACTCGCCAACCAGTCATCGCATAACCTTTCGAAAAGCCATTCACTGTTACAGTTCTTTCCTGCATACCTGGGAATGACCCTATGCTCACATGTTTCCCACCGAAATTGATCATTTCATAAATCTCATCTGAGATCACGATAATGTCTTGATGTTGCTCCAAGACCTTGGCAATGGCACCTAGTTCATCAGCTGTAAACACTGAGCCCGTTGGATTACATGGAGAGGAGAAAATGATAGCTTTCGTCTTATCAGTAATAGCCGCTTGCAGTTGCTCCGCAGTTGCTTTGAAATCATTCTCTAACGACCCTTCCACAAACACTGCAGTGCCTTCAGCCAATTGAATTAACGCTGTATAGCTTACCCAGTAAGGAGCAAATACGATGACTTCATCTCCTGGATCAAGTAAAGCCAACATCACATTGGCTATAGATTGCTTGGCCCCATTGGAAACAACGATCTGTTCTGGAGCGTAATCAAGGCCATTGTCTTCCTTAAACTTTTTAGAAATCGCTTGCCTCAAATCCAAATAACCAGGCACCGGAGGATAACTGAAGTACTCTTTCTCATCAATCGCCTTCTTAGTAGCCTCCAATACAAAATCGGGAGTCTTGAAATCAGGCTCTCCCAGACTTAAGCTAATAACATCCACACCCTTCTGTTTCATTTCCCTGGCCTTAGCGGCCATGGCGATGGTTGCTGATTCAGGGATGCTTTTGATTCTGGTGGATTTGAGATGTTCCATTAATTCTGAAATACGATTTATAAATTGGCCTCAAAAGTAGGCATGTTTTCATCTTAGTGACCGATTCTAGGGGCGCAAAGAAGAAGATATATATATTAGTTGCGATCTTAAGTAGGATGACCCAACAAAACACTCCAGAAACTACTACCAAAGCCAAAACCAGATTTTTTGAATCTTTTCGGCTTTATCTCAAAAGCTTGTTTGATCTTCACCAAGACAAAGAGCGGGAAGAGACTACCATCCAAGAAATCAAAAAAGGTGTTGAATTCGGCGGTCCCAACCTCTGGATTCTACTCTTTGCCATTTTGATAGCATCTATCGGCTTAAATGTCAATTCACCTGCTGTGGTCATTGGCGCCATGCTCATATCTCCTTTGATGGGTCCTATTATGGGCATCGGTCTGGGAGCTGGAATCAATGATTTTGATTTAATCAAAAAAGCATTCAAAAACCTTGGGGTAGCCGCGCTACTTAGCATGATGACCTCTACTCTATACTTTTGGATCACTCCTTTACATGAAGCACAATCAGAGCTATTAGCTCGTACTACTCCCACACTCTGGGATGTATTAATTGCCTTTTTTGGTGGTTTGGCTGGAATTGTTGCAGGCTCCAGAAAAGAAAAGTCCAATGCCATACCAGGTGTGGCTATTGCCACAGCACTCATGCCGCCACTGTGTACAGCAGGTTATGGATTGGCCAATGGAAACTGGTTCTACTTCGTAGGTGCTCTTTACCTTTTCTTCATCAACAGCGTTTTTATCTCTGTCTCCACTTTCATCATCGTCCGGGTATTGAAATACCCAAAGCGCAAATTTGAAAGTAAGGCTTCGGAAAGAAGGGTCAAATCATACATTTGGGCATTCGTATTGCTTACTGCTATTCCTAGTATTTACTTAGCCTACAACTTGGTGCGGCAAACCATATTCGAGCAAAATGCCCGAAATTTTGTAACCACAGAATTCAAATTACCAGAGACGAAAGTGATTGGTCAGGAGTTCGCGCTGGAAAACAACAAAGGGATCATTGAAGTGACCCTTTACGGGAAACATGTAGACGATTCAGGCATCAATCTCATTACCTCCAAACTAGAAAACTACGGCCTGCAAAATTGCCAGTTGCTGGTAAGACAAGGTTATCAGGAGGACTTGGCCGCAGCGACAGCACTAGAATTCCAGAAGATGAGTGCCAACCTTAAATTGGGCATTCTCGAAGATTTATATAATCGCAATGAGGATATTATCTCCTCCAAGGATGCTCAGATTAGCCTGTTAGAGCAAGAGATCTTAAAGTACCAGAACAGGTCTTTTCCTGTACAGGACTATGAAAACGAATTGCGAATCCAATATCCAGATCTGGTATCACTGGCCATGGGTGATCTGATATCCGCCAACTCTGACACTGTATGTCACGCGGTAATCGGCCTTAAGAAAAAGCACAATAAACTAGAGAAATCGAAGATTACTGCCTGGCTGAAGACCAGGTCCAAAGTAGACTCTCTAGAAATGGTTTTCAGATAAGTTCACTCCTAATTCACAAAATAGCTAATCAGCAATTGTTCTGAAGCGCTTCCTAAAGTCACTCGGGTTCTCCCCAGCTACTCTCTTGAAAGTTCTATTGAAATATGAAAGACTTTCGAATCCAGTTTGAAAGCACGCCTCACTTATTGTACTTCCAGAGGTCATCAAGCGCTTAGATTGACTTATCCGATATCGGTTTAGAAATTCAGTAAATGTATAATGGGTTGCTTTCTTGAAGTATCTGCAAAAGGCTTCCCTGGTCATATTACTCACATCGGCAATCTCTTGCAAGTCCACTTTTCGAGCATAGTTGTTATCAACGAAGGAATAGATCTCCTGCAATCTACTATGGTCCTTGTCACTGGATCTTATCACGTATGGAGCTTCATGGAGTAATTCATACTCCTCAATTTGGGACAATTCACTTAAGGTCTGTACAAGATGTAAGTATTGCTCCTGAGGGCACATCCCTTCCAGCGAGAACAACTTATTTCCAATCTCTCTAGATGCTGGTCCCTTAAAAACCATTCCATGTCGAGCATGATCAAACATGGCCGCGACCCCTGCAAATTCCGGAATATTGACCAGATGATTTTCTGCAAACTCTTTCTTGATATGAACAACGACCTTTTTGTATTCAGTCCTAACCCCATAGTCCCAGTTGAGGTGAGGAATATTGGATCCGATTAAGGCCAAATCACTTTTCTGATAATCTGAAACATGTTCGCCCACACGTCGCTTCCCTGAAGCATTATCTATAAAAACCAATTCATATTCAGGATGGAAATGCCAAAAGAAAAGATCACTCAGCCTTGGGTTGAACATTGTGGTAAATGATCTGTCGACTTGATTGGTTATAGTCTCAAGCTGGATTCTCATTCAAATAGTGTGATATTTATATAATATTAATTACTGGAATTGTTTGAATACCATAAATATCAATATAGTACAAATATTGATCAAATCCCTGAAAAAAATACTGGAATAACTACTCCTTCTTTGCTATCATAAACAAACTGAAAATAGAATTATGGAAGGTTTAAAAGAGAAACCCGCTCTGAAGAATGAGCATGAAGAAATCCCAGGCAACCCCTCCACTGCTATGAGCAGTGCTGTAAAGCTTCGGGAGACCGCCACTGCGGATACGCTCCGCGTCCTTACTATGGACCAATGGAATTTCTGGAAAGAAAACGGCTACATTGTCATTAAGCAAGCAGTTGCCAGAGAAGCAGCATTAGACACTGCCAATTTCCTATGGGAATTTGAAGAGAAAGACCCCAACAATCAAGACACTTGGTACACTGCTCCCAGATCTGAAATCAAAATGAAGGAACTGGCCGGTACTGGTATGGTGGAAGTCTACAACAATCAGAAGCTGTGGAACAATAGACAAACGCAAAAAGTCTATGATGCTTTCGTGGATATCTGGGGCATGGAAAAGCTTTGGGTCACCATTGATCGAGCTAATCTCAATTTCCCAATACGACCAGGACATGAATACAAAGGATTTATCCACTGGGATTATGATCCTGAAACTAAGCCACAAAACGTGCAGGGAGTATTGGCCCTGGCTGATCAGACAGACGAAAATATGGGAGGTTTTCAATGTATTCCATGGCTATTTAGAAATTATGATAGCTGGAAACTCACACAACCCGACGATAGAGATCACTTCAAGCCAGATGTATCAGGATTGGAAGATGAGTTAGTAAAAGTACCAATGGAGGCTGGAGACTTGCTCATATTCAATAGCAGTCAGCCACATGGCATCAGACCTAACCGCTCTGGTGATAAAGTACGCGTAGCTCAGTACATCTCCATGATGCCAGCTGAAGAGGACAATGAAGCTTTAAAAGATTGGAGAATCACCTCCTGGAGAGATCAGGTGGCGCCTGAGGGCTATGCCTTTCCGGGTGATCCCAGGAACTTTGAAAAATTGAAGTATGATCGAGCAAAACTTTCCGACTTAGGAGAAAAGTTGCTTGGACTCAAAAAGTGGTAAAATAAAATGGATTTAAAGCTGACTGGAAAAACAGTCTTCATTTCAGGTTCGACAGCAGGCATCGGATTCGCAACAGCCAAAATGTTCGCAGAGGAAGGTGCCCATGTCATCCTAAATGGGCGAACTCAACAAAGTGTTGATGACGCTATTCACAAGCTTGAAAAAGTAAGCCCTCAGGGTAAAGTGGATGGCTTAGTCATAGACTTTGCCAATGAAAGTGAGATCAATGTGGCTATAAAAAAATTACCTACAGTTGATATATTGATTAACAACGTGGGTACTTATAGCTCTAAGTCCTTTTTCGAGACCACAGACCAGGACTGGGATTTCCACAACCAGATCAATGTAATGAGTGGCATTCGTTTATCAAGGGCCATGCTCCCAACTATGCTGTCGAAGGATTGGGGAAGAATCATTTTCATTTCCAGTGAGTGCGCTTCTTTGGTACCAGAAGATCTCATTGCCTACAGTACTACCAAAGCAGCCATGTTGGCTATATCCAGAGGGCTCGCCCAAATTACATCTGGTAGCAACGTGACCGTAAACACGATCATGCCAGGGTCTACCATGACAGAGGGTGCTAAGCAATTCATAGAAAACCTGGCTGAGAGCAAACAACAAACTGTACAACAAGCAGAAATGGATTTCTTTGCTTTTGAGCGTAGCTCTTCTCTACTACAGCGATTCGCCAAAGTGGAAGAAGTCGCCTCTACCATTTTATATTATTCAAGTCCGCTGGCGGCGGCAACAAACGGTGCTTGCATCAAAGTGGATGGTGGAAGTACAGGAGGCATTATGTAAACAGTATATCTACATTAAAATCAGAAATGAATAAATCAATCAAATACTATTTGGCAATGACCATTCTTGCCGCCATTCTTATTCAATGCAACCAGGCTAATCAGCAACCTGAGCTGGCACAAGCAGAAACACCCATGAAAGAGACAGAAGTAAAAAAACAGTTGAAGCACGTAGTAACTTTCAAATTCAAGGATGAAGCTCCGGCAGAGGAAGTTTCCAAGATTAACGATGCTTTTTTAGCACTACCAGCGGCTATCCCTGCCATCAAGAGTTTCGAATGGGGGCTGAATGACAGTCCTGAAAACTTCCATCAGGATTTCACACATTGCTACATTCTGACTTTCGACTCTGAATACGATCGTGATACATTATACACCCCAAATGAGCATCACCAAGCCTTTGTCGCTAGTCTTCAGCCTTACTTAGAAAAAGTATTTGTCGTAGATTTCTGGACAAATCCATAAGCTGAAAACCTTAATTATCACCTCACTTCAACGTTAGCCCATATGTCTATCCTGGACTTAATCATCCTTGCCCTTTACTTTACCATCATTCTATGGATTGCCAAATGGGCTTCCTCAAAGGGTAATGATTCCAACTTCTCATCAGTGGAATACTTCTTGGCTGGCAAGAGTCAGAGCTGGCTATTAGTAGGGACATCCCTTTTCGCTTCCAATATTGGGTCGGAAATAATTCTTGGCGTTTCCGGAGCTGGAGCCAGAGCAGAAATGCCGATGGCTAATTTTGAAATGCTGGCCTCCCTCATCCTGATTCTTCTTGGATGGTTCTTTGTCCCTTTTTACCTGCGGACGGGAGTTTTTACCATGCCAGAGTTCCTTGAAAAGAGGTACTCTAAAGCAAGTAGAAACTATTTATCAGTCGTTTCCCTCCTGGCCTACATTGTCACCAAAATCTCCTTGATCATTTTCGCTGGTGCGCTGGTATTTGAAGTCCTTGGTATTCCCTTTTGGACTGGTGCCATCATCACGGTAGTAGCTACAGGGTTTTACACTGTTCTAGGGGGACTGAAGTCTGTCATATACACTGATATGATTCAGGCGTTTTTTCTACTCTTCGGCACTTTGGGGATCACACTATTTGGATTGTATCAAATTGGTGGGTGGGGCGAGCTAATGAGTATATTGGAGAACGCTGGCCAAAATGCATCAAACCCACAACCCAGTGAATTTTTCAATTTATGGAGACCACATGCCGACAGTCAGTACCCCTGGACGGGTATGCTATTTGGAGCACCTATTCTAGGTATTTGGTACTGGTGTACAGACCAATATATCGTACAGCGGGTATTGTCGGCCAAAAATATTGACCATGCAAGGAAAGGAGCCTTGTTGGCTGGCTACCTAAAGCTTTTACCTGTTTTTATCTTTTTCCTACCAGGAGTCATCGCTTACGCATTGATGCAGGAAGGCCTCATCAACTTCTCCATGAGCAACGCCGATCAGGCACTACCTACCCTTATTACCGAATTTCTACCTGGCGGCTTAAGAGGTCTTGCTATTGCGGGTCTATTGGCGGCATTGATGAGCTCCCTCTCCTCGGCTTTCAACTCCAGCTCTACTTTACTCACAATTGACTTCTATCAGAAATTTAGACCAGAGGCTACGGAATCGGAGTTGGTAAAATTTGGAAGACTGGCCACAGGCCTATTGGTGATTGTAAGCCTTGGCTGGATCCCATTCATGGAAAAGCTGATGGGCGGAGGTATATTTCTTTATCTTCAGAGTGTTCAGGCTTACATCTCTCCTCCCATTGCGGCAGTATTCGTGCTGGGACTTACGATAAAGTGGGTCAATTCCAGAGCAGCTATCGTGACACTTTGGACAGGTTTCATTGTTGGTCTCACAAGACTGATACTAGAGTTCACTACAAAGAATGGCACAATTGCAGCCTCGGAAGGCAGCTTCATTCATCAGTTTGTAAACATCAACTTTTTACATTTTGCATTTCTGCTTTTCGTTTTCTGCTCTATAATCCTGATAGCGATCAGCAAAGCAACAAGTAACACAACGACTAATGATGAACAAATCACTTTCCAGAGCGGAGCAGCTAGCTATCCAAAATCAGATGTTTGGCTGACTGTGTTCCTGATCATCTCAGTTTTAGGCTTATGGCTTATTTTCAGTCCTTTCGGTATTGGTTAACTCAAGACAACCAGCTTTTACAGAAAATCGGGACTAATTGAGAATACCGTAAGTCTCTAATTCCTCATCTGTCATCCAGTGGATATCGTCAAAAGGAGCGGCATTGATAGTGAAATAATAGAAGGCTTCAGCATTTTCCTGGGTAAACCCTACTGAAACGTAGTAGTCGATGTAAGGCTGGTGCATCTCATCTCCTTCCGTGAAATCTGTTGCTACCACGTCATTGCCATTGTCATCTGTTCCTGCCCATGAATGAACGCCTATCAGGACATCCGTGCCAATGGATCGGTTGATGCCTGCTAAAAAGAAATCAGTACCCCCTGATGCGACAAGGCCCTCATCCACAATATGTGTATCGATCATCAGGCTGTGCACCCTGGCTGCTACCAAAAGATTTATCTCGTCATCGTCAGAACCCTCGCATTCGATAATGTTGATCAGATTGATATCGGGATGTGAATCGATTAATTCATTGAAATCATCCAAAGATGAACTTGTGATGACGCCATTCATCTCAATGGTCGTTCTGTCCTCTTGCACTGTGAAAATGCCAAAGGTTGTTTCTAAATCCGCAACAACTTCTACGTCATCATCATCGGAAGAAACTGCAGGTTCGTCCTCTTCGCTACATGCGATGAGTAGTACGAGAATTGAAGTGAATAGTAGCCTTGGAAACCAAGAGGTATTGTCTAATAGCGGTCGAATCATGGTTGTAATAATTTTTATTCAATCTCTAAAACTATATAAAAGACGATGACCTGAAATAAAAAAAGCAACGCACCCTAAGGTGCGCTGCCCATCATTAAGAACCAGCTATGGAATAGTACTCACTATTCGAGGGTAAAAATCCGTCAACTATCAATAGAAATAATTATTGATCGACAAGTGGAGAATAAAGCCAGACGAAGTGCTGATTTGATCACCTGAGCAACAAACAGGTAGGCTAGAAAATAAAAAAAGCCAGCGATAAACGCTGGCCTGCTGTGCTCAAGGAAAATACTTCTTTTAACCAATAATGATCGATAAAACAGATCCTAGAAAAAGCACAATTACATCTCTAACTTCTGCCTTCGTGAATTTTTTGTCTTGATTTTCCATATCGCTTGTTGTTTAATTTTTATGCTAAGGAAAGCACTTCCAAAAGCACTTTATTTCAAAAACAGACAAGCCCCGGATAATCAACGTCAGATAAAAGAGAGTGATGGATTAACTACAATATGCTGACATATCGCCATTCATCTCCGGAAACGAACATTCCAAAAGTCAGAGAACGCTTATCTAACTCCTGCACTTTTCACTAAGCCCCTAAGACCAAAGCCAATATTGACCCTATAAGTATTATGGTCAGATCCCTAACCTCTGAAGAGCCTAAAGCCAATTGATCCCTTTCTTTTTCTTTCATGTCAGGTGGTTTTACAAAATACATGCCAAGAGCCATTTACCCTACCAAACATTTAAATCCCAAAAAAACACATAGGCAGCAAGGGCGCCAACTAGCAACACCGAAGCGAGCCAGGAGAACCATGGGTTCCGATCGAGAAACTCTTCATTGTCCAACTCATTAAAAATTTTCATAGTGATTGTTGAATTTGTTTGGTCGCTATACGACAGGGAAAGCTGAATGGCTGCGTAGTGATGAAGAAAAAGTCAATAAAAAAGCCAGCACTTACATGCTGGCTTCAATAACTTCTGATAGGGCATCATTTAGCCACCAACAATGGCAAGCACTATCACCAAGAAGAGCACAACAAGGCACCTTCTTTCTGCTCCGCCAAATTCACTCTTTTGTTTTTTCGTTTCTTGATTTTCCATTTTTCTTACTACCTAGATTTTTGGATCGAGATTAGCAATGGGGAAAACCGTCAAAAGGTTTTAAAAAATTAAAATTTTCGTAGCAGGGGGAGTAAAACGTCCGGTAACCCTAAATGGACTTTATCTAACTCGTAAGAACTGCCAAAACAAAGCCCATAAAAATCACTACCAGATCTCTGATTTCAGACTTGCTAAAGGTGCCATACTTTTTTTTCATCAACGCGAGATTTTAGAATTTCAATTAAAACAGTCACAGAATTAGAGTAAGCAATGAGAAAATTGATCTAAAGGTTTAATCAAAACAACAACCTTCGTAGCTCGTAATAGCTAATTCAAGATGGAAACACTTTATCTACTGGCGATTTCACAAGGTTTATTGATGCTATTTTTCCTTTTCAGGAAGAAAAACAGAAACCAAGCCAATATTGCGCTGAGCTTTTGGATTCTTTCTATCTGCCTGGTTTTGGGTAGCTCTTACCTGTACAAAGAGGGGCTTGTATCGAAATACCCCCATCTAGTCGGTATAGATATGGCTACACCATTCTTATGTGGTCCGTTGCTCTACATTTACATCCATCTAATTCTTAATCCCGGAAAGAAACTCACTCTACCTGATTACATACATTTTGGTCCCTTTTTTCTTTTCCTTACTTACTTGACAATAACACTATATGCAAAAGACGCAGCCTTTAAAAGCCAGATTGTCAATGGAGAACTCCACCTGATGCCCCGCACTGCGCAAATATTTGTGTACCTGACTTCCATTTTTCAAGCATTTATTTACAGTCTAATTGTCTATCACAAGCTTAGGAAAACTGAAATTGAGAATAGTCGACTTAAAACCTGGCTCAAAGTATTTACGGGAGGGATACTGGTCATCAACAGCTTATTCTTTGGAGTATTCATAGGTAAGGTATACGCTTTGCCACTATTGAGCTATTTCAAGATCGAGTACTTCAATATGGCCATTTTCATTATGGTTTACCTCATGATAATTGTCGCACTTAAATACCCCAATCTATTTGACTATTATGTGAACCTGCAGCGGAGATAGGCCAAGTCCAACATAGGCACAAGCGAAATAGATGATATCTGGGAGAATCTTCTTTCTTATATGGAAAAAGAAAAGCCCTTTGTGGTAGAGGGGCTAACCATAAGTGACCTGGCTGCAGACTTGGAAGTTAGTGCCAAGACCTTATCACAAGTAATTAATAGCAAGTCAGGCGGCAACTTCTCAAAGTTTCTTAGTCGATACAGAATAATTGAATTCAAGAAGAAGATTGAAAGAAAAGAAAACCTTCAATATACCATAGAAGCACTTGCTAGAGATTGTGGCTTCTCTTCCAAAGTTTCATTTCATTCTGCCTTCAAAAGAGAAGAAAACATCACTCCCGCCGCCTATATCCGGAGTAGATCGTCTTCTACCCTGACTTCATAAGTTCACATTCCTGAATTTGAACTTTCTGAGGCCCTAATCGACCTCCTATAGCCGTTAGTCTCACGTTTTTTTGAGTGTCAATATCATCTATTTCAAAAATGGAACGAATTGAAGACAATCATTCTGAAACTAAAACTCAAATAAAAATGAAAAAATCATTCTTAATTCTGACAGTACTATTTCTCAGCACCATCTGTACATTCGGGCAAAATAGAGAGGAATTTCACCTTCCTGATCATGAACAGGTAGAAGACATGATCGGGTATACCCACGCAGTTAAAATCGGTAGTACCCTTTATATCTCAGGCACCGTAGATGGCCGAGGTGAAGATATGAAATCCCAAATGACGAAAATATACCAGTCTGTAGATAAGACACTTCAAAACTATGGAGTGACTTCTTCTGCTATCGTCAAGGAGAACATTTACACCACGGATTTGGAGTCGTTCAAAGAGCAAATACCACTGAGAAAGGGGTTTTATAAAGAAGGCATTTATCCTACCTCCACTTGGGTACAAGTAGAAAGATTATTTATTCCTCAGCTGCTAGTAGAAATGGAGTTTATGGCGATTGTAGAATAGATTGTACTTAATCAGTTTTAATTACAAAGTTGAGCCTTATCCAATTGGATGGGGCTTTTTCATTACCATAGAGTAAATAGTAACTAGAGGTCAATGGCCTACCACAGCATGGCTAACCAAGTCATCCAACCGCACGAATTCCAAAGCTTTTTCATGAGTTGCCTCCAACACCACTTTGGGAGCTACCCCGTCCAAAAAAGCCTCTTTCCATCGGTTCACACAAAGACACCATCTATCTCCGGGCTTTAATCCAGGAAACTGATAATGGGGGATGGGTGTGCTCAAATCATTGCCTTTGCTTTTTGTGTAGGTTAAAAACGCCTCGGTCATGATCGCACAAACCGTGTGAGTGCCAGTATCCATGGGACCAGTATTGCAACAACCATCTCTGAAAAATCCAGTCATCGGATTGGTACTACAGACCTCCAGCTTTTCGCCAAATACGTTTTTTGATTCTATCACCATAAGGGGATAACCGGATAGAAGACGCTATGTTATTTTAGTTGAGTGGGATGCCCAACAGGTGCCGAAGACTTTGACACCTGAAGACGATTGACTCGTGCAATCCCTCAGTTTCAGCAGAAAAAATTGTCACATGGTTTCAGCTAGAAACATGAACCATTGCGGGAACCACCCCGCGATTCAAATGTAAAGGTATGGAATGTTTTAAAGATTAGTGCCAAATGCATGTAAAGGGTTTATTCAATGCATGAGTGGATGTATGTAAAGGTTTGACGTACCTCAGAGTCCTCTTTTCAAGATCAAAAAGGCATCATCCATCACATTGCCAAGGAATATCAGATCCCCTATTGGAACCGCTACAGTAGCCGCAGACATTTCAGTCCCTTCTTCCAAATAAATAGACTCCACTTTATAGTCGGATTCACCTCTGTAGTCTATCGTTATAATTTCTGACGGAGAAATAGGCTTCTTACCTGCGGCGTAACTTGAAAAGTGCAGTAGACTCGGGTGTGAACCAACCCAAAGCCTTCCTTGATCATCAAATTCTATATTATCAACTCCGGTGCCGCAATCAATATTTTCAACGAAATTGAGAGAACCGTCATCATTCCTATTATATACCTTCACTAAAAAATCCCTTGGAGACGCTACAAACAACAACTCCTTTTCAACATCATAATTGACGCCATTGGCATAGGCAATGCCACTATCTACCTCCTTGTAAGTAGTCCCATTAAAATACACCACATTGCTCAATCTAAGACCCAGATAGTCCTCAGCCAATCGCATGATACCCTGCGTGTGTTTATGGTCATTCGTAAAGTAAAATTCATTGGGACCCAAGGCCACCAAATCATTTGGGCTCACCATACTGGGATCACTCAGGGTCTCTTTGTGAGCAAGAGAGTCGCCATATAAATCAAACAACTCTACGAAATGGTTGTCTCCGACGTGATTGATAGCAAAAATCCGATGAGTAGAATCTGAAGTTCTGATCATGGATATTCCATGAGGATAAAACTCTTTTTCAAAGAATGATGTAAGCTGGAAAGGTGCCGCTTCAAGACTATCCAACCTCATCATGTACAAGTGGCCTTGTACGACCTGACCATCCCTCCGACTAGCTCGATCATCTGAGGAAATAATGATGAACTCCTTCCTATCATCAGCTTGAATGTCTTCCGCTCCGACAATGGAGACTTTATCCACTACTCGTCCATCAAAATAAGGCTCGATAGCCCGAAAAAAGCCCGAGGAGTAGACGATGTAAAATGCATAGCCTAAGATGGATATAATTAGTACCAGTAAGGTTTTTAAGATTCTCATGCTGTTCTTTCAAAAAAAGAAAGCACTAAAGATAACGATAGAGAAGCTAGGAGGAATTTCAACAGAACCCATTGATCATATCGCCTACTTCAATGAGTAGGGAGAGATCGATATGATGATCAAGAGCCGAAAAAATTGTCACATGGTTTCAGCTAAGAACTGTGTGAAGGTATGACCATTCCATGTGGTTTCAATGCGTTTAACACTTATATATCAACCTGCGAGAAACACGTAGTGCCCTTTGTTCTTGATATACTCATTTTCTCGATTCTAATTCGGTCTTTATCTTTTTCATATTGCCATAATTAACTGGAATTATAGCACTCAATGCGATAGGAACAACAATTAGCGCACTAAAAACTCCGTTATCATTTTTCTTCAGTAAACCGTAAATACACACGATGAAAAGAATTCCCAAGACACCTATTATCGCACCATTGATGATTTTCAGATTTTTTAATTCTCCCTCTAGTTGCTCTGGTGTCTTTTCGCTTAGTTCCATTTCTTAAGTATGTCTTTTAATGTCGAAAACAGCTTGTAAATATCTTCAAGTCAGATTGATCAAGCATTTATATGCAGTAAAAACTTCGGCCAGGAAAAACGGTTAAATCGGTCTCGTTAACACCAATTTTTATATCCGCATTATTTCAGTTCTAGTTATTTCTAAAACCTATTGGATATAAAGCATTCAACAAATAAAAAGCCCCTCAGAAGATTCTGAAGGGCTTAATCTGTACCCAGGGCCGGAATCGAACCGGCACGGTATTGCTACCATTGGTGTTTGAGACCAACGCGTCTACCAGTTCCGCCACCTGGGCAGCAAGCGTAACTGCTAAAGGTGCGCAAACTTAGATAATGACATTGTTATGGACAAAAGAATATGACATCTTAATTAAGCTTATAAACATTGTTACAAGATTCCTGCATTTGGAGGCCTTCATTCCAAAAACTGGAATGACAATATTAAAAGAGCGCCATACCCTATAAACAAAAAAAGACCACCCTTAAGGATGGTCTCCAGATAACAAATTGTAATAAAG
>CAZZHO010000023.1:0-36418 GCA_964653795.1 uncultured Roseivirgaceae bacterium | reverse complement strand
CCTACCAGCTTTAGAAGAGAGCCTCCTCCATTGGAATCAACGAAATTGACCCTGATTTGAAGATTGAAAGCCGGATGGGTAGAAGTTTGGTCATAATCCACAATAGCTAGCATCACATCAGGCACGTCCCTACCATCTTCCCAAAACCGTAAGCCGCCTGAAGCATATATTCGGCTTGGCCCGAGGGTGTCTAGCGACTTGTGCAGACCGGAAAATAGATGAACAAATAAATCCCCTGCTACGCCAGTACCATAATCCTGGTAGTTACGCCATCTGAAAAAACGATCTGAATCATACCCCCGCCTTGGAGCATCTCCTATAAAAGCATCCCAGTCTACTGTTCTTTCCGAGGCATCTGTTGGTATAGAATATTGCCAGGCGCCATTCCTTGAGAAACGGTCATTGTAAGTTTCAGCCATCACCAACTGACCGATTGCTCCGGATTTGTATATCTCAGCCACCTTTTCATAGATGATGGAGCTCACCCGTTGGCTTCCTACTTGCAAGACCTTCCCAGAAGCTTTCTCTGCCGCTATCATACCAGCTCCTTCTTCTATTTTATGGACCATAGGCTTCTCGCAATAGACATGTTTATCTTTTTGGAGTGCTTCAATGGAAATTTTGTCGTGCCAATGATCGGAAGTAGATACTACTATGGCATCTATGTCCTTTCTATCCAGCAATTCCTGATAATTAGAGGTCGTGTAGATATTCGAGCCAAACTGCTCCTTGCTACTTTCAAGGCGGCCAGCGTACAGATCGCATACGGCCACCAACTCGGCTCCTGGCACCTTCAAAGCAGTACGAACATTGTTGAAGCCCATGATACCCATGCCAACAGCCCCTAGTCTCACCGGGTTCTCCTTGAGTTCCTTCGCCCTCTTTTCAGAAAGTAAATATTCCTTTTCGGGTCTGGCCGCAATTAGCCCGGGAATAGCAGTTGTGGCCAGGCTGGTACCAGCTACTTTACGAATAAAATCTCGACGCGTATTCTTCCTCATTGGTTTGGGGTTTTTACCAATTTAGGGAAGGGAAGGCTATTCTCCTTATCGTCTTTTTATCTACGGCTCAATTGGGTGATAGCACCAACTTCTTCAAACACTCTACCCACTTGGGGTCGTCATTGAGACTTTCTACCAGATCCCACTGCTCGCCTCCGGCTTCCATGAACTCTTCTTTGTATTCCTGGCCCACTTCTATAGTGGTCTCGAGACAATCCGAAACGAACGCTGGTGAGAAGGCCAATACCTTCTTCTTTCCAGACTTGGCCAAGTCGTGCAATACATCCTCCGTGTAAGGCTTCACCCAAGGATCCTTTCCTAGTCTTGACTGGAAGCATACTGTGTATTTATCTTCAGGGATATCCAATTTGGCAGCTACTAACCTCGTGGTTTGGAAGCACTGTGCCCTGTAGCAGAATTGATTTCGCTCATGAAACTTTCCGCAACAGGAGCCAAGCTGACATTGCTTGCCAACGGAACCCTTCCTGATTTGGCGCTCTGGCAGCCCATGATAGCTAAATACGTAATGATCGTACTCCGTTTTCTCCATCCAGTTTTTGCCATTTTGCACGATCACATCGAGGAATAGCTCGTGTTCCAAAAACTGGGAAGTGAATTTAATCTCAGGAATAATTTGCCATTTCATCGTGATTTCCATGACCTTATCAATCACAGAGCCAGTAGTAGCTGAAGCGTATTGAGGAAATAAAGGAATGACATGAATGCTCTCGACATTCAACTCCTTCAGCTCATCCAGTACTGATTGAATAGAGGGACTCTGATAGCGCATGGCATATCTCACCACATATTCGTCCCCAAGCAATGACTGTAGAGGTTCGATCAAGTCTTCAGTGTAATATTTAAGGGGTGACCCGCGCTCAGTGAATAGCTTTCGATATTCAGCAGCGGACTTTGGTGCCCGAAAAGGTGCGATAATGCCATTGACTAATAGCCATCTGGGAAATGCAGGAATATCTACTACCCGCTTGTCCATCAAAAACTCTCGAAGGTACTTTCTTACATCAGGTACTGCCGTAGAATCTGGAGTCCCCAAATTCACCAACAAAACGCCTTTTTTCGCCATATCTTAGATCACGTTGGTCTCCCAGATGATGGAGGCATACAGTGTAAACCTTATGATCCGAGAGAGCGCTATTATCAAAAACTTTCTAAATGGGTACTTTACCGCGCCAGTCACCATGCAAATACCGGAGAAGGGTAACGGAGTAAGTGCCGCCACGATAACTAGGAAACCACCGAATCTGTTAAACTGCTGTTCAGTTTTTCCAAGAAAGTTCTTCTTGATGTAAGCATACAATCGAGTGCTATTGAAGTAAGATCCAATGAAATAACCTATAACTCCAGCCGTGTAAGACATTGCCGTGAAAACAGCCACATTTTGAATGTACAGGTCAAGGTCCCCATGCCTTGCTGACCAGATCATGAAAAATTCCGGGGGGATAATGCCGAATACAACCTCCGATACCAGAAAAATGCCAAATATCAAAGCTGGCATATCGTAGAGCGGCCCCATGATTTCAGCTATATCGAAGTTGAAATATTTCTTAGCTAAGATGTAGCCTCCAATGATAACAGAAAGCCACAACAAACCACGTCCGAGATTCCGTGCAAGAAATTGGGTTTTTTCGGTACTTTCTTTTTTAGTTTTTTCCAAGCGAGGGGAGAATTTGACTCTGAGGATAACGGTGTAAGCAGGATTAGGTTCAATCCTCGGTCTCAGCGGGTTGTTTTTCTTTTACTTTCTTAGGAGCAGACGTCTGATAGGTGACTTCCCAATAGGGATCTTCGAGTTCTGTATATCGTCCATGGAATTGGGTCAGCATCACTTTGACAGTATAGTTGAGACGGTTTATCGCATCTCGATGGTAATCCAGTCGGTTTTTCGGGTGAAACGTGAAAAACTTGATAATCGGAAAGGCATCCTCTCTTAAATCCCGAAGTGCCTTAATAATGGCAAAGTCACCGGTTTCCAGCTTTTCAATCACCCGGGTACACGCTGCAGCCATACCCTCCACTAACTGAGCGTAAATGCGGTTCACATCCGACCCGTTTTCCGAATATTCTGTGGCAGTTTCCTCGCAAAAGGCTTTCAAAATACGGAGGCCAGGAAGGCTCATAGCCGTTTCGGTAAAGACATCTGGTTGCCAAAGGATTTCCCTAAAAGTGAACAAGGAGGGAAGCAATTCAGTATCGTATGACTCATCGTCTCTAAGAGCCAACAGCGTCTCATGAGAGATCTTTTCAATCTTCAGATCGCCAGCAGTAAGAGCATAAGTCCACCCTTTCTCACCTTTGTCGATCAGATCAATAAAATTCCATATCTCATTCAGCGCTACTCTCATAACATCGTAAAGATGATCCAAAATAAAGAACAAGTAGCCCAGAGAAGAAAAAATTGAAAAAACTTAGGGGTTCGGGCTAAAGACTTTGACTAATAATTAACAAATCGTTCACGTAGCGGTTTGTGAAAATAGTATGCAAGCAGAGTAATTTTAGGTCATGAATCGCAAAGTGCAACCAAGGTTTTTTGATGGTTTTAAGTTTCTGAGGATTTCAGACTTACCAGCTAACCAAGCGAGCCTGTTCCAGGGTTGGGCTACTCCAAACTCCTTTACAGTGCCCACTGAAGTGACTTCCGAGAAAGGGGACATAGTCCGATATGAGGACTATGATTTCTGGTTCGATTACCATTACTCCGTCGAAAAAGATCTCGACGAACTTCTTTAGCCCAGAAGACTTTTTTCTTTTTTCAAAATCTCGTAAGTTCCAAAAATGGATTTGAGATGGAGATACCACGATCTGGCCAATACTGCCAATGCCTCTTCTTTATCGAAGGAATTGAACATCAGGCCTGAACTATCCTCTCTCTTGATCCAAAGGGGAATTGACACTTTTGATACCGCCAAGGATTTTTTTCGCCCCACTTTAGATCGATTGCACGATCCTTTCCTCATGAAGGACCTGCACGAAGCTGTTGATCGCCTGGGTGAAGCTATTTTTCAAAAAGAGAAAATACTGGTCTATGGCGACTATGATGTAGATGGAACTACTTCTGTGGCACTGGTTTATAGTTTCTTACATGAAGTCAAAGACCCAGAAACTGCAATCGAATATTACATTCCGGATAGGCATAAGGAAGGTTACGGCATCTCAAAACAAGGCATTGAATATGCCCATCAAAATGAGTTTTCTCTGATCATAGCGCTGGATTGCGGTATTAAGGCCCATGATCAGGCATTGCTAGCTAAGTCCTACGGCATAGATTTGATCATCTGTGACCACCACATCCCTGGAGAGAGTCTTCCTGAAGCGTTTGCGATTCTGGATCCAAAAAGGAGTGATTGCCAATATCCATTTAAGGAGCTTTCAGGATGTGGCGTAGGATTTAAACTACTCCAGGGCTTTTGCATTCAAAATACTATTGAACCTACCAAGCTATTCCGCTATCTGGATTTTTTGGTGATAAGTATCGCTAGTGATATCGTTCCTATTGTCGGCGAGAATCGAATCCTGGCTTTTTATGGATTGAAGAAAATCAATTCTGACCCACTCGACTCCATTCAATCACTTATTGAAGTGAGTGGCTTAAAAAGTAGTTTGAAAGTGTCCGACCTGGTTTTTTATCTGGGACCAAGAATCAACGCGGCAGGTCGGCTATCGCATGCGAAAAAGGCTGTGGAACTACTAGTAGGAGAAGATTCGAAAATTCTGGAAGCCGTCTCGAAAGAGCTAAATGCGATCAATACAGCCAGACGAAAAGCTGATTTGGCCACCACTGAGGAAGCACTGGAAATGATTTTCGAAAATGAAGGTTTTGAGAAACTAAACTCCACTGTGGTGTACAATCAGAACTGGCATAAAGGAATTGTGGGCATCGTCGCATCCAGATGCATAGAAAAGCACTATAGGCCGACCATCGTCCTAACCTCCTCAGAGGGGAAAGTCACAGGCTCTGCCAGGTCAGTTGAAGGATTTGATGTATACGATGCTATTGAAAATTGCTCGGATCTTTTGAGTCAGTTTGGAGGTCATCATCATGCGGCTGGACTGACTTTACCAGTTGAAAATGTGGATGCCTTCAGAGAGCGATTTGAAGAGGTCGTTTCTGAGAAAATACTTCCGGAGCAGCTGGAGCCAAAACTGGATATTGATTTGGACGTCCCCTTGTCCTTTGTATCATTTAAGGTCATGAGTATCATCAATCAGATGGCCCCATTTGGACCTGGTAATTTAAATCCAATCTTTTCCACAAAAAGCGTGAGCTTATATGGTGAGATTAAGGCTTTAGCAGAAAAGCACCTCAAATTCACCATACAACAAGACGGGTCGAAGGTCGAAGCAATAGGTTTCAATATGATAGAGTTCAAGGAAAAACTTACATCGGCCAAAAAATTTCATGTTGCATATCACATGGAAGAGAATGAATTTCGTGGCCATAAAAGCCTCCAAATCGTATTGAAGGATATAAAGTTTGATCAATAAATTCCTCGAGGGAAGTCGGAATGATATTAAGAGCGGATAAACTCGTCAAAAAATACAAGAAACGGACTGTTGTAAATCAGATATCCGTAAAGGTGGAGCAAGGAGAAATTGTAGGGTTACTAGGACCCAATGGGGCTGGTAAGACCACATCATTTTACATGATCGTAGGCTTGATCAAGCCAAACGATGGTCAAATTTACCTCGATGACGAAGACATTACAGCTTTGCCCATGTACAAGCGTGCTAAAAAGGGAATTGGCTACCTCGCGCAGGAAGCATCAGTGTTTCGGAAGCTGTCTGTAGAGGACAACATACTGGCAGTTTTAGAAATGACGGGTAAGTCCAAAAAGGAGCAAAAAGAAAAAGCCGAAGAATTGTTGGAAGAGTTCAGCCTGACCCACGTCCGAAAAAACATGGGTATGGTCTTGAGTGGAGGAGAGAGACGAAGAACAGAAATAGCCAGAGCTCTGGCGGTAGACCCAAGTTTTGTATTGTTGGATGAGCCATTTGCTGGCGTGGACCCCATTGCTGTGGAAGAAATACAGACTATCGTAGCAAAGCTCAAAAACAAAAACATTGGAATCCTGATTACTGATCACAATGTGAATGAGACGCTTTCTATCACAGATCGAGCTTATTTAATGTTTGAAGGGCAATTACTAAAAGCAGGAACAGCAGAAGAGTTGGCGGCCGATGAGCAAGTACGGAAAGTATACCTCGGTCAACACTTTGAGCTGAAACGAAAGATATAAGTGGAGTTACTTAATTCCATACTGACATGGGTCATGAAAAAGCGCATACATGATATGGAGCTTTTCATAAAATACCCTCATGATGTTCAAAGTGAGCTGCTTGATAGTCTATTGGCCCAAGCATCGGGCACTGAATATGGCAAAAAATTTGGATTCAAAGGCATAAAGAATGCTGAGGAATTTCGCAAGAAGGTACCGATAGTGTCCTATGAAGATCTCTTCCCATACATAGAACGTCAGCTCAAAGGCGCACAAAATATCTTATGGCCCACCGAAGTGACATGGTTTGCCAAGAGCAGCGGCACCACTAATGATCGAAGTAAGTTCATTCCGGTCACCAACGAGGCCCTGGAAGATTGCCACATGAAAGGGGGCAAAGACATGCTTTCGATTTATGTGAACAATTACCCCGATTCAAAAATGTTCACGGGCAAAAGCTTGGTTATTGGAGGCAGCCAGCAAATCAATCAGCTTGACAAAAACGGTAAAACCAGATACGGTGATGTTTCCGCCGTAATTCTCAAAAATTTGCCGCTCTGGGCTCAGTTCGTTAGAACACCGACCTTGGACATTGCTCTGATGGATGAGTGGGAGTCAAAAATTGATAAAATGGCTGAGCAGACAGCCGCAGAAAATGTAACTTCTATTTCAGGGGTCCCAACCTGGACCATCGTGCTTTTTGAAAAAATATTAGAGAATAAGGGAGCAAAAACGATTTCAGAAATTTGGCCCAACCTGGAGATATTTTTTCATGGAGCAGTGTCTTTCACACCCTATAGAGCGCTTTTTAAAAAATTCATTGACTCTCCGGGCATGCGATATCTGGAGACTTACAACGCATCCGAAGGGTTCTTCGGGATTCAAGACCAGACCAATTCAGACGAACTTTTGCTGATGTTGGATTATGGGATCTACTATGAATTCATTCTAGCAGAAGAGGAGAGTTTAGAAAACCCTAAAACCTATCATTTGTCTGAGGTAGAGATTGGAAGGAATTATGCTGTGCTTATAACTACGAATGCAGGGCTCTGGAGGTACAAGATTGGGGATACGATCAGGTTTACCTCGACTGACCCTTATCGCATCAAGATATCAGGACGGACCAAACACTTTATCAATGCCTTTGGTGAAGAATTGATCATCGAGAATGCAGAAACTGCGATAGCCGAGGCTTGTCGAAAGACTGAAGCAAGTATTGAGAATTTCAGCGCTGCCCCAAAATATCTCGATCAAGGCGAAAAAGGAGGGCACGAATGGGTCATAGAGTTCGAGACTGATCCTGACGACCTCCAACGATTTGCCCAAATCTTGGATGAGAAACTACGGGAGATCAATTCAGATTATGATGCCAAACGTCATCGCGATTTAGCGCTAATGGCACCGGTCATCTATAAAGCCCCAAGTGGCACCTTTTATAAATGGATGAAAGAAAGAGGGAAGTTAGGTGGACAAAATAAAGTGCCCAGGCTTAGTAACAATAGAGATTATCTGGAAGGCTTGCTGAAGTATTGCCAGAATTAATCCAGATTCTGCTTCACATAATTGCGCCACTTCTCTAATACAGCAGCAAAGTCCAGAGGTAATTCAGAATCAAACTGTACAAACTCACCGCTAACAGGATGTTGGAACCCCAATGTTTTCGCATGTAGCGCTTGTCTGGGAAGTAGTTTGAAACAGTTCTGAACAAATTGCTTGTACTTAGTAAAGGTCGTCCCTTTTAATATCTGATCCCCTCCATAGGTAGCATCATTAAACAATGGATGCTTAATGTATTTCATGTGAGCACGAATTTGATGAGTTCGACCTGTCTCAAGGTTACACTTAATCAAAGAAACATAGTAGAGATCTTCTAGTACTTCATAATGGGTTATAGCTGTTTGACCGATATCTCCATCGGGAAAAGCATCCGTAATTCTTCGGTCTTTGAAGCTGCGGCCAAGATTCACATTAATAGTCCCTTCCGATTCTTCAGGTACACCCCATGCCAAAGCATAATAGGTTCTTTCGATACTGTGGTCAAAAAACTGCTTCGCCAAACCAGACATGGCTTTTTCTGTCTTAGCAATAACCAATAGCCCTGAGGTATCCTTGTCAATTCTATGTACCAAGCCAGGTCTTCCATCATTTCCAGGCATTTCGGGCAGGTTCTGAAAATGCCAAGCCAGGGCATTCACCAAAGTTCCTGACCAATTCTGATAGGCTGGATGCACGACCATGCCCGCTTCCTTATTCACCACTAGAAGATCGTCATCCTCAAAAACGATGTTTAAAGGGATATCCTCGGGAACTACTTCTTCATCCCTTGGGGGCTCCGGCAAGTAAACCCTGATCTTATCTCCTGCACGCACCTTATAGTTCGGCTTCACCTGATTCTCATTGATCAGGATGTATCCTTCCTTAAGCCCATCCTGGATTCTAGCTCTACTTGCATTGGGTAGTCTATCCATCAAGAACTTGTCCACTCTTAAAAGTGTCTGTTTCGGATCAACATCTATTACCAGATGTTCATACATCTCCTTTTCTTTGTCCGCTTGATCCATTTTCCGAGCTCTTGTTTGAATCCACAAAGATACCAACCCCAATACAAGCATTAGAATCTGATCTATTAAGAAATAAAGAGATAGAGGTCTGGGTGAAAAGAGAAGATCTTATACACCCTGAAATAATGGGAAATAAGTGGCGAAAGTTGAAATACAATCTTCTGGAAGCCAGTGCAACGGGCAAAAAGAGGCTTATCACTAAAGGAGGAGCCTATTCTAATCATATCGCCGCCACAGCTGCAGCAGCCAAAACTTATGGGTTTGATTCACTAGGAATAATTAGAGGCCAAGAGTTGAATACCCAATCCAATTTGACCTTAAAAACTGCTCATAAAAATGGGATGAAGCTCCAATTTGTCGACAGAGCGGCCTATAAGGAAATATCGGAGATGACTTTTCCACTAGACAATGATGACTTTTTTATCCCTGAAGGAGGTACCAATTCATTGGCGATCAAGGGAGTAAGTGAGCTAATTGACGAAATAGACGATTCCTACAATATCATAGCAACCTCTATTGGTACCGGAGGGACGTTGTGTGGGTTATTGAAAGGACTGGAAGGAAATTACCAGATTTTGGGTTTCTCCGCATTGAAGGGCGATTTTATGATAAAAGAGATCGAGCATCTTCGTCAAGAATTCAATATCCCATGGAAGAATTACCATTTGAACCTGGACTATCATTTTGGAGGATATGGCAAAGTCACACACTCATTAGTTGCCTTTATAAATGAATTTAAAGCTCAATTTGGAATCTCCTTAGACCCGATTTATACCGGAAAGATGTTTTATGGCGTTTGGGATAAGGTAAAAAATGATCAAATTGCGAAAGGTTCCCGGATTCTCTTGCTTCACACTGGAGGCTTGCAAGGTGTGTCTGGGTTCAATGCACGGTTCCCTGAAAGTGCAATCAGCATATAAAGGTGTGTGATAGAATGAAAAGATTTGTGGTCACGATGTTCATCATCGTGCTTTTAGCGGGGTGTAACTTTGATGAGGTTACAGTTGATAATCTCTCGGTAGAGAGATATTCAGGTCTTATAGGTGTACCTGTTGGTGAGGCTATTTATACCTTCGAAGAGTTGTTGTTGGGCGAGTTTGATTCTACAGATTTGGAGGTCGGCGAAGATAGTATCTACGTCTTCGTTTACACGGACTCCATTTCCTTCAACAACACCACTGATTTCATTGAAATAGACAACATATCAAACACAGCCATCATTTCTGGCACTTCTCAAGCAGCAGTTACAACCGCAACCCAGGTACCCCTTAACTCAACTTTCACCTTTAACTACCAGCCGGGTGATAATGAAGAATTAGATTCAATAGTATATGAAAATGGTGAAATCCTCCTACAAATGAACTCCTCTTTTGGAAGTCCAATAAGCTACAATCTCAGGATAGTTAATACAGTAAATTTATCGACTAACGAAAGCTTGGCCTTTAGCGGAGATATTGCCGCTAATTCCAACCTAGAAGAGAGTAGGTCTTTGACAAATCATAGTACCTCTTTTAGTAGAGATGGAGATCTCAATACCTTCGTCGTACAGTTTGATGGCACTGTATTCCTGGAGGCTGGGCAGAGAATAAGCTCGACAGATGTTCTTAGCTTTACTTTGACATTCAGGGACCAAGAGTTTCAAATTATTTTTGGTTTCTTCGGACAAGACAACATACAAGTTGGAAATCAGTCCGTTGATTTATCTTTTTTTGAGGATTTAGGAGCTGGAATTACTTTTCAAAGGCCAGAAATCTCAATGGTTTTCTCAAACTCCTACGGCATGCCCATAGGACTACTCTTCAACTCAATATTCGGAGTTTCTGGAAGTTCTGATAGTATTTTTCTAACGGGTTCGGTTACAGAATCACCACAAAGAATTGCTTCTCCCACCGAAGAGCAAATAGGACAGACACTTGACAGTACAATACTCATTAACCAAAACAACTCCAATTTAAGAGATGTATTATCTCAATCCCCAAGGGAGCTAGGTTTTGATTTAAGAGCATTGATTAACCCTGATGGAAATACCGGCGATAGAAATTTTGTTCAAAACTCCAATAGCCTAGGCGCTGCCATTTCCATGAGATTACCACTTTCTGTAAGAATTGAAGACGTTACAAGAAGTTTGGAATTTGAATTTGGAGACCTTGACCTTTCAGATGCAGATTCCATTAATATGAGGTTGGTGACAGAGAATCAAATGCCAGTAGATGCCACCATGTCAATAGGTATACTGGATGCGGATAGTGTTATCCTCTACGAAGTTCCAGAAAGCTTGGTAATTGCACCTCCTTTCATCAACAGAACAGGTGAAGTAGTTCAGGGAGAGGTAAATATTGCCAATATTCCTTTAGATTCAGCGGGTGTGGCTGCTTTTGGAGAAGGACAATTTCTCTCATTTACCTTGAATATCAATACACCAGAAACTTTAAACTCGCAGGAGATATTTGTCGACTTTTTAGCCCAATATACCCTTGAAATTAAAGTTTCACTGGTAGTAAAAACCGATCTCGACTTGTAGACATTGAAGAAACTACTCTACATATCGCTTTTTACTCTAGTCTCCTTGAGTTCCTATGCTCAGCACGGTATTTCCATGTACCACCTAAAGGATGCCACTTTCCAGAATACTCACTTCAACGCCGCCTACGTCCCTGAGTACGGAAACTTCTTTTTAGGTCTACCCGTCATTTCAGGTATCAATGCCCATGTAAGCAGCAAACTCAGCTACAATGAGCTATTTACTCCCTCGGGGGACAGTACAATTATCGACCTGACTAAGGCAATTGAAAATCTTACGAGGCAAAACGGACTTTACGGCCATTTTAATATCAACCTGCTGCACTTGGGTCTCAGACTACCAAATAATGCAGTAGTAAGTTTTTTCGCGAACGAGAGAATCGAAATAGACTTCCTTTTTCCGAAGGAACCAATGCAACTCCTCTGGGAGGGAAATGCTACTATTCTCGAAAATGAGGTGAAAATAGGTCGGTTTGCCTTGAGCGCTAACCACTTCCGTGAAATAGGATTAGGATATGCTTATGCAGTTCCGGATTTCGGAACAAGATTTGGTATTCGGGCAAAATATTTACAAGGCATGTTTAATGCTAGTATGCCTGGAAGCTTGAAGGCAAATTTTCTTACTGAAAACGAAAATCACCAGATTAATGTAGACTTAAAAGACGCGATGATTAGAACATCAAGCATCCAAATAGCCACTGGTGATGAAGGAGATATTGGATCTCATCTTATTGGGAATGGAAATACTGGTTTTGCATTAGACCTTGGCGCAGAGTATAAATATAACCGGTACTACACATTTGCCTTGGGCATCAATGATGTAGGATTCATCAATTGGAAGGAGGATATTAGAAATTATCATATTGATGATACGACTTTCCGCTACACTGGATCTCAGTTGAAAGGAGCTTACGACCTTCAGGATTCCTTGGATATGTTTTCAGAAATCTTCGAATATGAAGATGATAATACTGAACCATACACAGCTTGGTTACCTACGAGAATATTTGGCAGCATGATCTGGAATGGCTATCCAGGTATAGATGTGATTACCACTATCAGCTCAAGAATTATTCAAGGACAGCCAAGGTTTTCATTTGGAGTAGGCGGTAGGTATACCACAGGATCAGGTTTTACCGCCTCAGCCAATCTGACAAAACTTGATCAACAGTTTTTCAATATCGGCGTAGGCCTGGCAGCGAAAGTATCTGTTTTGCAGATTTATCTGGCTTCCGATCATTTAGTGGGATATTCTGCTCCAGACCTAGATGCCTTCGATATTCGACTTGGAGTCAACTTCATATTTAGCAAACGCCAAAAAAGCGCTAACTCAGGACCAGGAGGCGGAAGATCTTCGGGAGGAAGAGGACCAGGTGGCCGAGATGCAAAAAGAGCTAAAGGACCGAAATATGGCTACTTCTTAGGTAAAGAAGTAAAAGTCAAAGGGCAGGAAGGCATTTATGATGTCATTAAGGAACAGAAGAAGAGGCCTCCGGGTGGTGGCTCTAGTCCTGACCCAGAGTTTGATAAAAAGGTTGAAGAACAGCCAACCAGCGAAAAACCGAAGTTTGAAAATACTCAGCCGAACATCCAACCTAGTAAGAAACCGAAATTCGAAAGGAAGAAAACAGTAGGTGGTGTCAGTCCTAAACCTAAATTCAGGAAAAAAGCCACGGTTGGAGGTTCAAGCCCTAAGCCGAAGTTTGATAAAAAGAAAAAAGCTAGTAATTCGAGCAGCAAAAAGCCGAAATTCAAGAAGAGAAAAAGAAGAAAAAATTAGAATAGTGTGCTAAAGGCATCTTTCACCATCTTCTTCGATAGAATTTCAATTTGGGATGAATTCAGGCTTTGCTTTCCTGATGCTACAAGAGCTTGCTTGAAACCTAATTTCTCTGCTTCAGATATTCGTTTCTCCATCTGACTTACCCTCCTCAGTTCTCCACCGAGACCCACTTCCCCTATCAAGCAAATACCTTCTCCTAGCTCAAGATCATGATAGGAGGAATAGACGGCAGCGCATACCGCAAGGTCAAGTGAGGTATCGTTCACTTTGATACCTCCGGTTATATTGAGAAATACATCCTGATTACTAATCCGAATCCCCATCCTCCGCTCCAAAACCGCCAAGAGCATATGCAGCCGCTTTACGTCAAAGCCAGTAGTACTTCTTTGAGGGCTTGAATAAGCTGCAGGACTTACCAAAGCCTGCACTTCTATCAATAGCGGTCTATTACCTTCTAAAGATGCTCCTACGGCCACACCAGAATGCTGATGCTCGCCAGATAACAATATCTCAGAAGGGTTTTTCACCTGCTCCAGCCCATCTGCATTCATCTTATAAATGCCCAACTCAGAGGTAGATCCAAAGCGATTCTTAATAGTGCGCAAAATCCGGTAAACCATATTTCTGTCCCCTTCGAACTGAAGTACAGTATCGACCATATGCTCCAGGACCTTTGGCCCTGCGATACTTCCTTCTTTATTGATGTGGCCAATCAAGAAAATGGGTACCTGATTTTGCTTTGCATATTGCATGAGTTGTCCTGTACACTCTCTCACTTGAGATACAGAGCCAGGGGCAGATTCACTTCGATCACTATGGAGTGTTTGGATAGAGTCTATTACCAAAAGATCTGGTTCGAGCTTTACCAATTGCTCGAAAATGGATTCTAAGGATGTCTCGGATAGTAGGAAACAATTATCATTTTTAGAGGACAATCTATCTGCTCTCATTTTGATCTGCTGAGGACTCTCTTCTCCAGATACGTACAGAATCTTTTTATTCTCCACTTGAAGTGCCAACTGCAATAGCAAGGTTGATTTACCTATACCCGGTTCACCGCCTATCAAGACCAAAGAACCATTGACTATACCTCCTCCAAGTACTCGGTCCAATTCACCATCTCTCGTCGAATAGCGATCAAACTCCTCCGCTTTGATTTCGCCAATTGGTAGTGGCTGGGCTTTTCTTCCAGAACTATTTTGTGATTTCCAGGCTGGTTCGTTCTCCTTATTGGCCTTTAACTCTTCAACGAAGGTATTCCACTCACCACAGGAAGGGCACTTACCCACCCATTTAGGAGACTCGGTACCACAATTTTGACAAAAAAAGGCTGTTTTCTGCTTTGCCATTAAGCGCTAATAATTTGAGGAAAAGATATAAAGGTCTTGTTCAAAGACTGGAATAAATAGAGCTATTTGATCCGGTCACGCAACCATATTTAATAATCCACCGAATTGAGTCTACATAAAAATTACAAGATGAAATTAGATAAAATCAAGTTTTTTGGAATCGCTGGCTTTTTGCTTTTTCTAGCTCAAAGTTGCAGTGAGAGTGATGACCTGGTCCTGGATAATGATAATCTTACGCTAACTACAAATGAGCTCAGTTCCATGAGCAACGAGATCATCCTCGAATGGACCGATTTGGCTGTGAATCTGGAGAGATATGCCGCTGGAAGACCGAATACCACGGCACGGGCGATGGCTTACATTTATCTATCTATTTATGAAACAATCGTGCCTGGTATGGAAGGATATGAATCTCTTGAGAATGAATACCGAAACCTGAGAATCAGGAATAGTGAACAACCTGACACCATCATCTGGGAGGCTGCAATCAATGCTGCCTTTGCCGTTTCTCTGGAGCATTTCTTATATCAATTACCCGAGGAATTGGAAGCGTCTATTACGTCTTTTGAAGAGTCCAAGACCCGGGAATTAGCGCTACGGCATGACGAAGAACTGCTGGCAGCTTCTGCAGCGTGGGGCGCTTACGTAGCAGGCAGGTTAATCAACTTCAGCGAAACCGATGATGATGCTGAGGAACAAATAGCCGATCCACAGCCCACTTCCTATGAACCTCCGACAGGTGAAGGATTTTGGACCTATTCCGCTGAGGAAGAAAGGGCATTGTTCCCCTACTGGGGAGAATCGGTCAGAACTTTTGTGATTGACCCAGAGGAAACTTCAACAGTGGACCCTTTGAGCTATAGCCAACAAGAAGGATCAGCCTATTACGAGCAAATGATGGAGGTTTATGAGACCAACAACGAAGCCAAGGAGAGCAATGAAGAGCTGCTTTGGATAGCGGAATTCTGGAGTGATGACGTAGAAGATTTGATGATGAGTCCACCTATGCGACAAATTTCTATCGCTAACCAACTCATTGAGCAGTACGATTTAAGTGTTGAAGAGTCTGCAGTAATGCTATTAAAGGTTGGCTTTGCTCTCAATGATGCGGCAGCCGCTGCCTGGAAACACAAGTATGACCATATGGTAATGCGACCCAATGTTTTCATCCAAGACATCATAGATGATGACTATCAGACGAACTTGTATCGATTGGTATTTTGGCCTAATCCAACCTTCCCAAGCTACCCTTCAGGTCACTCCACTTTCGCCTCCGCCGCGGCAGGGGTGTTCATCGATCACTTTGGGAATGCTACAGACTTCACTGACAGGTCCCATGAAGGTAGAACTGAGTTTTTGGGTGACCCAAGAACGTTTACCAGTTTCGAAGAATTGGCGACGGAAAATGCCTATTCCAGAATCCCTCTAGGCGTGCATATGAGAATGGATTGTGATGAAGGACTAAGACTTGGGTACGAAATCGCTGATGCCATAAATGCATTCAGACTTGATTGATCAGATAATTCGGCGAGTTGTATTGGCTCGCCGATTATTCTTTGGTAGTGACCATCTCATTAAGCGCCTTGGTCACCTCTGATCGATAGTTCCGCCCAATTGGCACACTATGATCCCCTAGTTCAATCTCGCTTTGCGAAAAAGAGGTAATCTTGTCTAAAGCCACAATAAAGGACCTGTGTATCCTCAAAAACTTTCCTTCCGGGAAGGTGCTCTCAGCCTCAGTGATACCAAGTCGAGTAATCACATGTTGATTTGGTAAGACAATCTTTAGATAATCACGCTGGCTCTCTACATACAAGACCTCACTTAGCACCACCTTGACCATTTTCTTATCCACTTTGAAGAACATTACATCCGACTTAGCAGGATCTTCTGTGTTGTTGGTGGTTGGGGTAGTTCCTTGTACCCGGCTAATGGCCTTTACAAAGCGATCGAAAGAAATAGGCTTCAAGAGGTAATCAGCTACTTCCAACTCAAATCCCTCAAGGGCATAATCTCTATAGGCAGTGGTAATAATAACCTGTGGTCTTTGAGGTAAGGATCTGAGAATATCCAGGCCAGTAAGCTTCGGCATTTGGATATCCATAAAGAGAACATCCACTGGGTTATTTCTTACAAACTCAAAGGCCTTGATTGGGTTTTGGAACTTCTCTATGAGCTGTAGATTATCAAATTGCTCTATATAGGATTCCAGAATTTCAATTGCTAGTGGTTCATCATCCACTACCACACAGCGTAGGTTTTGGGCCATAGGGGAAGGTTGAGTTTCTACAATTTACGAAGTGACAGCCCTATAGGTTATCGCTACCCCAATTTGAGAGTTAAGAGAGACTCGTAAGTGTCACTATCGTCCTGGGTCTTGAGGACAAAATTTTCCTCTCCGTATTGCAATTCGAGCCTTCTGAGTAAGTTCTTTAATCCGATACCGTGACCATTACCATTCATGGGTTGTGCAGTCACCGGCTTGCTATTCCTCATCTTGAATTCCAAATTATCACCACTAATAGTGATCTCCAGATGAATCCATACCTTTTCCAAATCAGCGCTCGCACCGTGCTTGAATGCATTTTCTAAAAATGGTAAAAAGACCATCGGTGCAATATTCTTCCCACTTACACCTCCTTTTATGTCCATTTTGGTCTCCAGCCTATCTCCGTATCTCAGGTTTTCTATTTCAAAGTAGTTCTTAACAAACTGTATCTCTCTCTCCAAAGGAACGAGCTCATGGTCTCCGCACTCATACAGCATATAGTCCATGAGATCAGACAATTTCAAAACCAATTGAGGCGCTTGATCAGATTTCTTGAGGGTCAGGGCATAAAGATTATTCAGTGTATTGAATAGAAAGTGCGGATGTAACTGAGTCCTCAGAAACTTAAGCTCACTTTCCAATCTTCCTTTTTCCACCTTAGCAGCTCGCTGCTTCTGGTCATACCAATGTTTTAGAAACTTGATGGAAAAGCCCAGGATCACATAAGGATAGATGTAAGTGGCTCCTTTCAGGATTTTCGCAGGATATATAAAAGGGCCCCAATACTCATCGGGATAGAAATAAGGTCTTTCAACAAAATAGGAAATGGTCCAATGAATAAACCCTGACATGAGAATGACTCCCAGCAATGCCATTACAAAAGCAGTGTATCGCTCCTTCAACAATAGTCGAGGCAATACCACATAAAGCGTGAAGTAGACTGCCAATAGTTTTTCAGGTAAGAACAGCAACTGACTCTGAAGCTGCCTGAAGTAATCCTCTCTAAATGAGCCGTATAAAATGGTGAAGAATAGCATCAGAAACACCCAGAAAACAAGGTGCCTTGAAATCCTATAAAAAGAAGTTGTACCGTTGATCCACTTATACACAATTCAAATATACTTTCCAGGCTCCATTATGTTGAGTGTTGCTATCAACGACCAGTTTGACTGCTTAAATGACGCTTTCTTCAGGACCAAAGTGGTTTGATCACGTGATAAATCGTGTCAGCCTATTGCAGATGGCTATTGGCCATTTGGTCTCATCCTATTTAAATGCTGACCGTGACAGAAGGGTAAGTAACCTACACCCTCATGAAGAGATCCATACTTTTTGCTACTGCTATCAGTTTTTTTGCCATTGCAGTCCAAGCTACCAACCCCAAGAAAACTAACGTCCGAGATGATTTCCACTACACCTTAGAGGAGTCCAATGAAACACAAGAAATTCGGATTGATGGGATCATAGACGATGCAGAATGGGGTGCCATCACTCCTTTCAGCAAGTTTATCAATAAGTGGCCAGTGGATTCAGGTTTTGCCGATATGCAGTCTCAAGTCAAGCTGACCTACGATGATAACTTCATCTATGTCTCTTCTATCAACTATCAGAAGAGAGAAGATTTGGTGGTACAAACACTAAAGCGCGATAACCAGGAGGGACATTGGGGCAGTGATGGGTTCACGGTAGTAGTAGACCCCCTTAACCAGAGGAGCAGTGGTTATATGTTCGGTGTAAATGCGGGAGGAGCTCAAGCAGAAGGAACACTGACACTTCGTGGGACCCAAACACGTGGTGATCTCGCCTGGGACAACAAGTGGTATAGCGCCACCAGGCAGTATGACGATTACTGGGTGGCAGAAATGGCAATCCCCTTCAATGCACTTCGGTATGATGCCGGTAATAGAACATGGGCTATCAACTTCATCCGCCATGATATGAAGAACAATGTTTATTCCACCTGGGCGCAAGTACCAATAGCCTTCAATGGTGTGGACTTAGGTCATATGGGTACACTTTCCTGGACGGAGCCTCCGAAACCCACGAGTGGAAATGTGATCGTCATTCCATATGTAGCTGGATCTTCCAACAAGGATTATGAGAATGATGAGAGCGATCTGAATGGTGATGTAGGTGTCGATGCGAAAATCGCTCTGTCTTCCTCTCTTAACCTTGACCTGACAGTCAATCCAGATTTTTCTAATGTCGATGTGGATCAGCAGCAAACCAATCTCACGCAGTTCAGCTTATTTTTCCCGGAGAGAAGAGGGTTTTTTCTGGAAAACAGCGACCTGTTCAGCAACTACGGCACCTGGGGAATCAGTCCCTTTTTCTCTCGAAGAATTGGTTTGATCGATGGAGAAGCAGTGCCCATTCTTTTTGGAGCTCGGCTTACAGGGAATCTTACACCCGGGCTGAGGATAGGCGTGATGGATGTACAGACCAACTCAACAGAGGATCTGATCGCCAACAACTACTTCGTGGCATCTGCACAGCAACAAGTCTTTGAGCGTTCGAGAATAAAAGTCCTCACTACTAACAGGCAGGGTATTCAGGGTTCGGAAGGTCCGTCAGAAGCGGACTATAATCGCTCGGGAGGATTGGAGTTTGACTATGTGTCGAAAAATGGCCGATTGACCAGTACCGCCAAATATCATGTTGCTACCAACCAGGAAAAATTAGAAGACAATGACTATTACACGCTGGGCGCCAATTACAATGACGGAAAATACTACTGGGGTGCTTTTTACCATCACGTGGGAGAAAACTACATCCCTGACCTGGGTTTCGTCCCTCAGCTTTCACATTATGACCCGGTTGAAGATACAACAGTAAGAGTAGGTTTCAACCGAATACAGCTTTGGCTGGGAAGGAGCATCCGTCCAAAAAATGGCCCTATCAATGTTATTGATATCAATCCCTGGACGGTACAATTCTACGATCATGACGGAACCACGCTCAGAAGAAACATCGGACTGTGGTCACAAACGTCCTTCAAGAATCGTCAGAATATCACCATAGACCTTTCCGACAGAGCGACAAGACTGGTAGTGCCAGCAGACTTCATAGGAGATGACGCGGAGCCCTTGCCAACAGGCCTTTACCAGAACTCGTTCTACAGAGTAGAGTGGCAATCCGATGCCAGGAAAATGATCAGTGGTGGTCTATCAGTAGGAACAGGAAGGTTTTTTACCGGTACTCGAACCGAACTCCGTACCAACGTGAATTTCAGACAGCAGCCTTGGGGCAACTTCGGGGTTCGATACATACAGAACCGAGTGGATTTGGGAGGCCAATATGGCGAAACTGTACTCCACTTGTTAGGTCCAACCGCGGAAGTCACTTTCAGCAATACCATGTTTTGGACCACTTTCTTACAGTACAATACACAGGCCGAGAACTTCAACATCAACAGCCGCTTCCAATGGAGGTACCTGCCTATGAGCGACATCTTCATTGTATACTCAGAGAATTATACGTCCACCAACCTTGATATCAAGAACAGAGGAGTGGTATTTAAAATGACTTATTGGCTGAATTTGTGATCAACACATCTTCACGTAGCTACCTAGCCACGTGACATCTCGCTTGTAGGGACCGAGGGCTTTTTGGACCAAAGGATCATTGTAATGGCCGTCGAACTCCACGAAAAAGATGTACTTAAACTTGGAACCAATCTTGGCAGGTCGACTCTCGACTTTACAGAGGTTGAGGCCTTCATCTTCGAAGTTTTTCAGGAATGAAACCAATGCTCCTGGTTCATCTGGTAGTTTCGCAATCAAGGAAGTCTTGTCTTCGCCACTCATTTCGTTCTTGAAGTTCTGGCTCAGGATAAGAAATCGTGTCTGGTTATCTGCTGAGTCCTGAATATTGCTGTAGAGAATTGGCAGTCGGTATTGTCTTGCTGCAATAGGTGCACAAATGGCGGCAGTGCCGTCCTCCTCTAATGCCATCTTGCAGGCCCGACTAGTGGAGCTCACAGGTACCTGCTGAACATTGCTTCCGAAGTAATGCTCAATAAAATTTTTACACTGGCGGAAGGCAATATCCTTGGTATAGATCGTCTTGACGGAGCTAAGATCCTCTTCCAAAGAGGCAATACAGAAATGAATGGGCAATACTACTTCGGCTACAATATTGAGCTCGTGGACTCCTAAATAATCGATGGTTTCTTGTACGGTACCTTCCTGATTGTTCTCAATCGGTACAACGCCAAACCTTGCTCTGGAGGTGGCTACCGCATCAAAAACTGCTGAAATGGAATCAAGAGGCAGGTAGTCACTCATGGCTCCATAGCGGCTTTCTGCAGCTTGATGTGTAAAACTTCCTTCTGGACCCAGATAGGCCACCCGCTCAGGAAGCTCGTAATTACGGCTTACAGCAAAAATCTCAAGAAAGATGGCTTCTATGGCGCTTCTGTTCAGCGTTCCCTTGCCTTTTGTGGCCTCGTAGAGCCTATCAACAATGGCTTTTTCTCTTTCTGGTCTATAGATGGCAGTTTTGGTCGTGCGCTTCATCTCGCCAATGGCTTGCACCAGCTTCATCCGATCATTGAGTAGGTCAATGATTTTGTCATCTATGTTGTCTATTCCCTTCCTTAAGTCGTCGAGATTTTCTTTCATGGAAAGCTAAAATTAAACCTAAAATCGCGGCTTTATTCAAGCCAATTCCTATTATTGGGGGACCTTATCAAAACAACTTGAGAATCTTTATTCTTTTTTTTTCAATCGGATTGGCCTCTGTCCAACTTCAAGGACAAAGCAAGAAATACTCAAACTGTGATTGTACCGTGAAATGGTCTGATAGTTTGTATCAAGTCGTTTCTTCTAAAGGTTTTTTCTATGAAAAAGGAACCTATTCGAATGGCAAAAGAAATGGGCTTTGGGAAAGCAGAAACACAAAAAATAGGATAGTTAGACAAGCTAACTATATAGAAGGGTCATTGGATGGAGATTACCTGCTTTTTCACTTTAACGGTGAACCAAAACTCCAGGCAAGTTTTGAAATGGGTAAGCCAGTTGGTTATTGGCATTATTATAATGCTCATGGAGAATTAATAAAACATGGCAAATATGAAAATGGGAGGCCAGTGGGGCTTTGGAGAATATGGGACACCAAAGGCAAGGTAATTTTTGCCGACTATGACTTTGATACTCAAGATCAGAAAATCAAAGGCGCAGGAAAGCGTTGGTTTGCTCGTGGAGAAAAACTTGTAGACGATCAAAGTGGCCAACGTTTTACAAAAAATCATGCGAGTAGAATTGTGGAAGTGGATGCCCAACCATTTGGTGGTTATTTACTGGCAAATGATTTGTTCATCGAAATTTTCAATCTTCCGCCAGTTTTTCAAAACTCAAAATTTCGTCAAGATTTTCACATGAAAATAGTAATTAATGGACCTACTATTAGCTCGATCGAAATCGATAACTCAGGATCACAAACTGTCAACAAAAAGGGCCACTTTTTGCCTATCTATTTGGAATATAGGTCAGAAAATAAGTGGTTACTCAAAAGGTACAACGAGGCCAATCTTAGGTTCTTAAAAGATCAACTTTCCGAAGTTCTACAAGTTATCGGGCCCTGGAAAAACACAGGAGTAAAAGAAATAGATTTGGCTGTCCCTTTAAGCATGAATTAGATGCAGAAGTCCTTCATGAAAAAAACCGTTGGTATTAATGCCCTTGTTTGGCTTTTCATGCTAGTGTTTTCCGACCTGCATTCCCAAAATAAAAATTTCAATACCGAAAACACTTTATGGTCAAAAGGTCAGATATACACAGCTAAAGGTTCGATTTCTGGTGAATTGAATTACAATTTTGTAAATGATATTCTGAGGTTAAAAAGAAAGGATGGGACAATTAAATCAATCATTGCCAATAGCATTCAGGGATTCATTTTAAAAGATTCATTAGAGGACAAAAGATTTATATCAATCCCATTTGACATTGAGGGTAGAGGTAGAAAGAAAAAGGTATTCTTCCAAGTTATTCACGTTGATGGACAATATGCGGTACTTTCTAAGCACTTTGCTACTTACTCAAAATCTACACCTCAAACACATCCTCCTTCCCCATCTACACCTAACGCAAATGACCCTTTTTCGGCCCTTCAAAATACAAATTCACTGACTCCAACTCCACCTGAATATAGTCTCATACACGAGAAAGTAATACAGATTATCTATTTAGTGGATATGAATGATTTGACTGTCTTACCAGTACTTGAAAAAAAGAAGTCAATAGACTCTTCAATTTTTGAAATATATGGTTTGAGGGTCAAAAAAAATCAAGAAGAGAAGTTCGAGTCTAGCAGGACCAGCCTTGACGGAAAAAAATTTAGGAAATCCAGAAAACATAAAAATGATTCTAACCATCTTGGTTTTAGCTCTAGAGAAAAATTGGATTTCAAAGACTTCTTCAAAAATGACTACAAGGCTTTCAAGGCGTATGTAGAAGAGCAAAGCTTAGATCCAAAAACTCTTGAAGGATTAGTAGCTGCTTTGGCTTTTAAAAATTAAAACCTTAATCACAGTTTGGGGCGTACTCTCCCTCTGAAGTAACAAAGTATCTGGTACCATCTAAATACAATTTCTTATCCTCATATGTCAGGGTGTAATTGTACTCTTCTCCATTGTTGAAATTCAATACCAAAATGAAGTTGCCTGCTGGTCCCACAATAAGGTCCCATGTACCATGACCTCCATCATTGCCATAACTGTAAGTAGAAGCCCCACTCCCTGAAACTGAAAAATCACTTTTGCTCCCAAAAAGGAAATAACCTTTGCTGCATAGGTCTATCTTCTTTTCTGAGCTATATCCTCCCGACATGCCTCCAGGGTCTGATGAATAGTAGGAGTTCATATATGTGAGCCGTGAATCACTTAGCCATTCCTTCCACTCTGCCAGTTCATCCGATTTATCAATTTCCTTGAAAACCAGCGAACTCAGAATGGACTCGCAAGCTTTTCTTTGTTGCATCAGATCCATACCGGAAGCCACCATGGCCATAATCGATACACCTAACCCTCCCACTTTATTCTCAACGCCAATGATAAAAGCGTCAGCCGCCTCCCATTCCACAGTGCCTGAGAAAGTGCCCCCCACAGCATTGCCAGAGTACTGCTTCAACTCACTCGTCAACCGCAGCGAAGTACCGTTTTCCTCCGCTATTCCCTGCTTTGCCTCCGCTATAAGTTGATTCAAGGTGTAATTGTGAGTGGTAAGAATGATCAGGCCTGGGATTTCATTGGACCGTAAAAGGATCATTTCCCCCTGCTCCTGACCTAGCCATCCCGATGGGATGTCAAGCGAAATGCCCAGGTTGGCATTGGTGTAAGAACCTGATATCTGGGCGGACAAAGGAACGACTGCCGTCCAGAGGATTAGAAGGGAAAGTGCGGCTTTCATAGGAGCGAGAATTTGTAATAAAGATAGACATAGACCTAGAAAACATTGTTCAAGAGATACTGGTGAATCAATCGGCAAAATAGACCGGGGCGTGGGCAGTGCCCAGGCCCGAGCGGAGCACCGGAATGTCCTCTGATCCTTAGGGCAATCTTGTTCTCTCCTTCTAAAAAACTGACCTATAAAAACTTGTGCTTTTGATCTAATTTTGGCGCCATGAATCGAGATCAGAAAGTATTTGACCTGATAGAGCAGGAGCGGCTGCGTCAGACACATGGAATTGAGCTAATTGCTTCGGAGAACTTTGCCTCACCGCAGGTGATGGAGGCAGGTGGTAGTGTGCTGACGAATAAGTATGCAGAAGGACTGCCAGGAAAGCGATATTATGGTGGATGCGAAGTAGTGGATGTAATAGAGGATCTGGCTCGAGAAAGAATTAAGGAATTGTTTGGGGCGACGTGGGCGAATGTGCAACCGCACTCTGGTGCTCAGGCCAATGCTGCTGTGATGTTGGCTGTTTTGAAGCCCGGTGATAAGATATTGGGATTTGACCTGGCACATGGTGGTCACCTGACACATGGTTCGCCTGTGAACTTCTCGGGAAAACTATATGAACCACACTTCTATGGTGTGGAAGAAGATACCGGCGTAATCGACTATGACAAAGTAGAGGCTACAGCCTTGGCTGAAAAGCCTAAGTTGATCATCTGCGGTGCTTCTGCTTACAGCAGAGATTGGGACTATGAGCGATTGAGGGCTATTGCTGATGAAATAGATGCATTGGTGCTAGCGGACATCTCCCACCCGTCTGGTCTGATCGCCAGGGGGCTTTTGAATGATCCCTTGGAGCATTGTCATATCGTCACCACTACTACTCACAAGACTTTGAGAGGGCCAAGAGGTGGATTGATCATGATGAGAGAAGACTTTGAAAATCCGTTCGGGCTAAAAACACCAAAAGGCAACTTGCGAATGATGTCAAGCTTGTTAGACTCAGGTGTATTCCCAGGTACACAAGGAGGCCCCTTGGAGCACATCATTGCCGCAAAAGCCATCGCTTTCGGAGAAGCGCTAACAGACGAGTACATGGACTACATCATTAGGGTGAAGAAAAATGCGGCTGTAATGGCCGATGAGTTGGTGGCTAAAGGATACAAAGTCATCTCTGAGGGAACTGATAACCACCTAATGCTGATTGATCTTAGGTCCAAGGGTGTAACTGGTAAAGAGGCAGAAGCCGCGCTTGGTAAAGCAGATATTACCGTGAATAAAAACATGGTGCCTTTCGATGATAAGTCTCCATTTGTGACTTCCGGTATCAGAATAGGATCTGCTGCCATCACCACCAGAGGATTGAAAGAGGATGACATGAAAAAAATCATTGGCTACATCGATGATTGCGTTACTTCGCACGATGATGATGCTAAACTTTCTGCCATTAAATCTGAAATCAACCAGTGGATGAATACATATCCATTGTTTGCCGAATAATCTATGCCGTTAGATCAGATGGACGATGATGAAAAAGAGATGTCCTTTTTGGACCATCTCGAGGAGTTGCGATGGCACCTTATCAGGTCATTGGCGGCTATTTTCGTCTTTGCCATAGCTGCGTTTGTTTCTAAGGATCTCGTATTCCATACCATCATTTTGGGCCCGTCAAGGCCTGACTTCTGGACGTATGGTATGCTTTGTAAGGTTTCTAACCTATTAGGTTCAGATGCTTTTTGTATAGAGGAACTGCCGTTCATCATTCAGAGTAGGCAGATGACAGGACAGTTCACGATGCACATTACCTCCTCATTTGTGATTGGATTGATCATGGCTTTCCCCTATGCCTTCTGGGAAATATGGCGGTTCATCAAACCGGGACTATATCCAACAGAGCGAAAAGCGGCAAGAGGTGCTACTTTCTATGTGAGTTTTCTATTCTTGCTCGGAGTGTTTTTTGGCTATTTCGTGGTGACTCCTATCTCCATCAACTTCCTGGCAAACTACCAGATCGATACCTCGATTCTTAATGAATTTGATATTGTCTCTTACGTTTCGACAGTCACAACGTTAATATTGGCTTGTGCCCTCCTCTTCCAATTGCCAATTGTGGTGTTCTTCCTAACAAAAGCAGGATTGGTGACGCCAGCTTTGATGAGGAAATATAGAAGACACGCAGTGGTAGCCATATTGGTATTAGGAGCCATGCTAACGCCTCCTGATCCATTTAGCCAGATTCTTATTGCCATCCCTTTGATCGGCTTGTATCAAGTAAGTATCTTTATTTCGGCGAGGGTCATGAAGAAGGAAATGACGGATGACTTAGCCACAACTTAGGAGCTTAAAAGCTCCCCTTAATATTAAGAAAATGGTAGAGGCCCTTTGATTGGAGGAAGCAAATTGCCGAAACATAACATTTAAAAAAATGAAAATTGCCTTGGGTGGCGATCACGCCGGATACTACTACAAGCAGCAAATCATAACTTACCTGGAATCAAAAGGTCACGAGGTGAAGGACTTTGGTCCGGACTCGGCAGATTCTGTAGACTATCCTGATTATGTGCACCCGCTTTGTACTTCTGTTGAAAATGGTGAAAATGATTTCGGTATTTTGATCTGTGGTACTGGCAATGGTGTAGCCATTACAGCCAACAAACATCAAGGGATCAGAGCAGCCCTTTGCTGGGATCGTGATTTGGCGGCGTTAGCCCGTCAGCACAACAATGCCAATGTGCTTTGCATGGCAGCAAGATTCATCGGGTATGAATTGGCAGAAAGTATGGTAGAGAAATTTATCCACGAGCCTTTCGAAGGAGGCAGACACCAGAGACGTGTGGAAAAGATGAGTTGTTGATTATTTCACAACTTGCATATATATTTATGTATTTATGCATAAATATATATGAGAACAACTCTAGATATACCAGAGGAATTGATCGAAGAAGCGATGGCAGTTACCGGTGCTAAAACCAAAAGCCAATTGATCAAAGATGCATTGGAACAGCAAATTCGAAGTGCCAAAATCAAAAAGCTTATCTCATTCAAAGGTAAAATTGACCTTGATATAGACTTAGATGTCCTAAGAGGCAGATGAGTCGGGTACTAGTGGACAGTAGTATTTGGATTGATTATTTCAGGGAAGGACAATATGACCAACTAGACCAGCTAATTGAACGCGATCTTGTTGTTACAAATGACATTATTCTAACTGAGTTATTACCGTCTCTGAATATGGTCAATGCTAAAGATGCGATAGATGGACTTTTATCCATTCCAAGAATTCCATTGCTAATAGACTGGGATATAATTAGAAGGTACCAGTTATTGAACCTGCAAAACGGCATCAATAAAGTTGGTATTCCAGATCTAATCATACTGGAGCAGGTGATTGCCGAGCAATTATCGCTTTTTAGTAGAGACAAACATTTCGACTTAATGCGTCAACATTTGGAGTTTAAGCAATTCGAAAGCTAGCCTTTCATGGTATACTCTTTCATAAAACCATCCAGCACTTCGAGAGAACCAAGTAGGATCAGGTGATCATCTTTGCCAATGAAGGTGTCTTCATCTGGACTGGGTATGATACCCTTTTCATCATCTTTCACTCCCACCACGGTAGCGCCAGATTTGCCTTTTATATCAAGCTCTTTTAAGGTTTTGTCTCTATAGTTTTCTTTCAATTGATCGTACCCTACATCTTCTAGATGATATTTCATACCGGAAACGCCATTCAAAAGATCGAGAAACTCAATCACAATAGGTTTTGTCACCAGTTGGGCCATGAACATTCCTCCCAACATATCTGGCAAGATCACTTTATTGGCGCCCGCTCTGTACAGTTTGTTTTCTGTTTCGGGCTGAGTTGCACGAGAAATGATATTGATGTTTTCATTGAGATCACGAGCTGTAAGCGTGATGAAAACATTTGCCGCATCTGAGGGAGTGGTGATAATGATATCGGTTGCTTTCTCGATTCCTACCATCTTCAAGGAATCGTCGCTGGTAGCGTCGGCCAATATCCACTTCATGTGCTCCGGTATGGAGTCTTTGATTGTTGGCTCTAACTCTATTATGACAAAAGGCTTTCCACTTTTTTCCAGTTCATCACAGGCCTTTTTCCCGTTGCGTCCATAACCGCAGACTATAACGTGATCCTTTAGTTTACTTATTTCCATACCTGACCTGTAATTCTTGAATATATCTCTGAGCTTGCCCTCGAAAAAGTAACTTGAAAATACAGATACAATGTAGGCGAAAAGCCCCAGATTCAACAGAATATAGAAGGAAGTGAAAATTCGACCTCCGACGCTTAATTCTTTTACTTCGGTAAATCCTACCGTACTGATGGTAATGATGGTCATGTAGAAGGCATCCACCAATGTCATGCCCTCCAGCAACATATAAGTCACCAAACCGATGATGAGGCTCATCACCGATAAAATGGCCGCTGTGATCAATTTGTCAAGTTGCCTGTTCAAAGCCAATCTCTCTACACATTCAATTTAGCAACTCTTGAATCAAATTACTCGAAACCAGGTGGGTGCTTCAGGTGATGATCGGTTTGTTCTTGAATAGCTTTTCCCACTTGTAGAATTTTTCCTTCATCAAATAAATTGCCCAGTATAGAGATGCTTGTGGGGTGATTTCCCTCATCAAAACCTGATGGTATCGCTAGCACCGGATGGCCTGTGAGATTAGTAACTCCTAATTGGCTTCCCCCGAAGGTAGGAGTCAAAATCACATCATACTTGGAAATTACCTTGTGAAAATCTTCAATCAGCAGTCTACGGTGCCTGTTGGCTTGTAGGTATTCTACAGCTGGAATAAAACGCGCCTGCCTTAAGGAATTAGCACGGCTATATGACTCTTGCTGCACCATGGTTCTATCACCTCCTGTCAATACTAATTGATCAAAAAAAGCTCCGGCTTCCGCTCGAAGAATGACATCATAAGCCTTTCTGGAAAGGCTCTTGGGCATCTCAGCTTCCACCAATTCAACTCCCATCTTTCTGATTTCCTCCAACACTAGCCGATTGTTATCTCCTGTGTCTGTAGTGTCTTCATCAAATAAATCCTTGAAATAGCCGACCTTCAGTGTGGTTATATCTGCACCATCTGCATATATGAAGGGCGCTTCGGTAGACATAGGGTCTTTAGTATCCTGACCTCTGATAACATCAAAGATGATGGCACAATCCTGGGCTGTTCTGCCCATCGGCCCAATCTTATCCATACTCCACGATAGCGACATCACACCCGTTCTACTTACACTTCCGTAAGTCGGCCGCAGCCCGGTGATCCCATTTCGGGTTGATGGAGAAGTGATAGACCCAAGTGTCTCGGTACCCAAGGCAAAGGGTACTAGTCCCGCAGCAGTCGCTGAACCTGAGCCTGCAGAAGACCCTGAAGCACCTTGCTCTAAATCCCAAGGGTTTTTGGTTTTTCCTCCAAACCAAACATCTCCCCTAGCCAAAGCGCCCGAAACAAGTTTGGCAATAAGTACCGCTCCCGCTTCATCTAATTTCTGGATGACCGTAGCGGTCTCATCGATCATTTGATTTTTGTATGGTGCAGCTCCCCAGGTAGTTGGGTAGCCTTCTACCGCCATGAGATCTTTGGTACCATAGGGAATACCATGTAATGGACCTCTGTAATTCCCAGCAGCGAGCTCTTCATCCATTTTGCGAGCTTGCTCCAAAGCTCTCTCCTCTGTCAATGTGATAACCGCTTCTAACTGATTATCATATTTTTTGATCCGGTCAATAAAGAGTCTGGTCAGTTGTTCCGAACTCACCTTACGCGCTTTTATCAGTGCAGATAAATCGGCAACAGAGTAGTAAGCCAATTCATTGAGATCATCCGGTTGCTGAACGTTCTCTTGAATACCGAAATCTGATGTCCCATTCTGCTCTGGAATCTCAAACCCAAATGGAAATGGATCCAGAATCATCGCTGGTACGACACCATAATCCAATGGATCAGCTCGCATGGAATCAAAGCCTTCACGATTACGATTGAGGTAGTCCTTCATGGTCTTGATTTGCTCCGCGGTAAACTCTATGCCGAATATTTTCTGCGCATGTCGTATATCAGATCGAGTGATCTTGGAGCTACTGCACCCACCAAGTATCAAGATCAGAAGAATGGAAATTACTTTTCTTATCATGGGTAGAGCCTTAAAGTTTATTTTTTTAAATAACTATCTCCTTGTTTTATGTACTGTTCCTCCAGTATGGGGAACCTATTGAAAACACTATCGATTACACCCCAATCATCCTGTATAATGTCAGGTGATGAGCTATTGAGTGTGCTGAAGACTTTCTCTGAGGATTGGTAATACTCCAACCTTTCAATCCAATCTAAAGAGAGCTTTTCATCAATGAATGGACCGGCGATTCGATACTGATTGTATTTTGCTAGATCCGAACCCATCAGCATCAATGAAGTTTCAGGATTTCGTTTAAACGGGGCTAAGTCATTTTCGGTATCGGCATAAAAAATGTAGGGAGCAACAAGCAGGAATCCTACTATCAAGTATGGCACCACAACTTTCCAAATTTTTTTGCGAAGAGTAGATATATAGTGCGTCAAAAAGAAGCTAATGGTCGGCACTAGCAGCATCATTTGATGTACGCCCAAGTGGACGTCTGCCCAAACAGCCATGGCGGCACCTAAAACCAATAACAACATCACTTGCAGTATCTTTTCCTGGTAGTTTGTCAATCTCAAACGAAGTATAACAGCGATGATTAGAAAGGCCAGGAATGCAAAAGCTACCGCTATATTTTTCAGAAGGAGATTCCATTCCATCCCTATTGCGGTATCATCAAACCACCCACGAAAAAATGAATCAATAAAGTCCCAATGATCGCCTGACCAGTAGAAATACGCTAAACAGATCAGATATGGCAACAATGATCCATAGAGGAACAATAACAGCCTCCTTAGTGCGGGAGAAGAAAAGAGTAAGAGGGAAAGAAGGAAGATTAGGAAAAAGCCGGCTGCAGGCAAATAAAACAAAGATGCAATCCCAAGGTAAATTCCAGCGTACAAAAAAAGTTCGTCTTTGACTTCATTGTCAATCCTCCGGAAGATGTTGTTCAATGCGAGTAGAATAAAGGTCATACTCATTAGCAGAGGGGAAAGAACCGCCGAGTCAGCAATAGAAGTGGCCAGTAGTACATAAAAAAAAGAGGGCAGGTAGTTGTTGTCATCAAAAGCTTTGTTTCTCAGCAAAATAGAGTTGAGAATGCCTGCCTGGAAAATGATGAAAAACATACTCACCACCTGGGGCAACACCCGACTCCTACCACCTAATAGATAAAGACCCTTATAGGTATAAGCCGCTAATGGGCCGGTATAGTCATATGTCTCAGCATACATTTTGAATCCTCCGGCCAAGCGCTCTCCAATAAGCATCCACTTGAGCTCAAATGCTGAGTACGGAAATCCATAAATCCACCCTATGCTCCGAATGATCAGCAGAACAACAAAAACTACTACTAATAGATAAGGGTCGTTGGATTTAAATAGCCGTAACACGAGGTGCCGAATTTAATACTATTGGTGCGGTACCCATATCATGTAGCAATTAATTACGAATTTTACATTATGGACGGAAAGAGACAGCACAAGTATGGTAGACAGGTCCTGAAAGACCTAAGTGAGATATTCCAGAAAGATCCAAGACATTTTTTTGGTGCCGCTTTGGTCACCATTACTGAGGTAAACGTTTCCCCTGACCTAAGTTTAGCTCGCATTTATTTGAGCGTATTGCCCATAAAGGATGCCCCTGCTGTTTTTGACCGACTCGAAGAAAGGAAGAGCGAGGTAAGGAAGTTATTGGGAATCAAAATAGGTAAGCGAATAAGGAAAATTCCGGAATTGGCCTTTTTCCATGATGATACCCAAGAAAATGCATTCAAAATGGATAACCTTATCGATAGCTTAAATATTCCACCTGCACCGGAATCCGATTGAACCTACCATTTTTCATAGCGCGGAAGTATTTTCTTTCAAAGAAGAAAAAGAATTTCATCAATGTCATCTCCATCATTTCAATGCTTGTGGTGGGGATAGCAACTATGTCTCTGATCATTGTGCTTTCGGTATTCAATGGTTTAGGAGACTTACTGAGAACTTTGCATGGGTCTTTTGATCCCGACATACAGATTCTGGCAGCAGAAGGTAAATCATTTGAATATTCAGAAGAATTAAAAGCCAAAGTTCTATCCATTAAAGACGTGCACTCCGTTACAGAAACAGTGGAGGATAATGCATTAATAAAATATAAAAACGCTCAAAGAGTTGTGAAACTCAAAGGAGTCAGCGAAGAATTTCTATCTCAAAAACGACTGAATAATTACCTTGTTTTCGGAAAACTAGACTTAAAAAAAGACGATATTAACTATGCCTTGGTCGGAAGGGGCATTCAGTATGATTTACAAATTCGACCCAACAACGATTTTTATACCATCCAGGTTTGGTACCCTAAAAACCTTCGTCCCGGTATCACAGATCCTTCCAAACTTGCAACCATCAAGCACATCCTTCCAGGCGGGGTGTTCGCCATTGAAAAATATTATGATGAAAATTATGTCATCGTGCCAATTGACTTTGCTGAGGAGCTGTTCAGATATGAAGGTAAAAGGACTGCACTAGAGGTTCAGTTAGTCGAGGGTACAAATGAGGCAATTACAAGGCAAAAGTTGAGAAAAGCGCTTGGACCCACTTTCGAAGTGAAGACCAACGACGAAATACATGAAGACCTTTATAAGGTGCTTAAGCTTGAAAAGTTCTTTGTCTTTTTCACTTTTTCAGTGATCATAGCCATCGCTTCTATCAATATCTATTTTGCCCTGACGATGTTGGCCATAGATAAGGAAAAAGATATATCCATCCTGAAGGCCTTCGGTGCTCACCTGGGCCTGATTAGAAAAATCTTTATTTATCAGGGATCAATTGTGGCATTTACTGGGGCGTTTATAGGCTTATTACTAGGACTGACTATTAGCTTCCTCCAGCAAGAATTCAAATTTATTTCCATGGGTATGCAGACCGCCATAGTTGATGCTTATCCTGTGAAAGTTGAGGCCCTGGATGTGGTTTTAACTTGTATTTGTATTGTGTTGATAACTTTTTTAGCCTCTTTTCAACCAGCACGAATAGCCGCTCGAAAGTTCTTATTGCGAGAGCTTTAAGTAGGGAATTAACCCTAAGAAGAACCCCCTATCATTGATAAGCTTCACATAGAGATAACCTGTTTTTAACTGGTTTTTTTTACATTCGAAATTGCACTTTGCGCAATTAGGATGAAGGTAGCGCCAGAACAGCCGTTTCAATTAATCTATTCATTGTTCGAGCATGAGTACTTAGGATTCATTTTCGAGTCCTTTGTGGTGCAACTTGATGCGAAAGGACAGCTTACTTTCTCACATCAAAACATATCATCGAAAAACGCACAGGAGTTTCATACAGGACTTGATGAGGATGACTATCAACTCATCAAAATCATGGACAGTATGCAGCAGGACAAAATTGTCCAGCACTTCACCAAAAAGAAAATCAACACCAATCAATTCTTTCTGAAGACCTATGACCCGAAAGTCGGAGATAAGGTGGTCCAGGATGAGATCCAGCAATACCTTGAAAGAAGAAGAACAGAAATTTTACCCCTGCTATCCGGCAAGCACCTCTTTGAAATGGGTTCCGATGGGGAGCCAGCCTGGAGGCGGATAGAGGTAGTAGATGATAAGGCTACTGTTCTCTTTCATTTCCGAAAGAACGAGGATAACACACATTATTTCCCCACTATTAAGCTAAGGGGAGAAAAGGTGGAATTCCGTCACAACGGCAGCTACATAGTTGGTAACGAGCCGGCCTGGATGGTAGTAAACAATCAGCTTTTTACCTTCAATAAACCCATAAGTGGCGGTAAACTCAAGCCTTTTTTACAGAAGAAATTCATTCTGATTCCTCAGAATGTAGAAGACACTTATTTCAAAAAATTCGTCAGCCCTCTAGTGGCATCATTTGATGTATATGCACAAGGTTTCGATATCAAAACTGAGAAATATGTGCCCAAGCCAATACTTACATTTTCTGAAGTTCAGGAAACAGTTTCAAACGCTACGTTATTCGATACCAACAGCAAGGAAGAAACCTCCAATCAACAGAAATTACTAATAGAGTTATGCATCGCCTATGGAGAGCACCAATTCAAGGCAGATCAATTAAAGGAGGTGAGTGTTTCCTTAGAAAAGGAGAACAATAACTACACCTTCCATCGAATAAGAAGGGAATTAGATCACGAAAAAAAACTGCTCAAGATTCTTCATGATACGGGGCTTCCCATCAAAAACGCGAGAATAACACTCCCTAAGACTTCCGCCTTTTCATGGCTGAACGAACATCGGAACACACTCGAATCGCTAGACTTTGAGATAAGACAGAATCAAATTGGTGGCAAGGTGTATTTTTTGGGAGAGAGTTCCATCGAGGTAAAAATCGAGGAAGGGATCGACTGGTTTGATATCAAGGCCGTTGTAAAGTTTGGAGAGTTTGAGATCCCATTCAAGACCATAAGAAATCTCATCCTGCAAAAACGCAATGAAATCAAATTGCCAAATGGTGAAATAGGTGTGATCCCTGACAGCTGGATTGCTAAGTATGCCGATCTTTTGGCTTTCTCCAATTCTGACCAAGATGACCTCAGGCTTGAAAAGCACCACCTAGCGCTGGTTCAACAATTAAATGAAGAAAATGCCGCTGCTGTTTCCATTTCCCGAAAGCTGCAGGGTCTACTTGATTTTGATACCATAGAACAACGGCCCACTCCTACTGCCTTTAAAGGCAAGCTTCGACCCTACCAGCAAGCGGGGTTCAATTGGCTGATGTTTTTAAATGACTTTGCTTTCGGCGGCTGTCTTGCTGACGATATGGGGCTTGGAAAGACTGTGCAAACGCTGGCATTGCTGCAGGAAACTTGTAACCAGAATGAAGGATCTACAAGTCTTTTAATAATGCCCACTTCCCTGATTTACAACTGGGAGATGGAAGCAAAGAGATTTACGCCAAAACTCAAAATTCTAAATTATACTGGCTCTTCAAGAAATAAAGATCATAAGAACTTCGCCAACTATGACATAGTGATTACCAGCTATGGGATTACGCGGATCGATGTTGAAATTCTGAAGGAATTCTATTTTAACTACCTGATTCTTGATGAATCACAAGCCATAAAAAATCCCGACTCCATTATTGCTCAATCCGTAAAGGAGCTAAGGTCCAGAAGAAAACTAATTCTTACCGGTACGCCGATAGAAAATAGTACCATGGATCTTTGGTCGCAGTTGTCCTTTGCTAACCCTGGATTGTTAGGTAGTAAGTCCTATTTCCGCAATGAGTATCAACTGCCAATCGAAAAGAAAAGCGATAGCGGAAAAACAGCAAGGCTCAACGCATTGATCAAACCCTTCATACTAAGAAGAGAAAAATCGCAGGTAGCAACTGACCTGCCAGAGAAGATGATCAACATCAAATATTGTGATCTTTCTGAAAGCCAGAGGGAAATATATGAAAAAGAAAAAAATCTCTATCGAAATAAGATTCTAGATCTAATAGAGGTAGATGGGTTGAAAAGCTCACAGTTCCTTTTACTTCAAGGACTTACTCGATTAAGGCAAATTGCGAATCACCCTTTGATGATTGATGAGACCTACAAAGGCGACTCAGGAAAGTTTGAAGACATTTCCTACATGATAGAAAATGGCTTAAACAACCATCACAATATTTTGATCTTTAGCCAATTTGTTAAGCACCTCAAACTCGTTGGAGACTATCTAAATGGACAACATATTCCATATGCGTACTTGGACGGAGGCGTAAAAGATCGTAAAGGAGAAGTATTGAAATTTCAAGAAAATAAGGATATAAATGTCTTTCTCATTTCCTTGAAAGCGGGCGGGTTAGGTCTAAACCTGACCAAGGCAGATTATGTCTTTTTACTCGACCCATGGTGGAATCCAGCGATTGAGGCACAAGCGATTGATCGAGCCCATAGGATTGGACAGAAAAATAAAGTGTTCACCTACAAGTTCATTTCCAGGGATACAGTAGAGGAAAAAATCCTCGTGCTACAACAGAGCAAAATGAAATTGGCTCAGGATCTAATCACGATAGAAGAGAGTTTTGTGAAAAGTCTAACCAAAGACGATATTTCCAAGTTATTCGATTGATTCTCCCACTTACAGAAGGTACTAGGGGATTAGATGCCTTCTTTTGTTAAATTCAAAATTGATTTGAAGTT
>CAZZHO010000022.1:7175-36707 GCA_964653795.1 uncultured Roseivirgaceae bacterium | reverse complement strand
GACCAAAGGCGAGTTTCACACCGCTATTCAAGGCTGTCAATACCTACCTGATTCTAGTGGGACTCGCGCTAGCAGGCTATCAATGCTGGCTTTGGCTTAATTGAGAAAAGCTATTGAACCCTAAACAACTGACTTGGCTATTCCTATCTTAGAAAGGAAATTCCAGTTTGTATGATAAACCGATCGCTATCACTTATCGCTGTTGTTTTGGTGTCTTCATGCCTGCAAAAGAAAAGTCTGGATATGCAGAATGACATCAGAACGTTCACTAATCCACTCAATATCAACTACCGTTTTGCACTTGACTCTCCAAGTAGACGAGAAGCTGCTGATCCGACTGTGGTAAAATTCAAAGGATCTTATTTGTTATTTGCTTCAAAGTCCGGTGGATATTGGCACTCTGACGACTTACTCGACTGGCAATTCATAGAAACAAATGAAATCCCAACGGAAGAATATGCCCCTACCGCGATCGCCATCGGAGACACGCTGTTTTTCCTCGCTTCGTCGAGAGAAAAGAGCACCATCTATCAGTCGACAGATCCTATGTCAGGTAAATGGGAGGTAGCAGTTGAAGAGCTAGATGAGCCTGTGTGGGATCCAGCCTTCTTCTTGGATGATGATAACCGATTGTACCTCTACTGGGGATGCTCCAATCAAGACCCTATTTATGGTGTAGAGTTAGATCGAGAAAATCAATTCTCATTCCTTGGTAAGCCAGCTGAGCTGATTCACCAAAGACCCGAAGTGCTCGGTTGGGAGGTGCCTGGAGATCACAACCAATTGATCAATCAGAGACCTTGGATAGAAGGTCCATGGATGAATAAAATCAATGGAAAATATTACCTCCAATACTCGGGTCCAGGCACGGAATATGAAAGCTATGCAGATGCCGTGTATGTTAGCGATAGCGCATTAGGCCCATACGAGTTGCAGCCACACAATCCATTCGTCTACAAGCCCGGTGGCTTCGGGAATGGCGCAGGCCACGGAAGCACGTTCACAGACGATCACGGCAACATGTGGCATATGGGTACTATTACCATTTCTCAGAAGCATATTTTCGAAAGAAGGTTGGCTATGTCACCTGTTTTCATTGATGAGCAGGGCACCCTCTACACCAACACAAAGTATGGTGATCGGCCAATGGTTTTACCTGAAAAGAAAATTGAAAGTATCGAAGAAATTAATCCCCAGTGGCAGCTACTATCATATGACAAGGAAGTGGAAGTTTCTTCAGTCATTGACTCCCTACCCGTCTCTAACATTACTGACGAAAATATTAGAACCTATTGGGCCGCACAATCCGGGTCGGCCAATGAGTATGTAATTCTCGACTTAGGAGAAAAGGTGACTGTTCGTGCTATACAAATCAATTTCGCGGAGCATGGCTCTGAATTGATGGGGATTAACAAAACTTCTTTTCACCGCTACCAATTGGACTATTCATCTGATAAGAAAACATGGACTAACATTTCCAGTAGCCAATCCGCAGAACAAGACCTTTCTCACCATTATCTACAGCTTCCAAAGGCCATCAAATGTCGATACATCAAAGTATCAAACGAAAGCGTCCCTTCAGGAAATTTTGCAATGAGCGATTTACGTGTTTTTGGTGTGGGAAATGGAGATAAACCTGAAGCTGTTACTACTTTCAACACTCTTAGAAATAAAGCTGATCGAAGATCAGTCACCTTAAATTGGACCCCCTCCTCAAAAGCCACAGGGTATTATATCAACTATGGTCTAGACCCCAATACCCTTTATCAAACCTACTTGGTTTATAAGGATACCACAGTGACCATCAACTCGTTGAATGCAGAATTGGATTATGAGTTTATGATCGAGGCTTTCAATGAAAATGGGATCTCCTCCCCTACCTCAACGGGAAAAAATTGATACGTACTACTTGGGAGATCTTATTGATTCCTTGCATAGTCATTGAAAAAATCAGTGCCATTCCTAAGCTGCTCGATGTTCAAAATCCAGCATACTTCAGAAAAGTCTGAAAAATCCAATCCACCGGCAGCTACAGAGGTATTGAGATAGCGATTGTCAGCTCCATTGTATTGATTGGCCAAATCAATTGCCAGACGCCAGATATTGAGCAAATAACCATCCCCCAAGATCTTCTTCAGATCAAAAGCATCGTCAGCTCGAAAACCAGGCGTACCATTACCGACAGCATTGCCATCTGGAATTTTTTGATAATCCGTATTGGCTTTAACATAGTCTAATGCCTCTTTGGACGTCACTTCTTCATTCCAATCAGAGTGTTGGATGATATGAATTCTACCTTTAGCATTCAGCTCCGGCAATGATTTTTTGATCGCCTTTACCAATGCTGCCGAGAAATCAGATTGCCCGCCTTCAGCTACCCATACATCTCCTCCTGAGGATAAAATACTAGTAGCCCTAGAGGTTACAATTCCAGCGGCTTCATCAAAATCTTTATGGGCATCGCTCCAGTTATTTTTAAATGCTAGTTGGCACAACTCCTCCGGGGGAACGTAGGCTCCGGATTGCGTGCCGTAAGTTCCCGCCACCGCATGATAGTTAAGGTTCGAAAACTTCTTGTTAGCTAACAGCGTGGCGATAGCAGCTACTGAATGAAGATCATCTATATCCGTCTTAAAATCGTAGTGTAGAAGCAGTAGGTCCTTTTCACTGTTAAATCGATTCGCATCTTGAGCGGACGAACCAAACGCTGAAAGAAATACAATTATTAAGAGCGGTATATTATGTGATGATTTCATCAAATAGATCTGATAGAATTTCAAATTGGAATAGTGAGTCGCTGAATCTGCTATTCAGTTCTCCCAAGCTAGAAAGTAAAATAATGCATTTCACGACCAAAAGCCTATTGGATACACAAGCCACTAATTGCAGAGCCAACCATGGAAGAGCTTTTTCGTTAATGATTGGCCTTTTCATTACATTGAACCAAAACCTACCGTGAGCCTAAACCCAAAAACAAAGAGGAACTTCATTCGCATCCTGCCTTTTGGCATGATTTGGCTGGTAACTGGCTCGGTTTTTTTATTAAGTGAGACACTCGTCACCGGCAATCAAAACCTTAACCCTGAGGCGTCTGTCACGATGAGTTGGCCCGTCTTCATCTTCGCAAGCCTCACTAGTATCCTGGTTGGGTTGCTCATCGGCCTAATCGAATTGGTGCTGCTTGAAAAAAAGTTTAGAAACTACAGCTTCACAAGGAAGGTCATCGCCAAGTTCCTCATTTACCTATCATTGATGATGGTGATCATGGCAATGGCTTTTCCCATGGCCAGTAGCATCGAGTTATCAGCGTCACCTTTTGATGACATCATCATTGAAAAGACAGTGAACTTCTTTCAAAGTGAGGTATTTACCAACACTGTAGTACAAATTTCATTTCAGGTGCTACTGTGTCTCCTTTATGCCGCCATTAGCGAAAACCTGGGCCATAATGTACTTTCTAACTTTTTTACCGGGAAATACCATACACCAAAAGAGGAAAAAAGGATATTCATGTTCTTAGACATGAAAGACTCCACTTCCATAGCCGAGCAACTTGGTCACAAAAAGTATTTCAATCTACTTCAGGACTACTATGAAGTTATGTCAGACGCTATCATCAATACGCTGGGAGAGGTGTATCAATACATTGGTGATGAAGTAGTGATCACCTGGCAAGCAGAAAAAGGACTGCTGAATGGCAATTGCATTCGGTGCTTTGAACAGATTGGACAAAATCTCGAGAAACGCTCTGATAAATTTCAGGATAAGTATGGTATAACGCCTGGATTCAAGGCTGGAATACATATTGGAGAGGTAACGACAGGAGAAGTCGGTGCATTGAAGAAGGAGATCGTTTACACAGGTGATGTATTGAATACAACAGCCAGGGTTCAGGGGTTATGCAAGGAATACAAAGTGGACCTGCTAGTTACTGGGGAGCTGTTATCTCAGTTAAATCAAAAAGACTGGTCAACTACGTTTATCGGAGACCTGGCTTTACGAGGCAGAAAGCAGCCAATGAAGATTCATAGCATCAAAGTCCGAAGGTCAGTATAAATCCTTTTATTCTTCTCTCATTTTAGGCCGCATTCATTACTTCTCAGGATAGTACTCCCTACCCCTAGTGAACCATTTTGACCATTGCTAGCGATTGCGCTTGAAAAGCGATACATGCAGCTTTGCTTATGTAGAATCATTCTAAATAAGATTGATTTTCATTAGCGGTGCTTCTTCTATACAGGAGTCATCCAAGTATTGGTTAAGTCCCTCAGAGGTCCACTAATTGGCGTTCTTGAGCCTTTGAGGGCATTTTTTAAAAAGAATTATGTGTTGTTCTAGTCAATATATTCTACTAACTGAGCAGAGCAAGTGTCAGATCACTTACTGTAAACGATGCAAGACTTTTTCCATGATGTACAAGACTGCTTGTGCCTCTTTCACCTCCAAGGAACTGGAACAATTTGGATCAACTCTAGAGGAGCTCTCCTTGCAAGATTTCCACTATGATGTACTGGGCGATGCCAAGGCCGTAGTAAAGAACCCTTATGTCTGCATGGGTTTCTGTTTATCTCAGGAAGAAGCTACAGAAATGCTTTCTTCAATCAAGGAGTCCTTAACACTATTTGAAGCCTTTAATATCATCTACGCATGAACCTCAATATGCACACCATTGAAGATTATGATATGATCCTAAAAAGGATACAAGATGAAATCAATAATAATCCCGACAAGGAGTTCAGAATTCTTCTGAAGGCACTGAAATCGATCGATTGTCCGTACCTAAGGAGGAAGCTTAGAAAGCAATTTTCAATTTGATCACTAGTAGTAGTGATTGTCATCACTAGATATAGGCACTAAGAATTTCGCTATCAATCGGTATTGGCCATTTCTTTCTCCACTTTGATCTTTGCATTGTTTAGAAAGATTCTAAATAAAAATACTGGTTGATGGCATCCAATCAATATTTTATGAAAACAAACAAAATGAAACTTAAGAATTTATCACTGACCGCCATAGCGGCATTCTTCCTATTTAGTTGCGGCGACGATGATGGTGTTGAACCTGCAAATCCTACTGATCCAGTTGACGTAGTACTGGACATTCCTTCATCTTATTCATCAGATGATTATGATGCGAATACAGTGGCCGAAGCTACTGTCATTGATGAGCTATCAACATTGACTACTGCCCTAAATGATGCTGAAGCAGGGGCGCAAGGAACAACAGCCATTGCAACCATAGATTATCCAAGCACATTATCCTCTGTGACGCTTTCCAGCTACAGCGAATTGATTGAGGGATGGTTGACAGAACTAGTTGCAGCCGCAAATTCCGGCACTGGCTTCCAGGACCCAGGATCAACTGGAACTCCCGCATCTGGAGAAGCTGGCGGACTACTAGGAACAAGGCTGCTTGATGAAAATGGATTAGAATTGGAGCAAATGATCCAAAAGGGCTCTTTTGGAGCTGCCCTATACAATCATGCGGTGAGCGTCATCAGCTCAGGAGACCTCACGGACCCTGGCACTATTGATCAATTAGTAGAAGTACATGGTACAGACGCAAACTTTGATCCCGAAGAGACGACAGCTGCTGCCACCTATTCCAGAAGAAGATCTAATCAGACAACTGAATCAGGGCCCTTCTATGACATTCAAACAGCTTTGATCACAGCACGAGCTGCCATTGTAGCAACAGCTGCTGGAGGAGATTTTACCTCAGAAAGAGATGCTGCCCTTGCAGATTACCTTCTAGCATGGGAAAAATCCAACTTCGCTACTGTAATCTATTACTGCAACGCGACCAAAACCCAACTTCAAGAGGCAGGAGATGATGCTGAAGCATTAGGCAATGCCATGCATGCCTATGCAGAAGGTGTTGGCTTTGCACATGGTTTTAGAGGAGTCAGCAACAAGCAAATCACTGATGCTCAAATTGACAGTATATTGGAGCTTCTTCTAGCACCTGCTGGTGAGACTCCTAATAGTTATAAGTTCTTGAGCGATGCGACACTACTCGATAACCTGGATCAAATCATTGAGGATATCCAAGCCATTTATGGCTTTACCGATGAGGAAGTATCGACTTTCTTCGTGAATGACCCTAGCTAAAAAAAATATCAAACATTTACTCAGAACCTTGCTGCAATTCGCGGCAAGGTTTTCCTGATTAATGGCGCCAGAACAATCAGCAAAAATGAGATTCCGAATTAACTACTTAATAACCACCGCGCTCTTTGCCCTTACATTGTTAGTTAGCTGTGGCGACGATGATGGGCCAGACAATACGCAAGCAACTACTTTTGATAGAGGAGACCTATTGGAGAGTTTGGCTACCAACTTGATAATACCAAATTTCCAGGCGCTGGAATCAAGTGTTAACACCTTATCCGATGCCGCTGACGCTTTTGTAGAAAATACGGATGAGGCCAACTTGGCCGCATTGCAAAGTGCCTGGGAACAAGCAGTAACCGATCACCAGCACTGCTCAGCATTTGGGTTTGGACCTGCTAACTTATCCTTAGGAGCTTACAGCACAGTATTGGGCGTTTTTCCTGCTGATGAAGCTCAGATTGAAGCCAATATTTTAGATACAGATTTCAACCTTGCTGCTTCTTTCGATCGGGATGTCCGTGGGTTTTACGGAGTTGAATATTTGATATACGGCAACGGCTCATCAGCTGAGATAATCGCACAATTTGATCAAAACCGAAAAGACTATTTACTCCTCCTGATTGATGAATTGCAAACCACCTTCCAGGAAATAGTAAGTGAATGGCAAACGAGCTACCTGGAGGAGTTTATCGCAGATGATGGAACCGCAGCCGGCAGCTCTATCTCACTGCTTTACAATGAGTTTGTAAAAGATTACGAGAATCTAAAAAATTTCAAGGTAGAATTACCTGCGGGTCTTACAGCCGGGCAATCCAGCTCCGACCCAACGTTGGTAGAGGCATTCTACAGTGGCATCTCCAGAGATTTAATTATTGAACACTTTGAAAGCTCAAAAAACATATGGGAAGGTGAGTCGCGTTCAGGGGCATCTATCATGGGTTTCGACGACTATCTAAATGCAGTGACGGGTGGGACAGACTTAGTAGCTAGCACCGAAGAAGCTATTGCACGAATAGACAATGCCATTGCTAATCTTCCTGTGGGTCAACTTTCAGATAATGTGGAAGCCACAGAGTTGGTAACGCTACGTGACGAATTGCAAGGCAATACAGCTAATTTCAAAAGCTCTATGAGCTCACTGCTGGGCATCAGCATCACCTTTAACTCCGGAGATGGGGACTAATTATTTTGAGCCAGTCTAACCGGTCTTTTCAAAAAATCACACAATACCTGGAGCAATCAGTATCGATTGCTCCTTTGGTTACATTCCGCATGGCATTTGGGCTACTGATGCTCTTCAGTACAGTGCGATACATGTGGATGGGCTGGGTTGACACGCAACTGGTAGATCCGGTACTTCATTTCAGCTATTATGGATTTGATTGGGTAGAGCCACTACCAAGACTTGGCATGTATGCTGTCTTTATAGTCATGTCCCTAACCAGTATTTTCATCGCCATCGGTTTGTGGTATCGGTTGTCAACAATCCTTTTCTTCTCACTTTTCACCTATGTGGAGTTGATAGACATCACCTACTACCTCAACCACTACTATTTCGTAAGCATAGTAGCTTTCCTATTGATAATAGTACCGGCCAATAGGTATTTTTCTTTGGATGCCTTCCTAAATCCATCCATACGTAGGGAAAAAGTAAGCAGGTGGTGTATTGATATTTTCAAATTCCAAATTGCCATTGTGTACTGCTATGCAGGTTTAGCTAAGATCAATCACGATTGGCTCATAAATGCGCTACCACTTTCCATCTGGCTACCAGCCAAGTCGAGTCTACCCATTATAGGATGGATGTTCAATTTCTCAGTCACGGCCTACATTTTTAGCTGGGCTGGAATGCTTTTCGATACTTTCATTATTGGTGGGCTACTCTGGCGAAAAAGCAGATGGTTGGCTTATATGGCAGTGGTAGTCTTTCATACCATCACAGGCGTACTTTTCCAGATTGGCATTTTTCCTCTGGTTATGATCTTAGTTGTCACTATTTTCTTCTCACCAGATCTACATGAGAAATTCTTGAAGAAGCTATCGATATACCTACCAAAGAGAGTTCCGCTTGAGTCGAGTTGGACCCTTTCCAACACCTCTATTCAAGCTAAAAGAAGCCTACTAACTTATTCCTTCCTGTTTGTATTCGTGAGTTTCCAAATCATTTTTCCCTGGAGATATCTTCTGTATCCCGGAAATGTCTTTTGGACTGAAGAAGGATATAGATTTGCATGGCGAGTGATGCTGATGGAAAAGGCGGGTACCGCAACATTTTATATCAAAGACGCTGCAACGCAGAAAGAAGGCTCAGTCATTAATCATCAGTTCTTAAACCCACACCAGGAAAAACAAATGGCTATGCAGCCGGATTTGATTTTACAATTCGCACATTATCTCAAGGATCATTTTCAAGCACAAGGAGTCTCTAACCCTAGTGTGCGAGCAGAAGTCCTGGTAACATTGAATGCAAGTCCAGCACAGTTGCTTATTGACCCTCATGTGGACTTGGCAATGCAGAAGGATGGTTGGCAAAAAAAGAACTGGATCCTCCCCTTCAATAACTGAAGAAAGTAGCAATGAGATCACAAGTATTACTTCTTCTGTTACTCTCAACCCTATGCCTTTCAGCATCGGCTCAAAGCTTAAGACTATATGGCATGGTATCAAGAGCAGAAGGTGGTAATAACCTGGCCGGTGCTACACTCTTCATTGAGCCCTCTAATACCCAACTTACAGCTGATGCCAGGGGAAAGTTTGAGGTCAACCTCCCACCAGCATCCTACACGGTTAAAGTTTTTGCTGAGGGCTATACTGCTATTACGGAAGAAATTAAGCTAGTCAAAGACACAGAAGCCAACTTCAGGATGGAGGAGCTATCGCAAGAGTTGGAAGGAGTGGAAATCAGTGATCAGCGTAACACAATTGGTATATCAAGACTAAGAGCAGTAGATGGATTTGCCATCTATGAAGCAAAGAAAAATGAGCTGATTGTTTTAGATGATTTCGCTTCAAACAAGGTAGCTACTAACGCCAGACAAGTATTTGCCAAAGTACCAGGTCTCAACATCTGGGAAAGTGATTTTGCTGGGCTACAACTTGATATTGCTGCCAGAGGATTAGGACCTAGTAGGACAGCCAACTTCAATACGAGACAGAATGGGTATGACATGAGCGCTGACGCACTTGGATATCCTGAAAGCTATTATTTGCCAGCGATTCAAGCGGTAGAACGTGTAGAAGTAGTACGGGGGGCAGCCTCCCTGCAATACGGAACACAATTTGGTGGTATGCTCAATTTTAAGATTCGAGATGCTCCGGAGAAGCCCATAGAAGTCAACTTAGAACAAGGTGTAGGGTCTTTCGGTCTACTCAATTCTTTTGTAAGTGCTGGTGGTCAAAATGGAAAATTAGATTACTACGGATACTATCAATATCGACAAGGAAATGGCTGGAGGCCGAACTCTGGTTTTGATGCTTCTCTTGCTTTTGCCCGCTTAGGGTACCGTCCAACAGATAGGCTCAAACTTAATTTCGAGTATTCTTTTCTCGATTATCAGGCACAGCAACCTGGAGGTCTTACGGACGAGGATTTTAATCAAGGGAGACTCGACACCTCCAGAAGAAATCGTAACTGGTTCCAGGTCAATTGGAATCTGTTGGCTCTCACGTTGGATTACAAATTCAATCCAAAAACAAAGCTCAACATCCGAAATTTCGGTCTGATCTCACGACGTGACGCCCTTGGAAATCTTCAGCAAATTGATAGAATTGACGATCCTAATAGTAACCGAACACTTATCAGCGACGAATTCAACAATTTCGGCTCTGAGGCCAGACTCGTTCATTATTACAACTTTGGAAAATCACAATCTGCATTCGTAGTTGGTAGCAGAGTCTACTTCGGATTGACAGACCGAATGCAAGGTGATGCCAGTGCCTCCTCAGATGCTGACTTTGCCTTTATCAACCCCGAAGATCTGGAGGACTTTGATTATGATTTCCCAAGTCGCAACTATTCATTCTTCGCTGAAAATGTGCTCAACATTTCTGAGAAGTTTAGCATAACACCGGGAATAAGAATAGAACACATCAGAACAGACTCAGAAGGCACCTGGAAACAAACCGTGCGAGATTTTGCAGGCAACATAGAAGCACAAAATCAATTCTTTGATGAGATGTCCGTCAATCGCTCATTTGCCTTGTTGGGACTAGGAACAAGTTATTACCTCAACCAAGACCTAAATCTCTATGCCAATTTTTCTGAAAACTTCCGATCAGTCACTTTTAGTGATCTTAGGCTCAACAATCCCAACTTCATCCTGGACAGTCTAATCACAGATGAAAATGGCTTCAATGCAGACTTAGGTATCAGGGGTGCATTGCTTCCATGGTTAAATGTAGATGTAAGTGCTTTTTACCTACAATACAATGACAGGATTGGGGTACTGCTACCAGCAGCAAGCACTATACTTTTCAGAACCAATGTTGGGGATTCAAGACATATCGGACTGGAGACTTATGCGGAAATGGATGTTTTAAAACTCCTCAAACGACATAATGAGGATACGAGACTCTCAATTTTTGGCAATCTCTCTCTGATTGAAGCTACTTACATCCGATCCCAGGATAGTGCCATCAAAGGAAACGAAGTTGAATATGTTCCTAATATTATGTTTCGTGGCGGGATCAACTATCAGTGGAAGGACTTTAAAGCAACCTATCAGCTTTCGTACCTCGGAGATCAGTTTTCAGATGCTACAAACTCTATACGAAATCCTAATGCTTTGACAGGCATCATTCCATCTTATCATGTCATGGATGTTTCGGTAGATTATCAACTGAAGCAATTCAAGTTTAGTGGTGGGGTCAATAACCTTACCAACCAAAAGTACTTTACCAGAAGAGCGGAAGCCTACCCTGGTCCTGGCATCATACCAGCTACAATTCGTAGTTTCTATTTATCAGTAGGCGTGAAGATCTAAGCCTACCTTGTTCTATCAATGGTAAATTGAACAAGATCTATAAGAGATTTTTTGTATTCAGTTTCAGGAAAATCAGCCAGGTTATCTAATGCTTTTTGATGGAACTCCCCCATGACTTTAGTAGCATATTCCATTCCTCCATGCGCCTTCACAAATTGAATTACATCATCAACGTATTGCTTCTTCTTATCGCTCTTTTTGATCTTCTTGATGATGGTCTTCTTCTCTCCATTGCTGACCTGTTTCAGCGCATGTAGCAGCGGAAGCGTCATTTTCTTTTCTTTAATATCAATGCCTGTGGGTTTTCCGATTTCGTGACTCCCGTAATCGAATAGATCATCTTTGATCTGGAAAGCCATGCCTACATTCAAGCCAAACTCTTTCATCAAGGCCACATTCTCTGGATTCTGACCGGAGGAAAAAGCTCCAATCTCACAGCACGAGGCAATAAGACTTGCGGTTTTAGCTTCAATTACCTTGTAATAAACTTCCTCGGTGATATCCAGCTTACGAGCTTTCTCCATCTGAAGCAGCTCACCTTCGCTCATTTGCTTCATGGCGTCTGACACAATTCTCAAGAACTCATAATCGCCCTTCTCAACGGAAAGTAATAAACCTCTACTCAACAGAAAATCTCCCACCAATACAGCAATCTTATTTTTCCAAAGGGCATTGATGGAAAAGAATCCTCTGCGGTAATGAGAGTCATCCACCACATCATCATGGACAAGGCTGGCTGTATGGAGCAATTCGATCATTGAAGCTCCGGTATATGTAGACTCAGTTATACCCCCGTTGACGCCTGCGGAGAGGAATATAAATAAAGGCCGCATCTGCTTGCCCTTTCGCTTGACGATGTAACTAGTAATCTTATCGAGAAGCATAACATTGCTTCTCATCGACTGACGAAATTTCTTTTCGAAAGCGATCATCTCCTGATCAACGGGCGCTTGTATTTCCTTCAGTCTGTTCGGCATCTTCGACACAATATTAACAAAGAAGCACCCCAAAGTGGTTTTGGGAAGTGTTAAACCTTTTGCTAAAAAAGTCGGCCTTAAGTAGCTTTAGATACTTTTTAGACTTTGCAGGCAATTTTTTAGATGACAAGAGCCACTTATTACCTATTGGATGTCTTTACCGACAGCAAATATGGCGGAAATCCTTTGGCAATCTTTCCGGATTCAAGGAACATAGATCCACAGGAAATGCAATCCATTGCCAGTGAGCTAAATCTTTCCGAAACGGTATTTCTTTACCCCAAAACGAAAGATGGCGTCTTCCCTATGAGAATATTCACACCAAAATCGGAGCTGCCTACGGCCGGTCACCCCAGTATTGGCGCTGGCTTTTTTCTGTCCAGGGAAAGTACCACGGTTGGAAATCAGCCGATTGAAATCGTATTGCAGCAGAAAGTCGGAAACATAAAGGTAGATGTCACACACCGACACAATGTACCCAACATGGCCACCATGTATCAGATTCTACCAACATTTGGTAAAACCATTGAGGGGAGAAGGGCGATATGTGATTTACTGTCCTTAAAAGAAGAAGACCTTCTGCCCTTCCCTATCCAGGTGGTATCTTGTGGGGTACCCTACATACTGGTTCCAGTTGAGACTTTAGCTGCAGTGGAAAAAATCCAATTCAAACTTGAAAAGTGGCAGGAACTTTCATCAGCACTTGATGGCTTTAGCATTTACGCTTTCACCACCGAGACTGTCAATGCCAGCTCCGATCTGCACGGACGTATGTTCGCTCCGGATATAGGTATTTTGGAAGACCCGGCCACAGGATCAGCTAATGGACCGCTAGCTTGTTACTGTCTAGAATATGGCATCAAAAGCGGCCTTCTGGTCAGCGAACAAGGATTTGAAATGGGACGACCAAGCCTTTTGCACATTGAAGCGAGGAAAGAAGAAGGGAAATTCAAAGAAGTGAAAGTGGCGGGCAAAAGCGTTTTCGTTGGTAAGGGCGAGTTCTTTCTCGATTGATCTATATTTGCCGTCCCCAAGGCGGAAAGACAACATATGCCCAACAGGAAAGTCCGTTACTCAGAAATAATTCCCAAGACCAGGGAGTGGCCCATCTATCAACTTTCCCAACATCGGCCAGAGTTCATAAAAGAGGTCACAGAGAAGTCTCTTCATCTACTGAGGGACGCCAGAAAAGGTAAATCTCTTAGGGAAGAATTGGAGACCACAGTCTACAGAGAGAAGCTGCGGATGAAAGCAAATCCATGGCGTGTAGACCCAAAAGATGAAAAAGACTTTTGGAACAGAATCCAACATAAGCTGGTCACTACGGAAGGAGCAGAAAACGCTGATGAAGTAGAGCAACAAATTCTTGAAGATATCGTCAGCAGGTATGCCAATGAGATCGCTGGCAACTTCAAGAAATCATATTATCGTTTCGCGAGAACATTCGTGACATTCGGATTTGCCAGGCTACTAAATGCTGCGAGGGTTGGAGGCTTTCTAGCTCTTTTTAGCCGACAATTAGACCTTGATGATAAAATCAAAATAGTTGGTAATCCAGAACATATACGATCTCTGGCAGCGAAAGGCACTGTCGTAATGGTACCTACTCACTTCAGCAATCTGGATTCGATACTAATTGGCTGGGTCATCCAATTTCTCGGTCTGCCAGCGTTCATTTACGGTGCTGGATTAAACCTTTTCAACATCAAGATATTCGCATACTTCATGAATAGCCTTGGTGCGTATAAGGTAGATCGCAGAAAAAAGAATTCGGTTTACTTGGAGACACTAAGGACTTACTCCACCCTAGCCATCAAAAGAGGTTGTCACAGCCTGTTCTTCCCGGGAGGAACACGATCCAGATCTGGAAAAATCGAAAAAGCATTAAAACTTGGCCTCCTCGGAACCACCATCGAGGCACAAAGGATGATCTACGAGGAGAATGAAGATCGCAAAGTATTTGTGGTTCCTGTTGTCATCAACTATCAATTCACGTTGGAGGCGCCGGCATTAATAAATGAGCATTTAAAGCGTACTGGGCAGGAACGATACTATCAGGAAAATGATGAGTTCTCCACCAGCTATAAGATTGCCACATTCTTATTCAAGTTCTTCACCAAAGGCTCAAATATCTCTGTGACCATAGGCAAAGGGATGGACATCCTGGGGAACTATGTAGACGATGAAGGGAATAGCTACGACAAGAATAAAAATCCCATAAACCCTAAGGATTACTTCGTAAGCGAGGGAGCGATTACAAATGACCGGCAAAGAGAACAAACCTATGTTCGTATTTTGGCCAAACGAATCGTAGAGGAATATCATATTCAGAATCGTGTTTTCGCGAGTCACTTGGTTGCATATACGGCCTTCAAAATGCTAGAACGACGAAATGCCAAATTAGATCTATATCATGTGCTAAGGTTACCTGAAGAAGACTTGGTTATTGATTATGTTGACTTTAAAAAGGCCTTCAAAAAGCTTAGAAAGCAGATTCTGAAGCAGGAGAAAAAAGGGAAGGTGGGAATTGCCGAACACCTACGTGACAAAGCAGATGAAGCCATTAAAGAGGGCTTGAGAAATCTGGGAATGTATCACGCGGCCAGACCCGTGATATTGCGCAAAGACAAGATCATTGTGCAGGAGCCAAATACACTATATTACTATCATAACAGGATGGAAGGCTATGGTCTTGAAAAACACATCTGATAAAGCAATAGGCGTTATAGGAGCAGGTAGCTTCGGTACCGCCATAGCTAATATCCTGGCTGAGAAAAACGACCAGGTGCTGGTGTATGTACGTTCAGCAGAAAAGGCAGCCGAGCTCAACTCCTCAAGAATGAGTGCCGGTCAACCGCTACTTGGAAATATCACTGTTACTGAAAGCCTGAAAGATATTGGTGAGCAATGCGATCTCATCTTTCCTATGATTCCCTCAGAGGGCTTTAGGGGAATGATGAAACAGCTCTCACCCTACTTAAAACCTTACCATATTCTGATCCACGGCACCAAAGGATTCGACTATACAGAACCAAAAGTGGCGGGCGAAATTTTGAGCAGAGATCATGTCAAAACGATGAGCGAGGTTATTCAGGAGGAAAGCTCTGTTTTACGAGTAGGCTGTCTTGCTGGACCTAACTTAGCGAGGGAAATCGCAGATGGAAAACCTGCAGCCACCGTAATAGCCAGCCAGTTTGATGAGGTCGTCAAAATAGGCCAGAAGCTTCTCAAGAATGATAGATTCCTTATTTATGGTAATAGTGACCTGATTGGAATTGAGCTATGCGGCATTTTGAAGAATATTATTGCCCTGGGTGCTGGCACCGTGAGCGGCATGGGATTAGGCGAAAATGCTAAAGCTTTGTTTATTAGTCGTGGGTTAGTGGAAATGGTGCACATTGGCAAAGCCATGGGTGGAAATGTTCAAGCTTTCTTGGGCTTAGCAGGAGTAGGAGACTTAATGGCTACATGCAGTAGTAATCTGAGCCGTAACTTCTATGTAGGAAAGCAATTGGCTACGGGCAAAACCATTGACACTATTTCAAATGAAATGGAGGAAGTGGCAGAGGGCGTACGGACTATCAACATCATAAAAAATCTTGCAGGGTTCTACGGCATCAGATGCCCTATCACTGAAACCCTCTACAGGGTATTGCATGGCGAAACAACCGTGGAAGATGCCCATCACTATCTGATGAAGTTTCCCTTCAGAGCCGAGATTGACTTTCTGGATTAAATAGCCTTTATCTTTAGTTCCCCTCCAATGCTCTGACGCGCTGCAATAATGGGGGGTGTGAATAATTCACAAAAACAAATGCCGGGTGTGGAGTTAGGTTGGACAGGTGATCCCCACTCATCTTCTTCAATCCTGAAATAAGAGGCTTTTCACCAAAGTATTCTTTTGCGTAAGCATCAGCTTCATATTCGTTTTTCCTGCTGAAGATATTCATCACTATCCCTAGCAACCTTGATACAGGAGTATAAAGGATCACAAATCCAAGAATATTCAAGTGAATGGTGGAGACCTCTCCCCCTAATGCAAAACTCACTTCGCTGCTGAAAATCATTAAAGACAATAAGTAAAGCATTAGTCCCACTTGCAGTATGCTGAGTAGGGTTCCAAGGACAATATGTTTCTTTTTGAAATGGCCCACTTCATGTGCAAAAACAGCCGTGAGTTCCTCAATTGAGTGTTTAGCAATAAGTGTATCAAACAACACTACCTTCTTTCTTTTCCCGATACCTGAAAAGAATGCATTTCCCTTACTAGATCGCTTCGATCCATCCATGACGAAAATATTATCAAGAGGGAAGTTTACCTTCTCACTGAATCGAAAGATGGAAGACTTCAAATCCCCTTCTTCCATCGGCGTGAGTTTATTGAAAAGTGGTAAAATCCAGCTTGTATAGAATACATTTAAAAACAGGATGAAAGCTGTGATCACAATCCAGAAATACCACCAGAAATCTTTGCCCATAAAAGCAATCAGGTATAAAAAGGCGAATAGAAGTCCTCCTCCAATCAAGATGCCAATCAGGTAACCTTTCAATTTGTCCAGGATGAAAGTCTTAGGGGAAGTCTTATTGAACCCGAATCGCTCTTCAATGACAAAAGTGCCGTATACTGAAAAAGGAAAGGAGACAATATCTGTAGCCACAAACAGTACGCCGAAGAAAATGAGTGTTGATAATAAATCAAAAGGGCTAAAACCTCTGACCCAGCCGTCCAAAGCTCCAAACCACCCAAAGTACAATGCCATCACGGTAATAATGAAGAAAAAGGTAGAGCTGAAAAAGCCAAATCGACTTGTCACAGAATTGTACTCTTGAGACTTGGCATACTTCTCTTCATCAAATATCCCATCCAATTCTTTAGGAATAGCCTCTTTGGAACTCTTGATATTCAGGAGGCTAAGAACCCTATCTAGCAGGAAGTCTACGGATACAATGAGCATTAGAATCAAAAGAATTGTTGATTCTGTCATAAGCGGCGAGTTTTAAAATATAAATGGTACCGGACACTTCAAATCCCGCACTTCTCTTGGGGGTTTCCCAGGAGGATCTAATGTAAAGGTATAAATAAGCGAGATTTCGTGTGCTCCTCCACTATTGATCCCCAAATCTGATATTGGGAAGTCGAAACTATAACCCATCGTCACATTCTTGAAAGCCAGACCTGTCATCAATATGACAGACTCATTATTTGGAATTCCCTCCAGGGAGTTAATCGGAATTCCTCTGTACCAAAGGCCCAAAATCAAAGGCTCGAGCGTCAAAAACGCACCGACATCAAGTTGCTCAAATTCCCCTTGTGTTCGATAGTTGAAGGATGGAGTAACGCTTCGTTCTCGTTTCGGCCGATTTTGCGCCTTATTGGAAATCTTATAAAAAGGAATTTTATACCCCCCATGAAATGATAGTCTTCTGAATAATGGTGACTCCCCTCCTGCCAGGGCCTGATTAGGCTCTGTAACATGGTAGATGCTAAATCCGCCCCAAATTCTTTCATTGAACCAAATGCCTCCAAAAGATAAATCGAAGAAATTGGCATTGGTGCCAGTATTAAAAACTTCCCTGGTGTTATTAAGCACTACCTGCCCATTGGTATCGAACTGATCTCCAAAGGTCAACCGATCGAAGTTGATATCTCTTTGGTAAAAAGCCGCCTGAACAGCAGGCCTGAATGTCCAATTGTAAGTTAGCTGAACCTGATAAGCATACTGCAGACCCACCATAGTTGATCTTAAACCGGCTATTCCCTCCTGATCCGTATTGACCACAAGACCAAGACTACTGAAATACTCTTCAAAATGGTAGTCCGCAAAAAAGGAGTAAGTCTCGAAGTTAGCATCGATTGAGGGCCACTGGTTACGGTAATTGATACCTACTCTCCCCTTTTGATTAATACCTGTTAATCCAGGGTTTAAGTTCAGGGGAGAAGCATAATATTGAGACCATTGCGGATCCTGAGCTCGCAGGTCCAGCATGCAAAAAATCAATACAATGAAGCAAATCCAGCGATTCATTCTCATACTCCTCTTCAACACTTGGCAAACATTGATGTTTTTACTTTAACACGCAAAGAAACGAAACACTTATGGAATTCAACCAAATTGCCATTTTAGCGTCATCCCACGAGCTTCTTTTTTAATATTTTAGCATCGATACAATTAGTGAATTGATTTTGATCGATTGTTTACGTACTGTAACGTCAAATAAATCGTTCGTATTTTATCGAACAGGCAGTTGAAAGTTTACCACGATTTGAAGAGAGTGAGTTTTGATGGGAAAGGATTGATTGAAGGCAGTAACTCGCTTACAAACGCCATTTGGAAAATTGTACCCTTTCTATTCCTTTGGCTAATTGCCCTATCTGTAAATGGTCAGCGTATTCTTGACACCCAATATTTCTTCGGAAATAGCAACAACAACTTTGTATTTGACAAAAATGGTAGAGAAATCTACGTGGAAGAAAGAATGGCTACCCCTTTCGGATCAGGAGGATCGGGAGTAATAAGTGATCAGTACACCGGCAATCTACTATTCTATACAGATGGGGTTCAAATCTTTGACCAAAGTCACAACTTAATAGATGGCTTCACCGCGCTTAGCGGAGATTCATCTCTCAATCAAGCCGCAGTTGTTTCACCCAACCCAAACGCTAGCAATCAATATTACATTTTTACAAACTCGGGAAGCAGCGGACCTAATGAGATCCAATACACCATCTTAGATGCATCCCTACAAGGCAATTCTTCCAATTCAAACTTTCCTTTTGGCAGCGTCGTAAGTTCAAACAACAGCACTGGACTCACAGATCCTTCTGAGGGCATGATCATCATCGAAAATGGGTCTGGAAATAGTTATTGGCTCATCACACAAAACAGAAATACTTTCCAGTTTCAGGTTACCTCCATTAGCCAATCTGGTATAGGTACGACTCAATCTTATGATATCACAAGTGCTGAATATCCTGGGGCTGAAATCAGCCAATATGCTTTCAATTCAGACTCTTCTTGGCTCGCTATAGCACCCAAAACACCCAATAGAAATGTTGCTATCCTGGACTTTGACCTTGAGACTGGTGAGTTATCCTTTAATCAACAGGTGACACTCTCCGGGTTTGACGATGGCCTGGGAGAATCTATCTATGATGTCGAATGGTCTGCCAGTGGCAGTAACCTCTTCTTCTCAAGATTTGGCAGCAATAGCAATGATGCCAATTTGTATCAATACAATGTGGACAGTGCCGAACTTACAACTATTCTAACTGATCCAATATTCAGAAGTCTTGGACTGAAAAGAGGAATAGATGACAACATTCTACACCTCTACCAAGAGACCGCAAACAGCCCGCTACAAATCGGTCAGATCGAGACATTTAGAATGGATTCACTAGTCGGACTAGACGTGGTAGGTACAGATACCATCCCAATCATCTCAGTTACGGATTCAGTAATATACTCTCCGGCAATACTTTCTGAAGACTTCCAAGGTCGCCAATTCCCTGCTTTTGCGCCACCAAACTTCACTCAATTTAATAATGTCCGTTTCTTATTTTTTGATGATTGTTTTCAACAGTCCATCAAATTTGTTCCTGTTACAGACACCATTCCCACAAGCTATCAATGGGACTTTGGAGATGGTAGTGGCTCTAATAATGCTGTTCCTGTGCACACATATGCTGCTGAAGGAGCCTATCAGGTGAGGCTCACAGTGCAGCTAAACGATCGTATTTCGACTGTAGCTGAATTTGTGGAGATCCGGAGTAACAACGTGATGGTAGATTTAGGAAATGATACCACCATTTGTGTAGATGAAGTACTCACTTTGGATGCTGGTGACGAAGGTATCGGCTACACCTGGAGCACAGGAGAAACTTCTCAAACAATCGAAGTAGATACCACCGGCACTTACTGGGTAGAAGTGCTCACTCCAAATGGGTGCACATCATTTGATGCTATTGAGGTAACAGAATACGGTATATCCAGAAATCTAGCCAATCAATGGTACTTTGGTGAGATGGCTGGCCTAGATTTTAATCTCAACCCTCCGGCCGCCTTAGTCGATGATAACATGATGAATTCGCCAGAAGGGTGTGCGACCATCTCGGATTCAGATGGCAGTCTACTATTTTATACCAATGGCAATACTATTTGGAACAAAGACCATCAGGTCATGGTAAACGGGGACAGCATAGGTGGTGATAGTACAGCAGCCCAATCAGCTCTCATTCTGCCATTCACAGATGACGAAACAATCTTCTATGTTTTCTCCACCGAAGAGGTCTATGGTGACTTTGATTATCGAGTATTGCTAAGCATCGTAGATATCAAAGACGACACTGCAAGAGGATCAGTAGTGATAAAAGGAATCCCATTGATGGATTTCAATACTGAAAGGCTTACAGCCAGTGTTTTTGGTTCTCCTGGATGGCTCCTTTCTCACGAGTTTGGAAACAACAACTTCAAGGCTAATTTCATTGATGATTCCGGAATTGGCGAAACGATTCATACCCCACTAGGAACTTTTCTAGAGTTTCTTCAGGAACAACACGGAACGAGTTATTTAAGATTCCAGCCGGGAATAGCAAGAGCGGCAAATATGATTCCAGGTGACAACTTGGTAGACTTACTGGACTTTGACGGTGGGGAGGGCACCTTTTCCAATCCAAGGACACTTAACACTAACGAGCCATCATCTACCCCTCTATATGGTCTGGAATTTTCAGGAGACGGCAATCGAATGTATTTGACAACTACCGGAGGATCATCCAAGCTAATACAGTATGATTTGGATAGTATCGACGGTGAAAACCCAGTAGAAGATATAGAAGCAACGAAATTCGATGGATACGCTGGAGGATCCGGATATGGCGCACTGCAACGAGGACCAAATGGTGTTATTTACCTAGCAGTTGATAATTCAGGATCGGTACTAACAATAGACGCTCCTGCTGGCGATGATGATGGTGCTTCTTTCAATACTACCGGGACAGACCTTGGAGGTCGAATAAGTCGGTTGGGGTTACCCAATTTTACCCAAAGCGTAAATGATCCCTCACAGCCGCCTGGCTTTACAGTAGAGTCCGCTTGTCTTGGGCAGCCACTTACTCTTCTTGCTACAGGTACAAGTGATATCGATGAATTCGAGTGGACTTTTGATGAGTTTGCTTCTCCTCAGGCAGGAGTCGGTGATTCCATTCAAGTAACCTACAGCACAACCGGACCACACACCATTACACTTCGCATCTTCAACCGATGCGGGTATGATAGCCTTTTCACTGGTGAAGTGGAGGTGTTTACCATACCTGAAGACCCAATCGTGCCAGATAATGTTGCGCTATGTAATGATGAGGTAGTACTGGAAGCATGGGCAGAGGACGATCCAGATTTAAGTTACGTCTGGTCCACAGGAGAAACCACTAGGACCATCACTGTCACAGAACCGTCGGTAGTGGATGTGTTTATCCTCAATTCGAATGGCTGTCCTTCTGATACCATCGAAGTATTTGTTGGAGGTAATCTCACCGTCGGTCTCGAAGATCAGTCCATCTGTCAGGACGAGGAAGTCTCGGACCTTGACGCACAAAACGCAGTAGGAATATTCAATTGGACGATAGACGGTGCCTCAGCAAGCACTACAAGATTCCAGGAAATTGAAACTAGCGTACCCGGAACATATGTCTATGCGCTTGAATATATCGAAGAAGTTTCGGGCTGTATCGCTGTAGATTCTGCGAATATTACCATTCTCGAAAATCCAGTGGCAACAGCAATACCCACACCTCCTTCAGAGTGTGGAGCAGATGATGGTGTCATCGACTTAAGAATAGATTCGAATGGAAGTTTCTCATTCAGTCTTAGAGGAACCGAAAGCAGAGCGGCTCAAAGTTTTGATGGACCAGGCATTACCCCCTCCTTTACAGAACTTTCTTCTGGTAGCTATTTCGTGGACATTCAAAACATAGTAAATGGTTGCCTCACAACTATTCCAGTCCTCATTGAGGACGATGCCCCATTTGACCTAGAGATCACCCCGGTACCCTCATGCGGCAGCGATGGTGATTTACTGGTAGAGTTCAGCGGCTTTCCTCCGACTACAGTAGATATCAATGTGACAGATGATGAAGGAATGGAGATAAGAACCATTTCATCTGCTAGTGTACCAGTAGGTTTGATAGAGAATCTTGATACTGGTACCTATATCATAGAAGTCAGGGAAGTAGGAGGCGCGGAATGTGTACAAATAGATTCGGTCACTTTGGGCGAAGCATTTCCTCAATCCAACTTCACTTTCACACCGGTTCAGGAATTATGTGGAAACAGAGATGAGGCCTTTGTCACTCCCGGCAATAATGGTACAGCCACTTTTGTCTGGCAAGATGCTTCTGGCGAAACAGTGGGCATTGGCGAAAGTATCAATATCACTTTTGATGGGCTTTATACGGTAACAGCTACCGGAGAAGACCTTTGTCCGCGTACTGAGGAAATACAGATTGATATTAACCCGTTTCCATCTGTAGAAATTCTGGTCGAAGGTGATTTATGCGTTGGGGAAGTTAACCTAACAGCAAATGTGGATAGCCTCTTCTCAGGCCCCTTCAACTATAGCTGGACTCGCAATGGCGAAACGTCAGAATTGCAGCAGACCAGGACCATTACTGTCACCGAAGAAGGAACCTATCAAGTAAGGATAATTGACCCGACTATTGGCTGTGAGGCAACCAGTATTCCCGTGGACGTGGACTGTGAACCGAGAATCAATGCACCTAATGCCTTCAGTCCCAACAACAATGGTGAGAATGAAAATTTCTTTGTCTTTCCAAATGATTTTGTGGACAACTTTGAAATATTCATCTATTCAAGATGGGGTGAACTAGTCTTTTTTTCCAACAATATAGACTTCAGGTGGAATGGGGAATTCCAAGGGAAATTATTGCCAGAGGGGACTTACGCAACCGTAATAAAGTTTACCAGCCAAGATGAACCTGAACTTGGTGTTATCGAGCAGTACGGATCTGTCACCCTTATAAGATAAAGGCAATACAATACGAATCCTTTTGCCAAAGGAAAGTGTTCAATAGATTAACAGTTGAAAATATGTTTTTCTTCGATAAAGTCTATTCAAAAGTTTTTGGTGAAAGTGGTAACACCAAACCTCTGGAAGAAGCTGGGCTTTTAAAGAGAGGAGAACACTTCCAAAAACAGTATGAAGATTGGAAGTCCATTGGCAGATCAGATAAAGTAGTCGATCAGATCAGGACCTCCATATTGCTTAAAGGCAAAGGCCTTGACCAAGAACCCCGAGTCACAGTATTAGACAGTTCGTCCTCCAAAGGATTTTTCGTAGAAAACGACGATTCTTTCGAAGAACATGAGTTGAGTTTTCTTTTGGACTATTTTTCGGAGAGAATCCTGGAAGAATTCAACTACAAGGTAGGCAATGCAGATTTCAGAATGTCAGAAAAAGACTTTGGAGTTCTCATAACTGAGAGGAGATATCTGAAACCAAAAACGAATTTTGAATCCCCCATTGATCAGGGTTTTGGAAATATTTTGATCGAACACCAGTTGATCAACAACCAATCCAAAAGTTTTAAGCTTCAAGTGAATATTTATAATGATAGAAACTACTTAGAACCAAAAGATTTTCAGATTTTGCAGCGTTATCTTCTCAACGATTCAGAACAATGAAAAATATCAGATTCATAATCCCCGCCATTTTATTACTTTCCTTTCTTTTCATTAGCTGTAAAGCCACGGGCCCATTACAAATTCTACCGACTAAGCTCAAAGTCACTGTGATTGACGGAAATGGAAATTTTGTTGAAGGTGCAGACGTAACACTATTCCTATCAAAAGAGGATTATATAAACACCCAAAACCCGTCCACCTCTGCCAAAACCGATAGTAAGGGCAAAGTTGTATTTAAGAAGCTAGAACCAAGAAAGTACTACCTTGATGTTAGAAAAGGAGAAAAAAACAACGACGGCCGAGGTTCAGAGACTGATAATTTGCAAGAAGGGAGAGTCAATAAGGTGAATATTGTGATAGAGTAGCAATGCAACACCTTTACTTAGACAGTTGGCCTAGAAAAAAGCACTTTCACAACTTCCTGAATTTCTCCCAGCCATTTTTCAACATCACCGCTACGGTGGAAGTCACCAAGATCAAGGAAGTTTCAAAAAACCTCAATCTATCTTTCTTTTTGAGTTACTACTTCGTGGCCCTAAAAGCTATCAATGGATTAGATCCATTCAAGTATAGAATTAGAGAAAGCAAGGTGATTGTTCATGATGTCATTCACGGTGGTTGTACGGTTCTTAATGCTGATGAAACTTTTTCTTTCGCGTACTTCGATTACTTTGATGACTTTCAGCGATACTACCAGGGAGCTCAAAAGGAACTGGATCAACTAAAAAAGGAGCCTGCCCTGGATCCTCAGTTTCACAGAGATGATCTTATTCATTCCACTGCCATTCCGTGGATGTCATTTACAAGCTTTGAGCATGCCAAAAGATTCGAGACAAATGATTCCACTCCGAAGTTCGCTTTTGGAAAGTATAAAGAGGAACAAGGAAAGTTATTTATGCCAATTTCCGTATCTGTTCACCATGCCCTGATGGATGGAATACATGTAGGCAAATTTTTTAAGAACTTTGAAAGTCTCTCCTCGAAGGCTGATCAAATATTAGTCCCTTAAAGCAGAAATGTTTTCGCAGCGATATAGGAAAAATCAATCCTGAGATAAGCTAATATGGCCTTGAATCTACGGTAACGTTTTAGGAAGTTGGCTTTTATCATTTCAACTGAATATTTAAAAATTGGGTCAGGGTATAATCCCTGACCCCAGACGGGTTTTTGACCTTTTACCATAGCAGCTTCCGTGTTGTTTTAGGAAGATCTTTATGCTTGGCAAGTTGTCCTCTGGAGAAAGTCATAACAAATCGAATCATCGGCGAAGAAAATTTTTCTTTATGGCAAATCCATACTTATCGACGCATCACTTTACTTTTTACGGCAGATCCATAACTTTGGCGAAAATCATATCAACCTACAATAGTTGACACAGACAACTTTCTTCCAGCAACTCCAATCACAATACAAAAAATCCAGAAAGGATCTTATTAATGAATTATCAGGCCTTCTAGGGGTGAACGCCGATGGCGTCTATAGAAGAATACGAAATGAGACCCCTTTGACGCTTGACGAGGCCTTCAAAATCAGCGAGGAGTTTAATCTAAACTTTTCTCTCCTCCGCAATACCAATGGAGAACAGAAAGAATCTCCATTTCTGGAAACAGTGAGGAAGTACTTTCTGCACTATAAACAAAGGGGCAAATACACCCTCCATTTCGATGCCAAAGAGCTTCCAGTCTTCTATCTACTACATAAACCCGAACTATATTGGTTCAAGCAATCATTTTGGGGACAGATCTTTTTCGATCAAAAACCCAATCTCGAAGAGTTAAAAAAGGTACATCCAACAGAACTCATAGAAGAGGTACTTGAACTCTATGAGACAACAGATTCAATAGACTTATGGGAAGGAAGTATCATTACTACAACCCTGCGGCAGATTGATTATGCCTGCGAAATAGGAATGATAACAAAAGATAAGAGTCTCTCTCTGTTAGATGATCTCTCCTCCTTGCTGATGCTATTGGAGGATTATTGCATCAATGGAAAAAAGATGGCCGGTGGCAAATTGGAAGTTTACCTCAACAATGTACTCATCGGAGATAATACTTCTATTGTCACTTCTGACAATAACATTACCTGCTTTCTTTCTAAGAATATCGTGGATGTATACCCAATTACTGATAATGATTTCAACGAGAAGAGGCTGAAAATTTTCAACAACACCATTCAAAGATCCACAAGAATCTCAGTCTCATCTGAAAGGGAACGCAAGAAGTACTTTAAGGGATTACATCAAGAAGTAAAGGTCCAAATGGAGTCTCTTGGAAAATAAGCTAGGACCTAGCGCTTCATGGTAAACAACAACAAGCCATAAGCCAGGATCATAAACCAAAACCTGTAATTGAACAGCACGGGGATTACGCCCAGTTCCATCAAAACCATTGCAATCACCAATACTATCGATACAATTCTCAGGACATTTCTAGTGCTATTACTCATTTCTGGGAGGTTCTTTGGTTTCAGTAAATATAGGCATCTGAGGTCCTCTTTACGATTTTAATGGCGATAATTGTGCCCAAATTATGGCTCGTATAGGAACCGATATTCTAAGTGCAAAACAGATCCTCATAGACGCTGGGGTGGTCGCCATCCCAACGGAAACGGTGTATGGATTGGCTGGAAATGCATTAGACTCCAAAGCCATTCTGGAGATTTACAAGGTCAAGAATAGACCAAAATTTGATCCGCTTATTGCGCACGTTCCTTCTTTTGACCAAGCAAAGCAAATTAGTTCCGGCATCCCTGATGAGTTGCAAGAACTGGCAAAAACGTTTTGGCCAGGACCATTGACACTGCTACTGGACAAGAAAGAACATGTGCCTGATCTACTTACTTCAGGGTCATCACGAGTAGCAGTAAGAGTCCCTTCTCATCCTCTTACTCAAGACCTTCTTCAAAGTATTGACTTCCCATTGGCTGCTCCAAGTGCCAACCCCTTTGGCTACGTATCTCCTACCACCGCCCATCACGTAAATGAGCAATTGGGAGAGCTAATACCATATATACTGGATGGAGGTCCGACTAAGGTAGGACTGGAATCGACGATTGTTGGGTTTGAGAATGGTAAGGTATTGGTTCATAGAGTGGGAGGCTTACCAGTAGAAGCCATCGAGTCAGTCGTTGGCAAGGTGGCCTTTCAATTAAATCAAAGCTCCAACCCAGTAGCACCTGGTATGCTAAAGTCTCACTATTCCCCAGGAAAAAAGTTGACTATTGGGTTGATTTCAGAATTGTTGGAATCTCATGATCCAGAAAAAACTGGAATTATAGCATTCAAAGAAAGTCATACAGGAAGATTTAGTCATACGCTCTCTCCTTCTGGGTCTCTCGAAGAGGCTGCCAGCAAGCTTTTTGGAGTGCTTAGAGAGCTTGACTCAAATGATGTTGAGCATATTATTGCCGAGTCATTTCCAGACGAGGGACTGGGTAGGGCGATAAACGATCGGCTTAAAAGGGCCAGCGTTTAATCGTTTGCACGTAATTATTCATTCTTTATTTATTTGGGTCCTTTTGGTCTTTAGCAAAAACCAGTCATTTTAGCACCATTAAAGCACATTGCATATGAAGACGATCGATGATTTTAATTTTCAGGGTGAGAAGGCACTCATTAGAGTAGATTTCAACGTTCCACTTAATTCTAGTTTTGAGGTTACCGACGAAACAAGGATCAAAGCCGCCATACCCACCATCAAAAAAATTCTATCAGATGGCGGATCAGCCATTTTGATGAGTCACTTAGGTCGTCCGAAAGAAGGTCCTGAAGAGAAATTTTCTCTTAAGCATATAATCCCCAATCTGTCAGAAAAGCTTGGAGTAGAAGTAAAGTTTGCCGGTGATTGCATTGGTGCAGAGGCAGAACAAAAAGCGGAAGAACTTGGGGCTGGAGAGGTGCTCTTGTTGGAAAACGTAAGGTTTTATAAAGAGGAGACAAAAGGGAATGAAGACTTTGCAACGTCGCTTGCTAAGCTAGGGTCTCTGTATGTAAATGATGCGTTTGGAACAGCCCACCGGGCTCATGCCTCCACTACGGTGGTCGCTAAGCACTTCGACAAAAAGTGTTGTGGCTATGTCATGAGTGCAGAACTTGAGAATGCTAAAAAAGTGCTTGAAAACGCTGCCAAGCCTTTCACTGCCATAATGGGTGGAGCCAAGATATCCGACAAGATATTGATCATCGAGAGACTGCTTGACAAAGTGGACAATCTGATAATTGGTGGAGGAATGTCTTATACCTTCTTCAAAGCCCTCGGCGGGCAGATTGGAAACTCATTGGTGGAAGAAGACAAGCTTGATCTTGCAAAAGAGCTCATTGCAAAAGCAAAAGAGAAAGGAGTCAACCTTGAGCTTCCTAAAGATTCAGCAATAGCAGACAAGTTCGACAATGAAGCCAATAAACAAGTTGCTGACAACTACAGCATTGCAGATGGGTGGATGGGACTTGATTTAGGTCCAGAAGCTATGGAAGTCTTCTCTAAGGTCATCTCAGAATCAAAGACCATCCTTTGGAATGGGCCTATGGGCGTTTTCGAAATGAGCAACTTCGCTAAAGGCACCAACAAGATTGCTCAGGCAGTGGTTAGCGCTACGGAAAATGGTGGATTCTCACTCATAGGAGGAGGTGATTCAGCCGCTGCGGTCAATAACCTGGGCTATGGCGACAAAGTTTCCTACGTCTCTACGGGTGGTGGCGCGCTATTGGAGTACATGGAAGGCAAAGTACTTCCGGGCGTAGCTGCACTAGAAGAATAGAATTAAAAGAATATTTAGGGCGCCTTATCCAGCTTTCGGCTATATCGCGCCCGCTCTACCCTTTCCTCCTCCCTTGACGGATGTCGCCTCTATCTGGGGCGCTCGTACCTCAGAGAATAAGTGAAGGAAAATATGAATTGCATTCCTCTATCTCCCAATTTCAGAATTTAGGGATGTACTATCCTTCGAATGGATTTCAATCTCAAAACCCTCCGAGATTTGGTAGTTGATAAGGTTCTTTTGCAAATTTTGAGCATCCTTTAAGATGCTCTTATACTTCTCAGTTTTATTCCACAAGAAGCTGTAGTAAAGGTTAAACAAGGTATAAGCCTCAGCATTTATTGATTCACTGCCTTGGGATTCAAAAAACTCAGGATTCTCCAAATACCATGGGATGAGTTGATTTGTAAAAAAATCAACTTGCGCCTGGCCTTGAAATTTCACTTCTTCGGAGTTGGCTCGATAAATCATTAAATCTTTTCTGAGCCCAAAATCACGAACAATATCCAATTTCCCTGAGGATAGAATACTATTGAGTGTGATATTGGACGGATAGTAGTTATTGATATGCAGAGCACCATTTGCAAGTAAATAGACCACACTGTCCATCTCTTTTCCCTCATCCATAAATCCAAGAGCCCTTTTCAATTGGGCCGCTTTTTCTTCATTATCAGGAATTTGATAGTCATCGTAGGAGTCAATATCCGATTCTACCTCCTCCAGAAGACTGGAGATCACAAATTCAGCTTCAGCTTTGTAACTTTCTTCTTGAGCATAGTTTCCGACCAGGAATGCTAGAGAAACTCCCAGAATAACAGATATCATATTGATTCCGTGATCTATCCAATTAATCTTTTTCAAATTGACAGAATTTAAATTCCTGAAACCAGTCCACCATCTACTACTATCTCCTGACCGGTAATATAGCTAGCATCGGCAGAAGCCAAAAAGCCTACCGTTTTAGCTACCTCTTCAGGAGTCCCCTGTCTTAGCATGGGAATCTCAT
>CAZZHO010000022.1:0-7075 GCA_964653795.1 uncultured Roseivirgaceae bacterium | reverse complement strand
CCTACCGTTTTAGCTACCTCTTCAGGAGTCCCCTGTCTTAGCATGGGAATCTCATTGATGGTTTCTTCATCTGCTGGGTAGCTGGATATAAACCCTGGCAAGACATTATTCATTCTAATACCAAGAGCAGAATACTCATTTACATAGAGCTTTAAGTAAGATGACAAGGCGGTCCTGGCCACGGAAGAAATTGGAAAGGTCAATGAAGGCTGTTTCGCTGCAAAAGTCGAGACATTGATGATGGAACCACCTCTTTTCTTCATCAATGGTGTCACGATCCTGGACATTCGCACCACATTCATTAATAGCAATTCAAAGCCCTCAGCCCAATCTCCATCGGAGAGTTCCAGGAGATTGCCCTTTTTAGCATGACCTGTGTTGTTAACCACAACATCCAGCTGACCGTATTTTTCAAAAGCAAGTGCTACAAGTCGCTCCAGATCCTGATTGGAAGTGACCGAACCCATTATCGGGCGGGCAGATAGTTCATCGGCAATTTTGAAGATAGATTCTGACCTGGACATAATCACCAATTTATAGCCCTTTGCAGCTAGCTCTCTACAAATAGCAGCACCCATTCCCTGGCTTGCAGCAGTTACAATTGCTACTTTCTTCTCCATCTCTTTTTAAGCGTGATCGATCTATATTTTCTCAAATATACGAGCCTCAATCTAAGCTGTATAATCAACCTATATGAGCATTAGACTTGCATTATGATTATCTTGCGCCAGTTTTTAACGAAACTGAGCTGCGAAGTGAAGTAAGCATACGTTCAAGCATCCTTAAAAATGCCGACCAAGGATGAGTGGCGTTTTGCAAATTCCCTGTGCCAACTGAAAATAAAATCATACAAATGAAAATGGGCATCATCGATATGGGTACCAATACTTTCCACCTGATTATAGTGGAAGTCGATGATGATAACTTCAAATTCCTTTATAGAGAAAAGAGATCTGTTCGCCTAGGTAAAGATGGTATCTCTAAAGGTTTCATCACGGATGCAGCCATAGCCAGGGCCGTGGATACGCTTAAGGACTTTAAAAAAGTACTCGAAGAATACGCTATCGCCGATGTGCAGGCTACTGCCACCTCTGCAGTAAGAAATGCTAAAAATGGCCAGGAACTTGTCGATAAGATTACAGATGCTACTGGCATCAAAACCACCATCATTTCAGGAGAGGCAGAAGCCCAATTCATTTATTTTGGCGTTACTCAAGCATTGACCATTGGAGAAAAACCATCACTAATAATGGATATAGGTGGAGGCAGTATTGAGTTTATCATTGGTACTTCAGAAGAAACCCTTTGGAAAGAAAGCTTTGAAATTGGTGGTCAGCGATTACAGGATCAATTTCATCATCATGATCCAATAGCCTCAACGGAAATCACCGCAATAGAGAACTTCCTGGAAGACAAACTTCAAAGACTATTCGAAATGTGTCAGAAGTATAATCCTAAGACCTTGATAGGCTCCAGTGGTACTTTTGATACGCTTAGCGATATCTATTCTCACGCCTCCGGTATCAATCGGGAGGAAGGAGCAACTGAATATCCTTTGGATATCGAGGGGTTTCAGAAGATTCACAATCAACTAATTAGCAAGGTTAGAGTAGAAAGGCTAGCTATTCCTGGCATGATTGAGATGAGGGTAGAGATGATAGTTGTGGCATCAGTTCTCCTACACTTTTTAATCAATAGACTCCAACTTCAAGCCTTAAGGGTTTCAGCTTTTGCGCTTAAGGAAGGCGTATTGCTGCATCACGTTCGATCCAAAAAAGAAATGATATCCTAATGACATTTGATCATCAAGAGCTTCAGAGATTTTGTGAAAATATCTTCTTGAAAATTGGATGCCCTTCTGAAGATGCCAAACTAGCTTCAGAGGTATTAATCCAGGCTGATTTGAGGGGAGTAGACTCTCATGGAATCGCCCGGCTTATAGGATATGTGAGATTACATGAGAAGGGAAGGATCAACCCTAATCCTCAAATTAAAGTCACCTATGAAACGCCTAGTACCGCTACCTTAGATGGAGACGGAGGCCTTGGTCTGGTAGTGGGGCCAAAAGCAATGTCAGTAGCACTAGAAAAGGCAGAAAATGTAGGTTCTGGATGGGTGTCGGTAAAGAATTCAAATCACTTCGGTATAGCCGGTCATCATGCGATGATGGCCCTGGAAAAAGACTGTATCGGTTTTGCCATGACCAATGCAAGCCCACTGGTCTCTCCTACTTTTGCAAATGATAGACTGTTAGGCACAAACCCTATCGCTGTTGCTATTCCATCAGGAAAGGAAGAGCCCTTTATCGCAGACCTGGCAACCACCACCGCAGCAAATGGAAAATTAGAAATTCTACAGCGGAAACAAGAGGCCGCACCAAGCGGATGGATACAAGATAAAGATGGAAATCCTACTAAAAATGCACATGGTGTGAAAGAAGGAGGATCGCTTCTTCCTTTAGGAGGTGATCGAGAGCACGGATCTCATAAAGGATACGCACTAGGCGGAATGGTCGATATCCTATCAGCTGTGCTATCTGGTGCAAATTATGGCCCATGGGTCCCTCCTTTCGTAGCTTTCCTGGATCCTCCTAACGATCCAGTCGGTGAAGGTATTGGTCACTTTTTTGGAGCTATGAGAATAGACGGTTTTCGACCAAAAGAAGATTTCACAAATCACATGGATAATTGGTTGAGGAGATTCCGCGGTGCTAAGACCGTAAAAGGACAAGAGAAAGTGCTTGTACCGGGTGATCCAGAAAGGGAAATGACCAAGAAACGCCTTGCAGCTGGCATCCCTTTACTTGACCCGGTTATTGAGGATCTTAGGAGCCTATCCAGTAAATATCAGGTGCCTTTCTAGAAACCCAGAGATATCCCAGCCCTTACTACAAACGGACTATTGTAAGGGCGCGGAAATTCCTGATCATCATATAAAACATTATACAAGATAAGGATATCAAAAGCTGCATTCCTACTTATAGGTTGAGATAATCCTCCACCCAGGAACACACTACTAAAGTTTAACGGCTCAGACTCGAAATCAGTGGTAGGGTTGGTTAGCTTAAATCGCAGATATTCGTATTCTGCATGAAGAAAAAGAGGTCCAGGAAATTTGAACCTAGCAAATGGCCCAAAACCCAAGGCATTAAATCTATCGTCAGTTTGATTGTTTCTACTATGCTGATAAGCGAAACGCAGCCCTGCTGAAAGCTGATCGGTGAATTTATATCCTACTAATGGAGAGACATTGTAGGTCAGCACATCATTACTAAAGCCAAAACCTACGCCACCTCCGGCGTAAAGTCGATCTGTAATATTAAAAGTCTGGGCACTGGCAAGTACGGTAATGAGTAAAAATGCCGTAGTGAGAATTCTTCGCATACCTCTTTTTTGAACCATTAACGATTTAAGATCAAATCTGATTCGATTTTAACTGAGAAATTGAAACTACTCTTCTTCAACAACAATGAATACTTCCTCCCCGTCTTTCTTCATGAAGTATTTCTCCCTTGCTACTTTCTCTAGCAACGCCTTATCTTCGAGAAGACCTGCTCTATCCTCCTTTACTTCCTCAATTTTCTGTTCATAGAAAGCCTTAGTGGTTTCCAACTCTTTTTGCTTCATACTAAGCTTTGCCTGGGACAAAAGATCATTAGTATCAAAGAATACCAACCAAGTAATAAAAAGAGCCCCAGCTATGAAATAGAAGTTCTTTAGTTTAGAAAGAGTAGAAGGTAGCTGCGGAAATTTCATATAGTAAAAATAAAAAAAGAGTTGGTGGTATTCCAACTCTTTCAATTCCAGGCCCCAGAGGGCTTATTTTGTAGGGTAATGGGCCGTCTCGCCCAATTCCTCTTCAATTCTTAGTAACTGGTTGTATTTGGCCATCCTATCAGACCTGGAAAGAGATCCAGTTTTGATCTGGCCAGCATTTGTAGCTACTGCTATGTCGGCGATGGTGTTGTCCTCAGTCTCACCACTACGATGTGACACCACAGCGGTCCATCCAGCTTTATGAGCCATTTCTATAGCAGCTAAAGTCTCAGAAAGCGTACCTATCTGGTTCACTTTAATAAGGATGGAGTTACCGCACTTCTCGTCGATTCCTCTCTTCAGGAACTTCACATTGGTAACCAACAAATCATCCCCTACGAGCTGACATTTGTCTCCTATGCGCTCAGTCAAAAGTTTCCAGCCTTCCCAATCGTTTTCGTCACAACCATCCTCGATACTATCGATAGGGTACTTCTCAGTCAATGAAGCCAGGTATTCTACTTGCTCCGCACTTGTTCTAATCTGTCCACTCTCGCCTTCGAACTTAGAGTAGTCGTACTTGCCATCCACATAAAACTCAGATGACGCACAGTCCATTGCGATGGTGATATCAGATCCAGCTTTATATCCGGCATTTTCTACTGCTTTCAAAACAGACTCCAGTGCCTCTTCCGTCCCTCCGGTGAAATTTGGTGCGAAACCACCTTCATCTCCTACCGCTGTACTAAGACCTTTGTCCTTTAGTATCTTTTTCAGGTGATGAAATACCTCCGCTCCCATTCTCATTGCTTCGGAGAAAGTGGGGGCACCCACAGGACGAATCATAAACTCTTGAAAGGCAATTGGCGCATCTGAGTGAGATCCTCCGTTAATGATATTCATCATAGGTACAGGAAGGGTATAAGCATTAACTCCTCCTAGGTACCTAAATAGGGATTGACCAGACTCTTCAGCTGCTGCCTTGGCTACTGCCAGAGAAACACCAAGAATAGCATTTGCACCTAGCTTTGCCTTATTGTGAGTACCATCAAGATCAATCATAACCTGATCGATAAGCTTTTGGTCAAAAGCTGAATATCCTACAATCTCGGGAGCAATAATGTCATTTACGTTTTCAACAGCCTTCAAGACACCTTTTCCAAGGTATTTAGATTTATCGCCATCTCTCAGTTCCACTGCTTCATTTTCTCCAGTAGAAGCTCCAGACGGTACTCCTGCGCGTCCAATGAATCCGTTCTCAGTGGTGACATCTACTTCGATTGTCGGATTACCCCTTGAGTCTAGGATTTGTCTAGCATGAACACTTTCGATAATACTCATGATTTTTTTTGCTTTAGTAATTCTATAAAATCGTCAAATAAATAAGTTGAATCATGTGGTCCTGGTGAGGACTCGGGGTGGTACTGTACACAAAATGCGGGCTTATCCTTTACTTTTAGCCCCGCAACTGTCTGGTCGTTAAGGTGCAGATGGGTCAACTCCGCCTTATCGGAAGCTTTCAGCTCTTCCATATTCACCGCAAAACCATGGTTCTGCGAAGTGATCTCTCCGGTACCGACCACCAAATTCTTAACTGGGTGATTTAAACCTCTATGGCCATGATGCATTTTGAAAGTACCAATCCCTAAAGCAAGCGCCATAATTTGATGCCCTAAGCATATACCAAACATCGGCTTGTTTGATTCCAGGATTTCTTTCGCTGTTTCTACCGCGTAAGACGTGGCTTGCGGATCTCCAGGTCCATTGGATAGAAAATATCCATCTGGATTCCATTCTTCCATTTCAGCAAAGCTGGTTTTGGCTGGAAAAATCTTTAAAACACAGTCCCTCTTTACAAAATTCTTAAGGATAGAAGCCTTCACTCCCAAATCCAAAACAGCCACTTTAAAGCCTTTACCATTGACATTCATTTCATATGCCTGGCTTGTGGTAACCTTACTGGAAAGCTCCAGAGCATCCATGTTTGGTACTTTCTTAAGCTCCTTTTCCAGAGCCGCCTTCTTCAACAAATCAGTGGATATGATGGCGTTCATGGCACCTTTGCTACGAATATGTCTGACAAGGCTTCTGGTATCAATACCAGCAATCCCAACAGTCTTATTTTCCTTTAAATACATATCCAGGTCACCATCAGATGTTTCCCTGCTATGCTTAAAAGCAAATTCATTCACTACCAGGCCCTTAATCTTTACCGGGGTAGACTCCTGCTCTTCATTGTTGACACCATAATTGCCGATATGGCTGGTGGTGTTGACAATGATTTGACCGTAATAAGAAGGATCAGTATAAATTTCCTGATAACCGGTCATCCCGGTATTGAAGCAGATTTCTCCGCCAGAGGTACCCTTCTCTCCAATAGAGTATCCTTGGAAAGTAGTGCCATCTTCAAGTAATAATAATGCTGGTTCTTTTTCGGGTTGGGGATCGTGCTTAGTCATGAAAGGTAAAATTAAAGCGCCCTGAGTACAGGCCAAAAAAAAGGGGGACTAGATATTATCTGTCCCCCTTTGCAAACGATTATTTTAAAATCATTTTTCTTCTTTCTTTTCATCAGAGTCCGCATCGTCAGATGATTCATCAGCTTCACCTTCTGCCGCTTTATCCTTTACTTCCTCTTCTGTGGTTTCATCAACAGGAGCCTCTATTTCTTCCACTACCTCTTCGGCAGTTTCCTCTACCACCGCATCTTCGACTACTGCATCTTCTACTACCTCAGCTGAAGTCTCCTCTTTCTTCTTACCACCTCTACGAGACCTTCTTGTCTTAGGCTTAGCCTCAGTGGTTTCTTTCACTAGCAGCTCGTTAAAATCTACTAACTCCATCATACACATTTCAGCATTATCACCAAGTCTAGCACCCGTTTTAATGATACGTGTATAACCACCAGGTCTAGTAGCCACCTTCTCTACTACATTGCTAAACAACTCGTTCACTGATTCCTTGTCTTGCAGGTAACCAAAGACAACTCTTCTTGATTGTGTAGAATCAGTTTTGGCTTTGGTAATTAAAGGCTCAACATATTTTTTGAGCGCCTTTGCCTTCGCAACAGTTGTATTGATTCTTTTATGAATGATCAAAGAAGTAGCCATGTTTGACAACATCGCTTTCCTGTGCGATGAAGTCCTACTTAAATGATTGATTTTTTTTCCGTGTCGCATTATTCCTCGTCCAATTTATATTTCGACAAGTCCATGCCGAAAGTCAATCCTTTATCTGCAACCAGTTGCTCTAATTCTGCAAGTGACTTCTTACCAAAGTTTCTGAATTTCATCATATCAGAAATTTCTAGAGAAACAAGG
>CAZZHO010000021.1:34845-37026 GCA_964653795.1 uncultured Roseivirgaceae bacterium | reverse complement strand
GATTGGGCATACTGAATCTCGTATTCTTCAAAACCATCAGCAAACCAATGGCTGCACCCAATGCTCCAATGAAATAGAATGGATAAAGCCGAAGCGACTTTACGATCAACACCGAAAGGATCCAAAAAATCACAAAAGAGAGAATAGCCACTCCCACAGCTCCCAGAACTATCCATATCCTTTCCGTACCATAATATACTTGGGCAGATGTCCACAACGTTAGTCCCAGCACAAATAGAATTACACCGAGTCCGGCACCAATCCAATATCTATCTCCCTGAAGAAGGACACTCCTCCTGGGAATCCATAGATCCTGCATAAAGGCCTTTACTTGGTTTTTCAGATCGTGAAAACTGTTGTTGGGATTCTTCATCCCCTGAAAATAATTGAAACCGAAAGAACAAAATCGAACCTAACAGAGACTTTCTGAGAATTTCCCTTAAGTATCTAAGCAAAACACTTATTTCTACTTTCCAGCGAGCCCCTGTTTATTCTATACCCACGGGTCATCACCTTTGACTTACAAACCACCAAAAGACAAAGTCATGAATACCTGTAAGTCAATTGCCATCTATAATTTCAAAGGTGGAGTAGGAAAAACCAGCACCACACTTCATCTCGCAAAGAGTTGGTCTAAACGCTTCAAAATATTGGTGATTGATTGTGATCCTCAAAATAACCTGACCCTCGCCTTATGTGGCAGTACATTACACAAACAGACACTTAATTCTATTTGCAAAACGTACTTACACAATAGTCAAACGGTCATCAAACCAATCAGTATAACGCCATATTTAGACCTCATTCCAGGAGATTTTGAAATGGTGCAGATGGAGTCCAACCATCAATTCATGGCCTTTGGTCCACACATCATGCAGAAAATTCTTAGGAATTTGAAAGATGAGTATGACATGATTTTGCTGGACTGTCCTACTCATTTTGGATCAACAGTTCAATCAGCCATCGCAAGTGCCGACAGCATATTGATTCCTGCCTCACCAGACTCCTTTTCATTGTCTGGATTCCATATGCTCATAGACTACCTTGAAACGATAAAAAGAGCTAATCCGCTGAATATTCTGGGATTATTCTTCAACCACTACAAGAAATTCACACTGCTTCATCAGCATGTATTCAATGAAGCAAAAAGCACTCTTGGTAACTTGGTTTTTAATCAAACCATCAGGGATTCCATCAAAGTATGTGAGTCCAACACTTCCCAAATGACACCAAAATCGGGAACTACTAAAAACAACTTCATGGATGATTATTTATCGCTAAGTGAAGAAGTATTTGAAAGACTTCATGTTTCCTTCCTATATCAGGTATCCGAACATCTAAAACAAGCGTAGAGTAACTTAAATCCTTTTTATCATTCGTAAGACTTTCAATGCTTAACTAGTCTTTGTTCTAATCCAAAAAATCCATAGCTTGAGCTTTTATAACTATGGATATAGTCAAAAGAAGAAACTTCATTAAAGGCTCTGCTGCACTGGCTTTAGGCACGGCCGCAGCGCCACTTTTTGCCCAGTCTGTAAAGAAATCCCAGCCGTCTGATTTATTCATAATTGGTCCCAAAGAAGGATTCACTCCAGCGATTGGGACATTAGTATCCATGATGAATTGGACACGAAAAATCACCACTGTCTGGATTGATAGTCTTAAGAAAGAGGAATTAGATTATTTGATGGATGAAAAAGCGAACTCCATTGGGGCCCTGGTGCTTCACATCATAGTTCAGGAAAAAGAATGTCAGGTCCGGACGTTCAGTTGGGATAGGGCTAAAGTATTTGACGAAAAGGATAAACTGGTCAGTAAGCTCGGTGATAACACACGGCAATCAATCAAAGGAAATGATGTCCACTACTATCTCGATGCGCTCAGTGAAGTAAGAGAAAAGACGCTATCAGAACTTAAAAAACGCGACGACTCATGGCTAATGGAAGTAGATAACGACCATCCATGGGGAAATCCCGTCAATAATTACTGTGACTGGTTCCATGTCGTGGAGCATGAATGCCAGCATGCTGGCCAAATTGCCCTCATCAAAAACAGGCTACCGAAATAAACTCAGCAACTCAGATTATGCTTCGGAAGAACACGTTTCTAGCTTTCGCCATGCTTGTCGCGGCTATTTCGGCCACGACACAACCGACCATCAGTTTTACTTTCGATGACGGC
>CAZZHO010000021.1:0-34745 GCA_964653795.1 uncultured Roseivirgaceae bacterium | reverse complement strand
CGCGGCTATTTCGGCCACGACACAACCGACCATCAGTTTTACTTTCGATGACGGCAACACCTCTGATCAAGGTCCGTACAGCTTCCAACAGTGGAATGGCATGATCTTAAGTGCTTTAGATGAAGCTGAGATCAAAGCGGCTTTTTTCGTAAAAACCGGAGACAAGAGTTCAGCCAGAGGCAAAAAATTACTTGACAGCTGGGATGCCAAAGGGCACTTAATTGCTAATCATACCGTATCACATCCCAACTTCAATCGGGAGAATATCTATGCCCGTCAATTTACCTCCGAGTTACTCAAAGCTGATTCAGCTATAAGCCCGTACAACAACTACACAAAGCTTTTCCGATTTCCATATCTGAAGGAAGGCAATACCCCGGAAAAAGTCGATAGTATTCGACAAATATTAAAGGACCATGGCTACCGCAACGGATATGTGACGATAGATGCTTCTGACTGGTACATTAACAGTCGCCTAAAGAAGAGATTGAAGAAAGACCCTGATTCCAATGTGGATGGATTTAGAGATTTCTATTTAGAACATCTATTTGATAGGGCCTCCTACTACGAGGAGATGGCATATGAATTGACTGGCAGACACATTAGACACACGATTTTGCTCCATCATAACCTTACTTCAGCGCTGTTTCTTGATGACTTGATTAATCACTTCAAGTCCAATGGATGGAACGTGATTTCTGCAGCAGAGGCCTTTGAAGATTCAATCTTCCAACAAGAGCCGGCGCACGCTGGTGAGAGCTTGATTTGGGCGCTAGCGAAAGACTCAGGTAAATATGAAGGTCATTTGAGATATCCTGCTGAGGATAGCAGGTACGAAAAAGAGAAAATGGATAAGTTAGGCTTGTAAATCCGCCTAAAGACCATCATATCATGCAATACGATGTTACCACACCCGACGAATACTTAGAAGTCCTTCAAAAGGATTGGCGCAGAGAAAAAATCCTTGAGATTCGACAAATCCTCTTGAATCAAACTCCAGCCCTCACGGAAGGCATTGAATACAAAATGCTCTCATACGGCCTAAATGGAATCAATATATTCCACTTGAATGCACAGCAGAATTATGTTAGCCTGTATGTTGGCAATATTGATAAAGTTGATGGTGCGGAAGCAATGCTACAGCCTTTCAACAGAGGTAAGGGCTGTATCAGAATATCAAAGAGCATTAACCTCGCGGAAACCCGAATTAGTGACTTTATCGAAGCTGCTATTGGCCTCTGGCAAAAAGGAGGAAACACTTACTGCTAAATATTACGAAGAGAGGATCTAATGAGAGTTGTCACACTTCCAGATGATTTGATAGGTATCCAAACCACCCCAGTGATGGTTTACGACTATCATGTTCAGCAGGAATCGACAAAACAGCAGGTAAACTTGTCAATGAATACCTTCAGCTTCCTATTGGAAGGTCACAAAGAAGTTTTCTCTGACATTAGGTCTACCTCAATATCCAATTCCGAATTCATGGTTATGAAAGCTGGCAAGTGTTTAATGACTGAAAAATTTGCTGCCACCACCCCCATTATCGGAGTATCCTTTTCTTCTTCTCCAGCGAATCGGTCATCCAGTTTTCAAGGAAATACAGCATCGAACTACCTAAAACCATTTCAAGAAAAACGATACAAGCACTCCCCTACGATCCTTTTCTTACCTCTTTTGCACGTAGCCTACCTAATCTAAAAAAGCTCTCAAATGCAAGTAGAGTCAAGGTGCTACAGGTAAAATTCGAAGAACTTATGCTCTATTTAACAGATGTATTAGGCGTGGCATTTCTGGGTTCTTTGATGGCAGATGTAGATGATCAGGATTTTCATTTTCAAGAAGTCATTGAAAACAACAAACTCAATAAATTGACATTGGATGAGTTGGCTTTCTTATCAAATATGAGTCTGTCTACCTTCAAGAGAAGGTTTGAACAGCAATTCCACACCTCTCCCAGTAAATGGTTTCAGGAAAGACGATTAGAATATTCCGCCCTGTTGTTAAGGAATGAGAGAAAGCGACCCTCAGATATCTACATGGAAATTGGCTATGACTCTCTGACCAATTTCATTCAGGCCTTTAAGTCCAAGTATGGAAAGACGCCCAAACAGTACCAGCTAGATTGAACTTTTAGCAATACTTTTTGAATTAGAATCCAGCCCATAGTCGAGGTAAGCCATCTGAAATTTGCTTCATAATCAAATCGGAAATTATGAAGAAGATAATCACCTTGATCGCTGCAATTGCTTGTTCGCAAACACTATTAAGTCAAAGCACTTTCACCTTAGTAAGTAAAGACCTTGGCGGACAAGCCTCCTTGACAGAAGAATTTAACGGTTTCGGATGTGTGGGAGAAAACTCCTCTCCACATCTATCGTGGAGCAATGCCCCGGAGGGCACAAAAAGTTTCGCTATCACAATGTATGACCCTGATGCTCCTACCGGAAGTGGATGGTGGCATTGGGTAATGTTTGACATTCCAGCAAATGTTACTGAGGTTGTTAGCAATGCAGGGAATATTGAGGCTGGTCTTGCCCCTGCCAATGCCATTCAAAGTATTTCCAACTATGGTACGCAAGGATATGGAGGCCCATGTCCTCCTCCTGGTCATGGGTTGCACCAATACATCATCACCATTCATGCCTTAAAAACAGATAAGCTTGGTCTTGATGAAAACACAAACCCAGCGGTAGTCGGGTACTACTTATGGAACAATACCATTGAAAAAGCTAGTATCGTCACCTATTATCAGAGAAAAGCGAATTAATAACTCTTAACAATTAAGTAAGTGTGGGCCTTTTCGATAGTGATCCAGTTCCAATAACTTGACACTTTTCGAAAAGGTCCAATTTTTTATCCAATAAAACTGAACTCAATGAAACGGTCGTGCTTACAAATTCTCCTAACCGTTTCTGTTTTATTATCATGGATAACATCAAATGGCCAAGACTATGTCTACAGAAAACCAGCAGCGCTGAAGGACGGATGGGAGACTATTAGCATAAAAGATATCTCAATGGATACAAGTAAAATCCATGCCTTCCTCAATCAGATTAAGAAAGAAGAAACCAAAGTTCATAGCATACTTCTAGTCAAGGATGGCGCCATCCTACTCGAGGAATATCTCAATGGTTATGATGGAGAGAAGCCACATGATCTTCGGTCGGTAACTAAGAGCATCAGGTCTATTTTATTAGGAATAGCGATAGACAAAGGATTCATTCAAGACCTCAATGATCCAATCAGTAAATACTTGAAGGAACCCACACCTAAGAAAAACCTGGACCCTCGGAAGGACCAGATTACAATTAAACATCTCATTACTATGTCTTCCGGGCTAGATTGTAATGATTGGGATAAAAAATCCAAAGGGCAGGAAGATAAGGTTTACAAGAAGAAAGATTGGGTCCAGTATACCCTGGATCTTCCCATGATCAATGATCCGGGCGAAGTATCAACCTATTGCTCAATGGGATCATTATTGGTGGCTGAAATCATTCGTCAAACTTCAGGAATGACCATTGATGAATTTGCTGAAAAATATCTTTTTACACCACTAGGAGTAAGTAACGTTTTATGGGATCACACTTCTGAAAAGGAGGTAATATCCTCAGGCAAACGGCTCCATATGACTTCTAGAGATATGGCTAAGATTGGACAACTTATTCTCAATAGGGGCGAGTGGAATGGTCTTCAAATTGTTTCAAAAATTTGGGTGGAGCAGGCCACTTCAACTCAAACACAAATCACCGGCATCAATTACGGGTACTTCTGGTGGAACATGAACCTTGGAAGCAATGAAGACCCGGTATATGCGGAAATTGCTACTGGCAATGGAGGGCAATACATCATGGTAATACCCAAATTGAATCTAGTGGCAGTTTTCACTGGCGGTGCCTACAACTCACAAGAAGACAAGCTGCCATTTGCGATCATGAATAACATTGTGCTACCCGCACTCAGCATGGAATAACAACTATAATAGTCTCACCTACTAGTCCTTTGCTTGTATATTGGCAATATGAAGGTTGATCCAATTGAAGATTCCAAAGACAAAGTTCTTGATCAGGAAGAGGATATCGACAAGCCTAAAGGAGACCGGGAGCTGCCAAGGATAGATTTGAATTATATCTTGAATGAGATCAGCAGTGTCTTAAGCTTCAAGAAAGGAATTCTCTACACAATCCGTGAGCTAATATTAAGACCAGGGCGTAGCATCAGAACTTTCATTGAGGACGATCGCAATAAGTTGGTAAAGCCAGTCATCTTCGTCATTTTCTGCTCTTTCCTTTACACAGTATTGCAGCGTTTCCTTGGCTTTGATGATGGTTTCTTCAGGTTGGAAGCTGAAGACAAGGAGCTTGCCGCTATGATGATATTCTCCTGGATTCAAGACAATTATGGCTATACGAACATCTTAATGTCACTTTTTATTGCCCTGTGGATCAAAGTACTTTTCAAAAAGTATGGCTACAATTTCTTTGAGCTGCTGATTTTGCTGTTTTACGTTTCCGGCTTCAACATGTTGGTCTACGCCCTATTGGGCGTAATAGAGATTTTCTCGGGGATTAAACTATTCTCTGCTGCTGGAATCATCGGTTTTCTCTACAGCAATTGGGCCATTGCACAATTCTTTGATGGCAGGAGAGTATTAAACTATTTCAAAGCTGCAATTTCTTACTTTTTGGGCCTGGTGATCTTCACAATTGCTGTGATTGCAGTTTCCATCGTAATTGAAATTTTAGTTCAATAAGAAACTGATAAGTCATCCGTGAAAATCCTTCTCATATCTATTGGCACCAGAGGAGACATGGAACCCTTTTTGGCCATTGGTTCTCTTCTCGCATCCAATGGTCACCAAGTAGCAGTAGCATTCCCGCAGCAATTTGAATCATTGGCTTTCGATGCAGATATGCCCTTTTATTCGCTAGGGTCAGAATTTCTTGACCTGATCGAATCTGAAGATGGAAAGAGGGTAATGGGAGGAAAAAGTGGGTTTAAGAAAATAATGGCTACCCTGAGGCTAGCAAGAAAAGGTCAGCCAGCTCAAGACATCCTCGCTCTGAAGCAAAAGCAAGCTGTAGACCAATATAAGCCCGACCTTATTATTCACCATAGCAAGGCGGCATATCCTTTGATTTGGGAGGTGCTAAACCCCAAGAAAACAGTGATGGTTAGTCCAGTTCCTTACCTGCATTATGTGGAGGGACATAGTCACCTTGGCTTCAATCGAAACTTTGGACCTTTCTTCAATAAACTAACCTATACCATAGCCGACTGGGGATTGGTACAATTTGCTAACCGAGTGCTGAAGAAGCTCAAGATCAAAGAAGTCACCAAAGACCAGGTCAAACGAGTCCTGAAAACGCACAAAGTCATATATACCATATCGCCTAAGCTATTTACTGGCGATTCCAAATGGCCCAAAAACCTCCACATTTTAGGTTATCATGAACGTAACAAAACCAGAAAATGGCAACCACCTAGTGAATTAGAAACCTTCATCTCAACTCATAGTAAAATACTGCTCATCACTTTTGGAAGCATGGGCAACCTGAACCCAAAAGGCAATACGCAGTTGCTGGTAGACGTAGTTGAAAAGCATCAAATACCAACGATCATTAACACCGCAGGCGGGGGATTGATCAGACCCGAAAGTTATGATGCCAATTTGATCCATTTCGTCTCAAGAATACCATATGATTGGATCTTTCCCAAGGTCTATGCGGTTATCCACCACGGTGGCTCCGGCACCACACATACCGCTTTGAAATACGGGTGTGCCAGTATGCTGATACCGCATATCATTGATCAGTTTGTCTGGAACAAAATGGTAGCGTCTCAAAATTGTGGACCTCTGGGTATACCGATTTCCAAAGTTTCCTTCTCATTACTAGAGCCCAAGCTCTTGGACCTATGGGGAAACTCCAGCTACAAGGCCGCAGCAGAAAAGATAGGAGAAGCTATGAGGTTGGAAGACCTTGAAGATCAACTTTTGGAAGAATTGACAAATCCTTAATCACACAATTTCATCTTTTGTTTGTTGTGTTAGCTATATGCTCGACACGTCGCTCGACTCAACCAATTTTTACTTTCTGCTCGCTGTATTCCAGGGATTAGTCTTGTCTATTCTTATAGCATTCCAGCGTCCTTTGAGTAAACCCAACGTCTATCTTGGCATACTTATCTTTCTCTTCTCTCTGGCCTTACTACATAATTTGCTAGAATCCTCCATTCATGCCTTCAATGTGAAGTTCCCTGTCCCAATGGATTTCACACTAGCATATGGACCGCTGGCTTATTTACACATACTCCACATCAAAGACCCTGTCAGGCGTTTTGGAACCAAAGACCTTTTGCACTTTGTCCCAACACTGATAGTAGATATCATCATTTTCACAAGCAGCTTTCTCTATCTCGGAAACAACATGGAGTGGGCGTATGAAAACATCCCGCTTATTCAGACCATAGCGGTGTACTTCGCCAGCCTTGATGTAGCTCACCTGGCGCTCTACACTTTCCTGATATTTCGCGAAAGCCAAGACACTAAACTGGTACTTAAGGACTTTCACCAAGTCAAAAAATGGCTTTCCCTACTGGTAGTTTCTTGGAGTCTGGTGATTGGCTTCATGATCATTGCCATCCCCATAAGCCTAATCTATATAGAAGAGCTAGATGACAACTCTGAGTGGTTTTATATTCCTTTAGCCGCCATCAAGTCAATATGGATCTTTCTACTAGGGTATTCATTTCTTCTCCGATACTCCAAAGTGGTAAGGAGCTATATGAATCGAATCAGCAAGTTCCAGTTTGGCTTAAATGAATTGGATGCAAAGAAAGATCAACTGGTCAAGGCTTTTGAAAACGATAAACTATATACCGATCCCAATGTGACAGTAGCAAAATTAGCTGGACACCTGAACTGGCCAATCAATAGTGTATCAAAAGTCATCAACGAGGCACTCCACACCAATTTCAGTGACCTTCTCAATGGTTATCGCGTGCGGGCATTCCAGGAGCGGGCTATCCAACCTGATAGTCAACGCTATTCCATACTGGGCATAGGCCAGGAAGTTGGATTTAGCTCTAAGGCCTCTTTTTACCGCATTTTCAAGAAAGAAACAGGCATGACCCCATCAGAATTCCTAAAGTCTCAAGGGTAAAGAGTATCAAATGGCGATATGAGACTCTCCTAATTTGACGGTTTTTATAGCGACATGGACTTTTGGAAAAAAATCCAAAGACATGAAAACGCAATTACTTTCACTCATCGCTTTTGCTTTCATATTTCAGAGCATAGGCCAACCCAAACTGGTTGACATCAATACCAAAACTTACAAGACCACCAAGAAAATCGAGGTACAAGGGCAAGAAGGTTTTATTGAAGTGCCTGAAAATCGTAACGACTCGAATAGTAGAAAGATCAAAGTAAAATACGTCTGGCTAAAAAGTTTGGCTGAAAACCCAGAAGCGCCTTTACTGTACATAGAGGGAGGAGGAGGTCTTTGCACCTGGATAGCTGAAGACCCAGAAGAGTTGACTTATTGGTTAGACCTATTGGCTGTTTCTGACGTCATTTTTATCGATCGTAGAGGAGAAGGAGATGAATCATTGGTATATGTATGGGAACAGACTTTCCCAGAAGACTTCTTTATTTCCGAAGAAGCGGCGAACAATCATTATCGTCAAATGATCCTTGCCTCACTCAAGGCTTTTGAAGAAAGAAAGGTAGATGTTCGGGGCTACAATATTGAAGAAGAAGCCAGGGACGCCAATGACCTAATGACTCTGTTGGGTTTTGATCAATACGCTATTTTCGGTTTCAGCTTCGGTTCGCATATTGGCATGACCATTATGAAGTTATTCCCAGATAGAATCGCCAGGTCCGTCCTATCAGGGTCTGATGCTCCCAATCAGGCATTCAACTATCCCAAATATCTCGATGAGCATGTTGATCTTCTTTCGACAATGATGAAGGCTGACCAGGAGCTAAGTAAAAAAGTACCTGATTTCAAATCACTTGTCTACCGGGTAATGAGAAAGCTCGAAGAGAACCCAGCCATGGTAACGGTCAAAAACCCCGTAACAGGGAAAGATATGGACCTGAAAATAGGACCTTTTGGGTTAGGCTTAATCTTGAGACTAGATATAGATGACTACAATGACATACCAGTCCTTCCAAGGCTATTTTATTCTATTGATCAGGGAGATTACTCGGTACTTACCTGGTTTGCCCAGAGAAGAGTTGTTTTCGCCCTGGCTGTACCGGGCTCCGGTGTAAATCAATATCTAGCATCTGGAGTGAGCGATGTTAGATGGTCACAAATAGAAAAGGAAGCTAACGAAAGCATTTTTGGAAATGTTGTAAATCTCATGATGTCTGTGGCTAAAGATCTTTGGATGAAGAACGACCTATCATTCGACCCCTCCTTGCCACTTGAAAGTGACATTCCAACGCTATTTGTAACTGGTACCCTGGACTGCAGAACTCCTGTAGGACAAGTGGAAGAAACCATGAAAGGATTCACCAATGCCACTCATATCAAAGTAGAAAACGCCGGACATGAGCAAGCACATTGGGACGCGGAAGTGTTTGATGGACACATCCCCCTCTTCCTTAAAGGTCAGGAGGTGAGTAGACAAGATGCCTATTACGGAGATATAGAATTCATACCGGTTACCGGAAAGGCTAAAGGTCATCCATCCTTAAAAAAATAACGGAATTCTTTGGTAGATCGGGGGCTTTAACTGTTAGAGTTGGCCCTCGTCTTTTTTAAGTTTGAACCGCTCTATTGCTGATTTCAATAGCAGCGAAATAGACTCCAGAGATTGAGACTGTTTTTTATATTGCTCCATGCCGGCCGCCAATTGACTGGCTGATGTGGAAACCTCTTCCGTACCGGCTGCTGTTTCTTCGGCGATTACCACCACCGATTCGGTGATACCCACGACCTCTTTAATATCTGATTTTTGCGAAACGCTGGCTTCAAAAATCTCCTTTGCCAATTGCAAGGTCTGGCTAGTAGCCGTGGCTATTTCCTGAAAAGCCTCTGAAGCTTCCTGAGAAGCACGTTCACCAGCCGAAATACGGGAATTCATGGAGGACAATACCTCTGAGGCTTCTGAGGTATCGAAATTCACCGCCTCCACCAATTCGTTAATCTCATTGGCCGATTTCCTGGAGCCTTCTGCCAGTTTCCTGATCTCCTCGGCTACCACCGCAAAGCCTCTTCCCGCATCCCCTGCTTGAGCCGCTTCAATAGCGGCATTCACCGCCAATAAATTGGTTTGAGAAGCAATCTCCGTAATCACCTCAAGTGACTTAGATATCTCTTGAAAACGATCCATCAGCACTTTGAAAGAACCATTGGTTTTTTCTGAGAACTCCGAAATCTCTTTCATCGTGGAATCGACATTGTTGATACGTTCCATGCCAATGGCACTTTTCCCCGAGCTTGTATCAGCGGAGGTATTGATCTGCTGAGCCTGGGATTCCATCTTAGTAGAGTTTTGTAAGATCTTCTCGATCAGGCTGGAAGATTCATCAGCCTTATGTACTTGGCTCGTGGCTCCGTTGTTCATCTCCTGGATAGCCTGGGCAATTTCCGAAGTACTAACATTCATTTCCTCCCCTGAAAGCAACATATCCGAGGCGGAGGTTTGTATTTCTTTTACCTGATCTATCACGTTCGCCAATAAAATCGCAAGATTCTGCAACCCCTGATTAAGGTTGCCTGAAAGTTTCCCTAGGTCACCTTTCAACTCCTCATCTAAACGCTCAGATAAATCTCCCTTGGCCATCAAATCGGCTAAGGCACCTATTGACTGAAAAGGGGCATAAAAAGAGGCGATCAACTCATTGATAGAGACCGCCAGAGCCTGCCACACACCGAGCTTCTCAGATGTAGCGACCCTTGCTGACAAATCTCCCTGAGAGGTAGCAGCTGTTACTACTTCTTCTACATCATGAATTACACCCAAGAGATTCTCTCTCATCTGCAAAAGGGATTTACCTAGCTGATCGTCTGTACCCGAAATCTCGAAATGGCTCTCCAGATTTCCTTTGCCAATTTCCTCTGCAAACGCTGCCTTTTTCGACAGATCCCCTAATAGCATATTGACAGATTGTGAGATTCGGCTCAATTCATCCGACCCCTTAATATCCAGTGCCTGTTGATTTACTTCTCCCCTGGCCAGCTTAGTCAGCATCGATTCTGACTTACGCAAAGAGTTGACAATATTCTTGGTGATATAAGTAATCGCAATCAACAACAGGAAGAAGCCACCTATGCCAATGATCGTCGCATTGCGTATAATCTCACGAGCATCCTTAGTAATCTCTTCAAAAGGAACCACCGTTCCAATGGTCCAAAATGTTCCTGACCTGCCTATGGGCACACTTCTCAAATTCACGTATACCTGCTCCCCTAAGTAGTCATCTACATCTTCCAAAGTAAGGGCATCACCTTTCGCTAATTGGTTCCTTAGCTCCGAAGGGTCTCTGTCTCGCATGTAGGATATCTGGTCCACATATTGATTGATCAGCTGTTCATTTGGATGAGCAACGATCTTACCCTTATCGGAAATCACCAACGCATAGCTCTTCTCAAAAGCGTCGAAAGAGGTAGTACTCATGTACTTGCTGGTGGCAAAATCAAATCCCACCTGCCCCAGATATTCATTATTCTTTTTGATTGGAGTGACAATACTAGTGCCCAATACTCCTGGCCATCTATTGGGCGCAAAATAATATGGTTCCGCAGCGCCCTCTTTCTCTGATTTCCGAATCACGTAGTAAAAGTTCTCTGGATTATGAGTTTCAATATCTGCAGTATCCAGAAACTCAACTCTATTACCATCTTTCTTGAGTGTAAATGCATGTCTTTCCCTACCAAAATCTTTATCCCAGTTCGGATCCAAAGCCTTCATTTCCCAGCTCATCCACACTTGCTTAAGATCAGGATTACTCTCTTGCACCTTTCTTAGAAGTTCCCGCTCCTGTTCCAGGCGCTGAGCACTTCTTTTCTGTGGGTAGTCTTCCACAATCTTCGCCATAGCTCTTGAAAGCGACAGGTAACCTTCGAAATCAGATTGGATTTTGTTTGCCTTTTCTCTAGCTCCCAGATCAGCTAGTTTTTTAGCTTCTTCTATCGACTTCTGACTAACATACCAACCTACATAGGCAACACCAGCAGCATAGGTCAAAAGAGCAATTCCGAGGATTAACAAAAGCATCTTTTGTTGGATGCTTAGACGATTCAACATAGAAGTGGCAGGTGGTTTGAATTCGGCGTTTGGTCTTTGATAACGAGTCTTCGTTTGATGGCGCCAAAGTAATTTTTTGACCTAAATATTCAAATAAGAGACAGGCGAACGCATTGATAATCTGGGTAAACTGGCATTTTCAATAAGGCAACGTCTGTCGTCTATCAATGAACAAAAAAAGACCAGCCTTATCAAGGCTGGTCTAACGTGGCAAGAGATGCCACACTCACCCAATCAATCACAAACAATTTCTTATTCGGGTGCGAAGTAGAGTCTACTATCGTCCCTATACCCTGAGTTATCCTTGTACCAGTCAGAGTAAATATTACCACTCGATTGCCCCCACTGCACAAAGTGATTGTACCCATTGTTGATCCTTGTTTTTTCCACCGGATATCTGAAGTTGTGAATGATACTAATTCCCCATGGAACACCATCTTCATTCTGATAAGTCAGTTGTTGGTCAAGATCACTCCTATCGTCTCCAGATTGGAACAATTCCGTATTGACAAGATCTGTAGCCGATTGATTCTTAAGATGAAGCTCTCTGGACCTGTCACCGTTGATGAAAATAAATGGATTAAAAGGAGGGTTGGCCACCAAGTCCCCGTCGATGGGCGCTACAAATTCAATCACAATCTCAAACTCACTTGGTGTAACATAGCCTCCATTTTTTATTGTATTGATAATACTTCCTCCGCCTAATTCCGCCAATGCATCGTCAAAAACAATGATGACGGGATTGGATTGACCCTGCTCCAGCCCTTTGCCGTCCAGGGTAACAATATTTTTAGTTATAGAATATCCGCTGACACTGGCTATAGAGGACGCATCTACAGGCAGTTCTATCCCAAATCCATTCCTATAAGATGCCCCAGCAGCAGTAAGGACGAAGTTCATTTTAAATCTGACGGCCTCGTTATTGCTATTTAAGATTGAAGTAAATCTGTAGTTGATAACCATATCATTGAAGTCATAGTCTCCCTCCAAAGGCCATTGATCCTCGAAAGCCAAAGTCCCATATCCTATCTCCGAAGGCGTGAAGATGTCATATGCAGCCTCACCATCTTCCGGATAGTCATCCAACTCATCAATCACACCATCTCCATCTGTATCCCTTTGTGACAATTCCTCCTCCGCGCACTTCCAGGCAGTCAAATCATTGATTTTATGATCATAAGTCTTAACGATCCTGTAGGACCCATCAACTTTATTCATCTCCAACAGCTTGGAGTTAGCGTTGTTAGTTCCTACGAATATTCTATCCTTCCTATCGATAGCCATTGAGGTGAGCTGATAAGGAAAGTTTTCAGCACTGATTCTGGTGACTGTTGCAATGCTTCCCTCAAACGAGACAAACTTGTAAAGCCCTGAAAAGCAACTGAGATAAAGTGTACCATCTGATGTAAAGGCCACGTCTCCGCCACTGGCTGTGTTTTCAATACCTTGAATAGTATAAGACTGGATGGTTTCATTCGTGATAGCATCCACTTTGTGCATGGAGGTCCCGTTACTCATCCAGAAATATCCATCATCGTATGCAAGGCGAGGGTAATTTTTCCCGTAAGGGTTACCTTGATGGGCAACATCGAAGGTTTCAGTATTAATATCATACTTGTACAGTGTATTACCCCGATTGTAATATAGAATAGCATTCTCCTGATCTAGGGCGCAGGCAATAGATCCTCCTCCCTCTAAGTTGGGCAGCTGCGTTTCCGTATAGTCACTGGTTGTGACATCTATGGACCAAAAGCCTCCGAAACTACTCTCCACGGCGTACAGTCTATCTACACATCCTTCCTCTGCTCTCCCTTTTGCTACCCCAAAACTTACACTTGCTTCCTGCACATTTAATATCTCTACTTCTTCTAACTGTATCCCTCCTACCGAGAACTCCTCAATGGTCAATTTCTCCAGATAGGTGGGCACCATAAATGTCTCCTTTATACTTTGTCCACTATTTCCATAGGTACCGATCGTGTGTACCTGACCATCTTCGGTATAAGAAATTCGGTATTTAGATTTTTCAGAAACAGATGAAATGTTCAATGACAAGGCCTTTGAGGTAGTAAAGTCAAATTGCTCATCGAAAGTGAAGGATTCAGTCCCGCTTTCGTTAAGCTCTTGAAAGTCCTCATTGGTTGAAACACAGCCAGCCAGGATGAGGCAGATAATGGATATAAGAGCAGGCTTTTTCATCTTTTTTGATTCAAAGCAGCTCAAATTCTGACGGTGAAAACTTCCATTCAGGTCGGAAGGTCAATATCGGGAGTCGAACAGCAGAATTTTTCTATCGGCTGCATCGATAACCGTTTATAGAAAATAATTGCAACTTGTCGGTAGTAAAAAGAAAGTCACGGTTGGAAAAAGGAGACAAACTCATTACTAGGCTAGCAGAGGCCTCTCATGCTGATTTACTAACGAACCTTACGAGAAGGTCAAAAGCTCATTGGGGCTATTCCGAAAGTCAGATCATCGCATGGCACGATCAGCTAGTCATCAGTCAGAATGAGATAATGGAAGGACGGGTTTGGATTGGTACCCTAGCCGATACAATTGTTGGCTACTACTCATATGAAGTACTTTCCACTTCAGCAATCAAATTGGACAACCTCTTTCTAGATCCGGCTTACATAGGTAAAGGGCTTGGCAAAGTGTTGATGCAAGATTTTCTCGACAGAGCGAAGCAACAAGGTTTTCAAACAGCGACATTAAACGCTGAGCCATACGCCGAACCATTTTATAGAGGATTTGGATTTCAAGTAGTGGACCAACTTAATAGCTCGATTCCTGGAAGAAGCTTACCGGTGATGGAGTTGAACTTACTCAAAACATCCTGAGTACATTCTGCTCCTCCATTACCTCTTTCAAGCGACTAGAAAGATTCAAGGTTTCCTTACTAGAATCTTTTCTGTCACCTCTTTTCATGTAAGCACTTATCCATCGATCAAGCTCTTTTCTGTTATGCAAAGAAATTCCCGGAACTGGCGTGGGGTGCCCTTCTGCATTCAATGCCACCATGGTAAGATATGATGAATTGGTATGTCTCACTTCTCCTGTTTTAATATTCTCAGCCATTACCTTCACCCCAACAATCATAGAAGTGCGGCCAACATAATTAACTGATCCTTTTAAATGTACCAGCTCACCTACTTCGATTGACTTTAGAAAAAGCACTGTGTCTAGTGATAAAGTCACACAATAATTTTCCGAATGTTTACAGGCGACAGCAAATGCTACTTTATCTATTAGAGATAAAATCGTTCCGCCATGAACTTTCCCACCGAAATTGGTATAAGCAGGTATCATCAGTTCGGTAATGGTAATAGCACTAGCGCTAGGTGGTTTGAAACTCATAAAAATTTAATTAGGACCCAGCCCATAAAAGCCAACAAGGAAATGGAAATGACATTTAGAAAAAAACCAACTTTCAGCATGTGGTATACCTTCACTACACCACTAGTGTAAACTATAGCATTTGGAGGTGTCGACATTGGTAGCATAAAGGCGCAACTGGAAGCCAAAGCAACGGGTATCCCTAATTCCAGAAACCCCATATCTAGGCCTTGCGAAATACCTGAGAGTATAGGAGCAAAAACTGCCACTAGTGCCACATTGCTCATTACAGTCGTCATTAAAGTCATGATGACCACAAGAAAGATAACCATCCGTATAGGTGATGGATCTGAAGACTTCAAACTTCCGCCTATTAACTGGATAATACCAGAATCAGAGAGTCCAGAGGCCAAGGCCAGTCCCCCACCAAACATTACCAAAATTCCCCACTGCATTTTTTGGGTATCGGTCCATTCAAGTAGCCAGCTGTGTTTATTACCAGCTTGACTGACAGGAACCAAAAAGGTGGAGATACCTCCCCACATGGCAATCTCTCCGTTTGACAAACTCAATGATGTGACTGAGTTAAACTGTGTACGAAACATCCACAAGAGTATGGTAATACCAAAGCATGTAGCGACCTTCAACTCCTCTATGCGGACTGGCCCCAACACTTCAATTTCCTTCTCAATCAGGTCATTTGGAGCGCTATCGGTACCATCGCTGTATGGAAGTATCTTCTTAATCGTAGCCCAACAGGCAAACAGCATTAATAAGGTGAAGGGAATTGTGATACTGGTCCATTTCAAAAATGTTATTTCCTGAGAAAGCTCACTTTCCATGAATCCCACTAAAACCACATTTGGAGGTGTCCCTATTATCGTGGCCGTCCCACCAATGTTAGCTGCAAATGCTATGGAAATCAGAATGGCTATTTTGAAGTTAGAAACCCCCTCAGGCTGATTTTCCCCATTTTGAATCAAGTAGTTAGCCACAGTAAGACCAATAGGCATCAATACCAGAGTAGTTGCCGTATTGCTAATCCACATACTCAAAAAGGCTGTAGAAAATATAAATCCCACCAGCAAACCTGAGGGGTCGGTACCACAAAACCTGATAATGTAAAGAGCCAGCCGTCTGTGAAGGCTTACTTTTTCCATGGCTAAGGCTAAAAAGAAACCACCCATGAATAAAAAGACAATCGGACTGCCATAGATCATGGTAGTCTCACTGAAAGTTTTGATTCCCAAAAGTGGATAGGTGAGGATGGGGATAAGGGCGGTGACGGAAATTGACACTACCTCAAAAACCCACCATAGGATCATCCAAACTGCCACTGACACTACTGCGTTGGCATCAGATCCAAGAAAATCTATTGGAAACCAATTGATAAATATACATGCCATAGGGCCTGCAAAAGCAGCAATAATTTTTATCACAATAAATAGAAATTGAAGAGAAGGGTAATGACTTAATCACCACCCTTCTACTAGATCAGTATGAAGAAGTAGTTAAAAATTGAAGCTCATTTTGGCATAGTAGCTCGCACCTGCCAACCCAAACTGTGATACCCGTCTGCTGTAAGGAAACATACCACCACCATAGTTTCCTGAATGAGAGTGTCGATCAGGATAAGCATTAAAGATGTTGGCTCCGCCGATACCGGCACTTATACCTTCATTGATACGATAGGTAAAGTCCACGTCAGTAAGCCACTTGGGACTGAAAGTTTGATCAAGTGACTCTTCTACATCATTGTTCCAGGCATTAGCCCTTAGGTCTGCTGATGGAGCTATATACTCTACCTCTCCAAATCTTGTAGTATTAATATTCAGAGTGACAGGACCAACGTTGTAGCGACCACCGAGTATTATTTTACTCTGAGGTTGGGCCACCTCAATTCTGGAAACTTCTTCACGATTGAAGAGTTGACTACCAAATCCATCTAGGAATGCCCCAGTCTTTATAATGGGATCTCCGTTGCTATCTCGAGGTATCTCTGTTCTGGTGAAATTGCCGGCTGCTGTCAATGTCAAATCCGACTTCCCAAGGTCAATCAAATAACTCATGACCACATCCAGACCTTGTGTCTCTGTATCTACAGCATTAGTCATGAACTGAACTTGAGTCAAACCAGCATTATCCAATATGGTCGCGAATCTGGGATCATCCGAGCCTCTAAATCGACCAGTTATACCAATTCTATCTTTAATCTCTATGCGATAAGCATCTACCGTCAAAGATAGGCCATCAAAAAACCTGGAAGTAAACCCAACACTGACATTGGTTGAAGTTTCTGGCTTCAAGTTCGGTATACCAAACTGTCTTGTCACAAAACTATCATCGTTAAGGTGAGCTATATTAACCCCATCGATAGTACCATCAGGTAACGTAATAAATTGTAGAGTGAAACTGCTAAAAAATTTCTGTGGTAAGGATGGTGCTCGGAAACCTGTACTAACTGCCCCCCTCAAAGTGAACCTATCTGTGATACGATACCTCGAAGCAACTTTCCAGCTGAAGTTATCGCCAAAGTCTGAATAGTCCTCATACCTACCTGCAAAACCTAACAGCCATTTATCCGTCAAATCAGCTTCTAAATCAGCATAAACTCCTGTATTGAATCGGTTTCTATCAATCTGATTTCCTCTTTGATACCCAGGGAATACTTGGCTACCAGACTCCTTCAATGATCCAGTACTAGTGGTATCGCCATAGTTCATCCAGGATTCATCTTGGCCAGCTATCTGCTGGAAGTTTTCCAGCCTGAATTCGGACCCGAAAGCGGCATTCAAAGGAATGCCTATGTCCAGGCCTCTTGAAATATCCAGGTTAATCACATTCTGGTTGTACTTGAGTCCTCCTGCATAAAAAGAGGTTGGTGACTCAAGTCCAAGTGAGGCGTTGTTGGTATTGAAAATGGTCCAATCAAAAGAATTACCACCATTGGTATTGCTGATATCAACGTTCCAGTCCTTAAACTCCGTACGCACACCGGCCGTGGCGGAATAGTCTTCAATATCGGAATCGAGATGAGGTGAAAACCCGAGCGGCCATAATCCTGACTGTCTGGCTTCCTGATTTGGCCGTCGGTAAAAGCCCACCGCGTTACCTAAGCGATAGTTGTATCCTCCGAAAGTGTAGAAAGTGGAAACGTCGTTAAATGGCAATTCAGAGTTAACAAAAATACCTGCATTGGTCGTGCCTGAACCACCCATATTGGATACTCTACGTCCAGCGTAATCATTTAATGGAGCTACCACTGCTGGGCCATATTGATCACCCCAACGAGCATTGTAAGCGGCAATGGCTGCGGGATCACTTTGATTGAAAGCCGCAAACTCGGCAATAGGATCATCACGTCTCTCATCTGAGAATAGTTGGATAGTATAGTCATCCATTCTGTTAAAAGGATTCTTCTGAAGAAAGTGAAGATTAAAATTGATGAATCCTCCTTTGGTTCCAACAGGTATACCATAGTTCGCACCGACTTGGAAGCTTTCGCCTCCCCCACTTCCTTGTCTGGAAGCAAGCTCAGGATTGTCACTATAAGGATTAAAGTCTTCCAGAAAGCCAGGTGCCTCTGGAGGGCTTGCCAGGAAGCCTGTTTGAACATTCACCGATCCCTTGTTTGCGTTTTCCTTTAGAATGATATTGATCACACCTGCTATCGCATCAGAACCATACTGGGCGGCGGCACCATCTCGAAGCACCTCAATTCTTTCCACCGCAGACATAGGGATAGCATTCAAATCCGTTCCTACTTGTCCCCTTGCCACTGTACCATTTACATTCATCAAAGCAGAAGCGTGCCGTCTTTTCCCATTGATTAAGACCAAGGTCTGATCAGCGCCAAGTCCTCGTAATGATATAGGATCCACATGATCCGTGCCATGCCCAATATTTTGCTTTGTCGAGTGAAATGAAGGTGCTAGATACTGCATCACTTGGCCCAACTCTACTTGTGAGGATGTGGCAATTGCTTCACTTCCTATTACATCCACCGGAACAGCAGTCTCCAATTCGGTTCGGGGAGTGGATCTAGAACCTGTCACCAAGACAGTTTCAAGCGCCGTAATGTCTAACTCAAGGTTCACTTCATAGAAGTTAGATTCTCCGACTACAACTCTTGACGCTCTAAAACCTACAAAAGAAATCACAAGCACATCTCCCTGTTCTGCTTCTAACCGAAATGTACCATCAAAGTCAGTGGTAGTTCCTTTCGTGGTTCCTTCAATTAAGACAGAGGCTCCCGGAACGGCATTGCCGCTTTCATCATTAACTGTTCCCTCGATTTCCTTAGCGTCGGTCTTTAGAACAGGGGGTGTTTTTGGTGAAGGAAAGGTAGCTTTTCTAACAACAATCGTTTTACCGTCAATCTCGATTTCATAGCCGTGTGCCTTCAGGGTTTGATCGAGTAGTTGCTGAAGCGTGACATTCTTGTAAGTGATGCTTTGCTTCGGAAAGTCGGAAAATAGGTCCGCCCGATAAACAAAATCGTAGCCAGTCTGCTTATAGACTTCTTTAAAAAATTGATCCATGCTAGCCTCACTCAGTTCCAAATCAATCGAAACATCTTGAGACAAAACAGATGCGTGAACGTGCACGCAAAAAACAAATAATAGTAGCGATGAAATCTTCATTACTCGCAACATTCTTGTGCCAATAATTGGCAAAGGAGTAGCTTTGCTTTGCATAATCTACTTGGTTAAGTTGAACATAAACTATTTATTCAGGTAGAGCGAGGGGATGTGCCAGCATCCCCTTTTTTATTCCACTACCACGAATTCTTCTTGTATCTTAAAAGTCACCTCATTGGTCTTTTCTAAAAGTTTTAAAAATTCTCCTAAGTTCTCATACTTCTTTACCCGTCCCGTAAACCTCAAATGTCGATTCGACTCTTTTGAAAATTGGAAGTCCATATCGTACCATCTGGACAGAGTATTTAAAATGCTTTCTAGTGGCTCGTTTTTGAATAAATATGATCCATCCTTCCAACCTACGAAATAAGAGACATCCACTTCACTTTTAGCTATTTCTCCTGTTAGCAGATGAAATACTACTTGTTCTCCCGGTTTCATTTGGGTCGAATTGTTTTCCTCTGTCTCTATTATTACACTACCATCTACCAGGGTGGTTATTATCTGACTTTCCAGATGTGTGGAGACATTGAACTCGGTACCTAGAACCGTGATTATTTGGTCGTTACTTTTCACTCTGAAAGGTTTGGAGCTATCATGAGTAACATCAAAGTAGGCCTCACCTTTCAGCTCTACCAGCCTTTCATTTTTATCGAATTGAATAGGATAATTCAATTCTGATTCAGCATTTAGCCATACGGTGGTGCGATCTGGCAGTACCAATTTATATTCACCTCCTCTGGGAATGACTAACGTATGAGATTCTATACTACCCTGAGTTCCCCCATGGTGATAAGTGAGTTCTCCTTCAGAAACTTCTGCAAAAGACAATTTATCCTCTGTACCTTCTCCAATGGGTATTTCCCCATTTGAAGTAATGAGAACAGCTTTGCTACTCCCCGCTTCAATAATCTTGGAACCCTTGGTAGCAATTGGATCTTGGATAGCATTAAATAAGAAAAGTGATGCGACAATAAAAACTGCAACACTAGCTGCAAATGCAGTCCATCGGATATTTGAGATGCTTCTTCTGGTTTGGCTTTGGAAGCTTTCCCAGGACTTTTCTTGATCAATTTCCCAGTCTGGAGCTTTATCGTGCTGGATCGAATCCTTGAAGTCTTCGTAATAGGTTAAATTCCTAGGGTCCTGCGACAGCCATGCATCAAAATGCTCCTGTTCCACTTCACTCAACAGATTGAAGTACTTCTTCCAAAGCAATTCGAAATCAATACCAATAAGTACTTTCTTTTCCTCTTTCATTTTCTCTCTGGTGATTTTTAGACACAGAGATTTATTGAATTGGTGACAACAAGAAGGAAATAATTTAAAAAAAAATCAAAAATCAGACCCTACTTCGCCTTTCTTACTGAAAGAATTGCAGAATTCAATCCACTTGAAAGAGAAGAAGCCAGACTATTTGGTGGCCTTCAAAAAATTCCTTGAGCTTCTTTCTACCTCTTTTAAGATGTGTATTAATCGTATTCTCACTTAAACCAGTCTGATCGGCGATTTCACTTGTCTTCAAACCATCGAAATACTTCTTGGTAAGTACTTCCTTCATCTGATTTGGTAAGTGCTCTAATGCTTGCTGTATGCCTTCAACCAAATCATTTTCATGATCATCAATATCCAAATCTATCCTCAAGACGGAGTTGATGTACATCAAATTTTTCTCATCTCGAAGATTATAGTCACGCAACCTGTTCAGACATCTGTTTTTGACCGATGTAAAGCAATATGACTTTATCGAAGAATTGAGTTGTAGTTTGCTACGATTTTCCCAAAAGTGAATAAAAAAATTCTGAACAACGTCTTCACTTAAATCCTGAGTATGTAAGTAACCAGAAGCGAATAAAACTAACGGTTTGTAATGCTCTTCATAGATCGCTTTAAAGACTTGCTTATTGCCTTTTTGGATTTCATTAACGATGAGTCGCTCTTCGTTATTCATCCTTTCAATAATAACTATTATTTCAAATATGAATCAAAACAGATATGCAGTGTGTATGCTGATAATAGAAGATATTATTACTATTAATATAGTTATTACTATCTTTATAGTATAAAGGTCAAAAACTCAATCTTATGAACATCAAAAATCTGCCTGGAGCACTAGTAATACTATTGCTAAGTTTCATCAGTATCGCCTCCACTTCTCAAAATATGCACATATCAGCTTGTCAGGGGAAACTGGCCAGACTCGATAGTCTGATGGGTGATACTACCGACATCAATATTCAAGACAGGCATGGACGATCCTTTCTGCATTACGCTGTAGGCTGCGATCAATGGGAAGTCTTCGAACATCTACTCAATGAGGATATAGATATCAACATCGAGGATAGTCTCGGAAGAACAGCCTTGACATTAGCCATTCAATTCAATTTTCCCAAGTACATCGACACGCTTCTTCTACTCCATGACCCAAAGGACTTTGAGGGCAAACTGGGAGCATCTATGCTCGAGACTGCTATTCTGGACAGGAAAAAGGATTTAGTGCAGGAGCTCTTAGATAGAAATGTAGAAGTAAACATTGCCAATGAGCGAGGCAGTACACCATTGGAGATTGCGATGCGAATGGACCAAGGGGACGTCACCAATATGCTATTGGAAAAAGGAGCAGATAAGACTAAAGTACGAACCTTCCAAATGAAAGGGGACTACATGGGAATGCCTGATCCTGGTAAAACACCTCAAAAGTTTGCGCCCAATTTCATCTCAACAGAGGAATTCGAGTTTGGCTCTGTTTTCAACAAGGATGCTACTGAGTTTTACTATGCTGTCAACAAAAGAGGCAAATCGGAAATCAGGTATTCCAAGCTGAAAAATGGTGAATGGACGAAGCCAGCAATAATTATTCCTCATGAGAAGTATGGCTACAATGACCCTTTCCTTTCACCCGACGAAAACAGACTGTACTATATCTCAAAAAGATCTTTGGATGAATCTGGTGAGCTGAAGGATTTTGATATCTGGTATTCAGAAAAAGTGGATGGTGAATGGTCTCGACCAATAAACGCCGGACCTAACATCAATACAGCAGTAAACGAATATTACATCTCCTTTACAAAGGAAGGCACCATGTACTTTGCCTCTAACAAAAACGCAGCCGAAGACAATGAAGAGGACTATGATATCTATTATTCAAAGTTTGTGAATGGTGAATTTCAGGAAGCCGTAAATGCCGGAGAAGCCATCAATACTAAAGCGTATGAGGCAGATGTATTCATTGACCCGAACGAACAATACATCATCTTCTGTGGAACGCGCGAAGATGGATTTGGCAGAGGAGATTTATATATCAGCTTCAAAAATGAAGACGGCTCATGGACAAAATCTGTGAACATGGGCGAGCCGATCAACACACCTGGCCACGAGTTGTGCCCATTCGTCACGATGGATGGGAAATATTTATTGTATACCAGCGGCGGAGATATCTATTGGGTAAATACCGAGATTTTTGATGATCTTCGGTAAATGCCGAAGTGTGCTTTTGTACTATTACTACTGATATCATTTTTTGGCTGTCAGAAGTCAACAGTAAGTGATGAAACCGAAACTTCCACTTACCATAATATAGACTATGCGGCAGGAGAAATTGGAACTCTCGTGGCAGTGTCAAAAGAGGAATTTCCGGAATATGGGAGTGAGGTAGCCTTTGTCAATTCGGATGGCGACACTATCATCAAGTTTGGACATTTCAATTACTTCGGGACTGACACCCTGAGATACTATGCCAACGTTATTCCGTATACAGATCGAAAGGAGCTTGCACCTCCCATTGCCATCGATGGTCTTGGAAATAAGTTGTTCGACCTCTTCCTTTTTGATAATGGACCTGATTACTTCTCTGAAGGACTTACGAGGATCAAAAGAAATGGTAAGGTAGGGTTCGGCAATGAACGAGGAGAGGTAATAATCCCTTGCCAGTATGCCTTCGCTCATCCTTTCGAGAATGGATTATCCAAGGTCACTTACGAAGCAACTAAAATTCCTGAAGGAGAACATACACGGATAGTAAGTGACGATTGGTTCTGGATAGATCGCACTGGAAAAAAACAAGAATTTGAATAGTATATTGAAGTATGTGAATGACGCTTCAAAATAAAGGTGGTCGCCAAATTGGTCGAACTCTTTTTCTGGACCTAAATGAGAACAATTTCCTAATTGTTACAAACCAAAAACCGGCTAAAAACCGTCTCTTCACCAGTCAATTCTTCCCTTTTATCGAACTCCATACTCCAAAAAGGTCAAGAACTTACTAAGTTTATATAACCTAACCCTAAGAGAATTAACCCTGTGACCACCGCTAAAGAACGTAGTTTCTTTAAGTTGCTAATGGTTATCGCTTATGTTTCGACATTGAGTTTTAGCCTTTACTTCTACTATCATGAGGTGTACATATTAGCCTACAATGGCTTCTTATGTCTTATCCTTTTCATCATTTTCGGGATTGCCAGCTTCTTCGTTTCCAACCTTCTATGGCTGTTCAGGCTATCAGTACTTACCGCATTTCATGCATTCTATTTTGAGGTATTGTTCACTGGAGGCGCCATGTCTCCTGCTTTGATGGAACTCATCATCCCACCAGCTTTTGCGTTTTTCTATAAACCTACCAGAGACAGGTACTTATTCCTCGGATTAGCCATGATCCTGGCGCTCAGCATTTGGCCTCTTTCTACATATGGTTTCACTGAAAACAGGTTCCCTCCAGAATGCAATATTGAATTCCATTCTATCTCAGTCTTGTTTGTCTTCGGGACCTTTGGGTTGTACCTCTACATGTACCATCGGTCGCTACTTCAAAAAAATCGAGCCCTTAGAAGGTCTTATCAGGAGCTTCAAAATACCTCTGAAAAACTCATTGAATCAGAGAAAATGGCTTCCCTGGGGGTCTTGTCTGCCGGAGTAGCACACGAAATAAACAACCCACTCAATTTCATAAAAGGAGGGGCTGAAATGCTCTCAATCGAACTGGAGAAGTCCAGCGAGGTTCGTCCTTACATTGATGCCATTCACGAAGGGGTATCAAGGGCTACTTCCATTGTAAACAGCCTGACGCATTTCAGTCGCAACACAGAATCCATGAATGAAATATGTGATATTCATGAGATCATAGAGAATTGCCTGACGATGCTCAATCACCAACTGAAGTACAAAGTAGAAGTCAATAAAAACTATGGTGATCTAGGGAACACCAGAATCCTCGGCAACGAAGGTCGTATTCACCAGGCTTTACTCAATATCATCTCCAATGCCGAACAGGCCATTACCGGGCAGGGTACTATCACCATCACAACCTCCTTAGAGGATGGAACACTTAAGTTGACCATTAGCGACAATGGAAAAGGCATCGCCCCTGATCAACTAGCTAAAATCAGGGACCCTTTCTATACTACCAAAAGCCCGGGAGAGGGGACCGGACTTGGACTTTCTATTACCTACAGAGTAATAGAGGAGCACCAGGGCTCTATCGAAGTTCAATCAGAGATCGACAGAGGCACAGAGTTCAGCATTACCTTCAACAACCTAATTCAGTTTGAGAATGACTGATAGCAACGAATTGATCTTGCTGGTAGATGACGAAGAAATCAATCTCTTCTTGCTTCAAAAGCGGCTAGGAAAAGACTTTAAAATAGTTACGGCCTTGTCAGGGATGGAAGCATTGGATGTATTGGAAAAACATCAATCCAACATAAAAGCAGTGATCAGTGATATGATGATGCCAGGAATAGATGGGATAGAATTCATTACACGGGCGAAAGAGAAGTACCCTGCAATACATTACTTCATATTGACGGGGTATTACAATAACGATAAACTAGCATCTGCTTTGAAAACTCGTCTTATTGAAGGGCTCTTTGAAAAACCTTTTGATTATGAGGTCATAAAAAACACCATTTCGATGGCTATCAAAGATCAAATCCCAGGCTAATCCAACTTATAAAATGGCACCACCGAAAAGGAATTTTCATACATGCCCTCGGGACCCTCCAACTTTAACTCATACATCCCCTCTTCTAAATGCCCAATGTTGAGATACGTGACGTAGCCCCGCTGACTAGTCGCGGCAGCGTTCATAAAATAGATTTTGGTTTGATAGATCGAATCTCCTATTGAGAGATTGTAGAACGTGCCTACTTTCTCAGAGTAATAAGCTCCCAGGTCAAATTCCTCATCTTCTATTTCAATGATGGAATCATACTTTATGAATTTCTCCAATGAATCCTGAACATCAATATGGGCTGGAAGGAAAACTCTGAGCACATCATCTTCTATAATATCCGACGGAATCTGTAATCTCAAAGAAGGAGAAGCCTCTTCCCTATCCTGATAGTTACCTTCAAACATGTAATCCCCCCGGCCATTACTCCAGATATTGATTTGAGAAAAGTATTCTCCAGGTGTTGTATTTTGGATAGCGGAAACGCCTATCGCACTTAAAAAAACGAATACCAGTAGGAAGAAGAATAACCCCCACCTATTCATATTGGTAACTATCGCATAGTAGGTCGGCCTATAGTATCTGGAAAGGGTCAAAAAGCTAAAAACTCGATAAATCGGCCAGTACACCTTGGCCACAAGCCGGAATCTTCTGAAATACCCCATGGTGAGGAAGTCGATCGTTCCGATACCACTAGCGATCAAAAGCCAATTGACATAGGTTTGGACACCATCTGAGAATTCCTGATCAAGCTGACTGGGATCAATACTTAGGGCAATGATGATGATTGGAATGATGGCTAGTGCCGATAGAAATACATATACCCCTACCAGGGTCATGAATAGTAGAAACGAGACGCTGTAGATGATACTACAAATGCGTTCAAGTCTAAGTATCATGTTTTCAAAAGAAGGAATTGCCAATACCTTACCCAGGTACTTAGGTTGATATTTGAGCTTCTCCGCTTGAATGCCTTTTGGGAAAGAATAGCTCAGCCCCACCAAACCGATCCACAGACCCCTGCAAATAAGGTGCAGAATTAAACCCAAAATCAGCCAGTAGACCCCCACTTTCAGTAGAGCCACGAGCAAATCCATGGCGTTTACGTCATTGTATACCTCATTGGAAAAGAAGAATAAGAACTGGTCCAATGCATCAGGCACCTGAAACATTCCATAAAGTACGATTCCGGAAAGTAGGATTTCAGGTTCCCAGCTTTTGAGCTGAAGCTCTTTCAGCCATCCTGGCTTTAGCCTTGAGTTAGGTTCAGTCATATCCGAAAATAAAGAATTCTTTCAACGCAACTTTGTTTGCGGCATACGTAAACGTAGGTTGCTCATTCTTCTAAGCCATGACCAAGCATATAGATCAAATAGACAAGAATTTTCTCCTCCACGCTACCCGAGTGCCTGAGACAACAAATGGCATGAAAGTCATGCATAGAAAGAGTCTATCATATGTGGACAGTGGATTGTCCTGCGACACCTTCAATATCATCCACATCCACAAAGGAACAGGTGATCATCATTCAGATATCAAAGAGGCACTGGAATATTTCGGTGACCGTCAATTGGATTATTGCCTGTGGATCAATGAACAAAACCTGACGGCAGGAATTAAAGCACACTTCCAAGATTTTTCCTTAAGTGAGCAAAACATGGAAGTGGGTATGTCGCTGGACCTAGGAGCATACCAACCCATTACTTCGGAGAGACACGAAAAAATTATTACTGTATCCAATCAAGAGCAATTGGAAGATTACGCCTCCGTGATAGCCGCTAACTGGAGCCCCCCAGACAAAAATGTAAACCTTTACTATGAGAGGGCCGTCAACCACTATTTGGATAGTTCCAATGGCATAATCTTATTGACTTACTATGAGGATGGCATCCCAAAGTCTACGGTAGAAATGTTCCCGACAGACGAAGCTACAATTGGTCTATATGGTCTTGCTACATTGGAAGATGCCAGAGGTCAAGGCATCGGTTCCGCCATGATGACCAAAGCACTGAACATCGCCAAAGATTTAAAATATGAAACTGCCGTACTACAGGCCACGGAAGACGGCTTAGGCATTTACAAGAAGTTTGGTTTTGTGCCATATACCAAGTATTATGAGTTCAGTTAGCACCTGGTAGCAATAGTTTGACTTCCGAAAAAAAGACCCTGACTTTCAAGAAAGGAGAGATCATCCAACAACCTGGGGAGATCAACTCTAAAATATACTACGTCAGAAAGGGTCTGCTTCGGAGCTACTCCATAGATGAAAAAGGTAAGGAGCATGTATTCACCTTCGCACCAGAAGGTTGGAGTATCGGGGATGCAGTAGCACCGGAAGAACCCACGGAACTCACTATCGATGCTTTGGAAGATACGGAGGTCACCCAATTAGAAAAAGACATTGAGAGAGACGCTAAGCCAACCAATTTTCAAATGATGGTAAAGCGAATGCTAGTATTGCAAAGAAGGATCATCATGATGATGAGTGAATCTGCTCGGGATCGATATGATCATTTTGAGCGAACTTATCCCAATCTCATTCAAAGAGTTCCACAAAAAATGATTGCTGGATATCTGGGAATAACGCCAGAAGCGCTTAGTAAGATTCGAGGAGAAAGAGCAAGAGAGAAGTAAAACAATCTACCTCCTTGCCTTTCTTAATCTAGGTTAAGTGTTGCTGTGGACAGTATTGCGGACTTTTGATGATAAACCGATCATCCTCTTTTGGCAAGATCAATTGTCTATATTATCACACTAGGGTTTATCCGTATCGGCTCTTCCATTGCACAAGATACCGTGCCGCCCATTCTACTATTGAGAGCGGAAGAGTCGTATGAGTTTCTTGCGGAGGAAAAGGAGAATACAATAGCCTTCCAATCATTGAAATACATCCCCATTCAGAATGATAAAATGTTATTCTTGAGTTTGGGTGGAGAATACCGGGCAAGATTAGAATCTTTCACCAACCAAAACTATTCCAGTGAACATGATAGCTACTATTCTCAACGCCTCGATCTACATGGCTCACTGCACTTAGGAAAAAGAGTCAGGTTTTTCGGTGAACTATACCATGGGCTTACTTCGGGGCCCAACCGATTTTTGGAGGATGAAACCCTCGATCTACATCAAGGCTTTCTGGAAGTAATTCTTCACGAGGATGACCTCTCCACCTTTTCAATAAGGGGTGGAAGACAAGAAATAGGATATGGAATCTCCAGGTTAGTCGGCATCAGAGAGGGACCGAATATGCGACGCTCCTTTGACCTGATCAAACTCGACTATCAATGGAAAAAGAGATCTGTTAATATCCTTTATGGAAAAGAACTGACTTATGGCTTTGAAGCGTTTGACAATGAGTCCCAATTCTTTCAGGAAGATGGTTTAAGCCCCTTTTTATGGGGAATTTACATTAAAGAAAATACTGTAGGCCGTATAGGAAATTTCGACTTTTATTATTTCGGATTTCATTCAAATGCCTCCATACTAAATGACATCTCAGGTCAAGAAACGAGACACTCTTTAGGTATTAGATCTTATGGAAACTTCAGGCGATTCAGCTACAACACTGAGTTGATCTACCAATTTGGGAAACTCGGATCCGCCACTATCAACGCTTACAATTTCGAGACTGACTGGAAATTGATGTTGGTATCTGGCGGATGGAAACCCACGATGGGCCTAAGACTTGACTTTTCTTCTGGAGACAGAAGAATCAATGACAACCAAGTCCAGACATTCAATCCTTTATTCGTGAACCCAGCTATATACAGTCTGGCAGGAGTAAACACACCCTCCAATCTTACAAGCTTGCACCCCAATCTTACGATTTACCCTACGAGCGAATTCTCTATCTACCTGGACTTTGCCATATTCTTCAGAACACGGTCTCAAGATGCACTCTATACACCACCTCGGTTCATATTAAGGGAGGCTAACAACCATGAAGAAAGACACATCGGAAATGTGCTTGGATTTCAGGCTCAGTATGAAATCAATAGGAATATCTCCATCGATTTTAGGAGCTCCTACTTCATAACAGGCCGCTTCATTGAGGTCAGCGGAGCATCAAAAAATACTTTCTATATCGCCCCAACCATGAGTTTCAAAATTTAACTAAACCTATAATCCTACGATTATGTATAATTCATTCTTTAAAATCTCTGCTGTCCTTTGGATCATTTGGGGAGCAGTACACGTTTTTGCAGGCATCATGACTGACAATTTCATCCTTTCAGGAGATATTACCGGTGCCGTTGCTGGAATTGCAGATAAGATAGATCCTGCTACTTTGAAGGCCGATTACCCTCCAGCAGCAGGTGCTGTCATTGGTCAACATGGGTTCAACTTACTTTGGATCGGACTGGTTACTTTTATTTCTGCTTTTTACATCTGGAATGGTAATAAGAATGCTGTATTCCTTGCAGCCATTTGTGGGGGCTTGGCCGATCTAGGATATTTTCTTTTTATTGACTTAGGCGGATACGCCAACTTCATGCCCGGCACAGTGATGACCATTTTTTCATCGGCAGCGATCATACTCAGCTTCGTAGCTCACTTTAAAACGAAAAGTGAGTGATTTTCATCATTCTGGTATTTGCTAAAACTTCAATTACTTTAGAAGTACACTAGACTACTAGATAAGAATGAAAAAGACCCTCATCAAAATTGTAATTGCGCTTATAGTGATAGTAATAGGCGTTTTCGCCTTTCTCAGTTATGGCAACTTCAGCTCTGGCTATAGAGCCGGGGTACCGATTAAAGTGAGTCACAAAGGTGTACTATTTAAAACCTGGGAAGGTGAATTAAATGTTGGAGGTCTTACAAATTCCGGTCAGGGAGCCATTCCCACCACCTGGGCATTTTCTATCGAAAAAGATCAGGCGGAAGTCAGACAAAAAATTGAAGAAGCCATTACCAAAGGGAAAAGAGTGAAGCTTTCTTACGAAGAAAAATTTGTGAAATTCTTCTGGAAAGGAGACACAAAGTACTTCATTCAAGAGGTCGAAATATTGGAATAATGCACTAATTATGAAAACCGGTCAATGGAAATAGGTATTGACAGTTTCGCAGGAGCAACGATAGATCCAGATACTGGCCAGTTCATCGATCCGGCTAAGGACATGGCCCAACTACTTGAGCGAATGGTCTTTGCTGAAGAAATGGGGCTGGATTCTTTTGCTATAGGTGAACATTATCGAAAGGAATTTCTCGATTCTTCCAATACTGTGATATTGGCAGCTGCTGCGGCTAGGACGAGTAAGATCAAACTTGGTAGTGCCGTGACCGTACTAAGCTCGGCAGATCCGGTGAGAGTCTTTCAAAATTTCGCAACACTGGACCTCATCTCAAATGGTAGGGCAGAAATCGTGGCAGGTCGTGGCTCTTTTACAGATGCCTTCCCTCTTTTTGGTCTTGATATCCATGATTACAATGATCTGTTTGAGGAGAAACTAGAACTCCTGATGAAAATCCGGCAGGATGTTGAAGTAACATGGAATGGTAAATTCCGGCCACCTTTACAAGCACAGCCTATATACCCAAGGCCTATACAGCAGGAAATTCCTATCTACAGAGGTGTCGGAGGATCACCGGGATCTTTTATAAAAGCTGGTCAGCAAGGCTTGCCCCTTGTTATTGCGGTCATAGGGGGTCAAACAGAAAGATTTCAGCCATTGGTAGACCTCTATAGAGAGGCTTATGAAAAAGCTGGCCATCCGCAAGAAAAAATGAAAGTGGGTTTACATTCTCTAGGGTTTGTTGGAGAAGATGACCACCAAACAAGAGACACCTATTTTCCTGGCTATGCAAAAATGTTCAATGAAATTGGTCAGGAAAGGGGCTGGCCTCCGGTCACCAGGGAAGCTTTTGACTTCCAATCAGATGAAATTGGAGCCTTAGTTGTGGGAAACCCAGAAAAGGTTGCTGAGAAGATTGTTAGACATTCGAAAGTATTGGGAGGTATTCACCGGTTCACTTTTCAAATGGATAATCCATTACTTACTCACGAACAGCTGATGACTTCAATAGAGCTGATTGGGAAAGAGCTGATACCGAAAGTTAGAGCATTGAATTCCTGATGATATATTTATGTCATGACCAAGGACATTGCAGAAATCCAGAAGAAATTAAAGTCAATTGTTACTGCTCATCTAGGACCTTTAAAAATCTTAAAGGAAAGCGAAACCAATATAGAATTTGCAGGTACGATTGAGGTGCTGCAAGGGAAGCAAATGGTAGATGGTCACTATTTCTGTAGTATCATGCCAAAGCCGAAAGATGTCAGGTTTTACTTCTTCCCTATTTATACCCACGTGGATAAATTTTCTCTTTCTACCGAGCTCCATAAACTCCTGAAAGGTAAGTCCTGCTTCCATGTAAAATACCTGACTGAAGAGCTGGAAAATGAATTGAAGGAAATGGTCAAAAAAGGGATAGAAGTATATCAGCAAGACGGAATCATAACAAATGTCTAACTTCTGATTCAAAATCACCCAAAAGTATGAATGTCACATTTGGCTAAACGGCTTCTTTTGGCACCATTACGAATCAAAATCAGATAACAATGCAGAATTTCAAAATTGAACTTAAATGGGCTCTACTTTTTATTGGAATGACGTGGGTATGGATGATCATAGAAAGAGCAGTTGGCCTTCATGACACGTATATCTCGCAGCACCCCACTTATACCAACCTGGTGGCAATTCCGGCCATCCTTTTGTATGTCCTGGCCATGCGTGAAAAGAGAAGTCAATTCTATAAAGGTACAATGACCTACAAGCAAGGGGTGATTTTCGGTTTGATCATGACAGGGATTATCACGGCGCTAGTACCATTGTCTCAACTGGTCATCTCAAACGTTATCTCTCCTGATTATTTCAAAAACGCAATCGAATACTCCGTATCATCCGGACAAGCAACTCAGGAAGAAGCAGATAGCTTTTTCAACATAAAAAGCTACATTATACAAGGCATGATAGGCGCTCCTATCATGGCGATTCTTACGACACTAATTGTGGCTATTTTCGTTAAGAAGAGTTAGTCTGGCATGAAGATCAATATCAACACCATCATAGGAATTGCAGCCATGCTTATAAGCTTTGGCACCTTGGTGGTATTGATTTATCAATCAAGATTGATGCGCGAGCATGAGGAAAGAAGTGCCATCCCCAAGCTTGAACTATGGAACGACTTAAGTAACGGGGAATATGGACTCTACATTGTTAACCGAGGCTTGGGTCCTGCCATCATTGAGGGAGTGACACTAGAATATAAACGAGAACTCTACAATACAGACCCCCTACTTTTCACGCAAGGGTATTCTGATTCGTTAGACCTGGCACCTTTCTCTTTTTCAGGAACAAGCCTATATGAAGGTGTCATCATTAGAAATGATCAAAGGTCTTTTCTGGTGAAATCTGAAGATTCCCTCAGCACAGCTTTATTGAAAGAACTATTTTATCACAGAGATGATAAAGTCAAAGTAATTGTACACTACTCGTCTATTTACGGGAAGGTATGGTCACTTGAAGGTATAGGTGACGTCCCATCTCTGAATAAGCGTTTCGAACCCAAAGTATTCAAAGAACTATTCAATAATTAGGACTATGTCAGGAGGAGATTGGAAAGAAATGCTGGTAGCCGTTCAGAATGGCAATATCGACCTGGTCAAGTACCACTTGTCCAATGGCATCGATATCAATTACGAACATCCTGAACTGCTCACCACGGCACTGATTGAGAGCATTACCTATGGTCATTTTGATTTGACGAAGTACCTTTTGGAAAATGGAGCTGACCCTGCACAGAAAGCATGGATCAGTAGCGATACGCCTCTAAAAGCGGCTAAGCAAAAAGGTGATAAAGCGACGATCAAGCTCATCAAATCTTATCTACCAAAGAAGAAGTGGTTTGGGCTTTTTGGATGAAAAATAAAAAAGGCGGTATTACTACCGCCTTTATTGCTCTTATCCTCCTCGTTTACTGGTTTTGGTCGTTTGCAATTGCTTCGCCATGGCCGCTCCTATCAAACTTTCTAGTGGTGTGCCTCCTTCCCCATCGCTGGTGATCATTGTCTGAGGGAATTTGATCTTGGCGATCTCCGCTGCCACCCTGACATCTCGGTCCAGTTCCATTTTCAACTTCACCTCGGGAGTAATACCAGCATTTACTTTCTTGGCGATCTCATAGGCCTCTGCATCCGCCTGTACTTTCTGTCGTTGAGCATTTAGCTTCTCCGTCTCTAAGGCTATTGCTGCCAACTTGCGATTCGTCTCTTCCTGCTTCAGCTTCGTCTCGATGGCGATAAGCGCTTTGACTTGCTCCTTCTCCTGAGCTACGCGCTCAGCCGCCTTATCACGCTCACCTTCCGCTATGATACGTTGCTGAGCATCTTTGGCTGTTTCCACCTTCTGCTGCTCCAGTTGACGCTTCGCAGACTCGTCTCTTTGAGCTTCAAGACGTTGTTTAAAAGTAGCTTCCAGTTCTACATTATCCACAATCACCTGTGATACGATGATATTGTTCTCACTCAACTCGTGATCTATTCGCTTAGGCAATCCATCCTCCAGGATTTTGATCACTTCATAGCTCGTCTTGATCTCCTTGATACCCCTGGCCTCATCTTGCACAGCATTGAAGACGGTATCGCGTTGCTCTATTTTCTCTACTGCATATGCACCCTCTTTCAATTGCTCTTCAAATACCTGGCGGAAACTCTGCGCCTCTCCCGATATATAATCCTGAGCCGCAAACATGTAAGCGGTATTGACCAGCTGCTCCTTCACTGTAGGCACAATGGTGTTATTCACCAGATTACTCATAGTACGGAATTTTACTGCCAGCTTGATAAAGCTTTCTTCCTCTCTGGGTAATTCAAATCGAGTCGAAACATACCCGGATGCAGTTACCTGATCAATGAACCTTAAAGGAACAGGTTGCATCACCCCACTAATCTCATCCGCGTCTACTTCAATACCTTTTCCTACTACCTTCACATCGATGAACTTTTGCCATTTGTCAATCTTGGCAAAACCCCTCCACTTAATACCCTGCTCCATCACGGCACTCATTTGGCCAGTAGGGTATACAAGCAGGTAGTTAAAACCTCTATCAGCAAAAAAGAACAATGAATTGATCAGCATTAGTACTACCCCAATACCTGTCAAAGCCACTCCTTGCACCGGCCTAAACCGCTTCATCCATTGGATGGCTGTGATTTGAATATCTATGCGAGAGATGATAAGGATGATTAATCCCAGTGTGAATGTCAAAAACCCAATTGCTATAAGCATAATCGAAATATTTAAAGTGAAACCATAATACTCATGGCAACACCGCTTTCTCTAATAGTGGATTTTCAGAAGCTGAATGAGCGAAAGAAAGACTTATAGTTGCTTAAACGATTATACGTATAATCAAAACATAATGTTGCATTATTTAATAAATCAACAAAATATTTTGTTTTAATAGACTATATGTATTCTAATAATATCAATTAATTGATTTCACGAAATTCAGATAATTATACAGGACCATATCAGGGGCTTCTACATTAGGGA
>CAZZHO010000020.1:12210-37412 GCA_964653795.1 uncultured Roseivirgaceae bacterium | reverse complement strand
TCTGATTGGCAAGATGAAGTTTTCACAACTTCCACTTCTACAAATCACTCTCTTTCTTATTCGAACGGATATGAAACCGGAGATTACAGAGTGTCTTTAGGTTACAACTGGCAGGAAGGTATTATCAAAAACACATCTCTTGAGAGATATACTGCTAGAGTTAATTGGAATCAGGATTTCCTTGATGATAAATTACATTTAGGAGTGCAAGGTACTTTCTCATGGGTAAATGATGAGGCTACTTTGATCACAGACAATGCTGGTTTCCAAGGTGACTTGTTGGGAACTGTATACTCTGCTAACCCTACATGGCCTGCATCTAATTTCCAACCTACTGGTAGCATTGCCAGCCCTTGGGCTATTTTGGAATTCTACGAAGATGAAACTGAGACTAACAGATCTTTGATCAATGTATCGTTAGATTATGACATCACAGATGATTTGAATTTCAAAATCAATACTGGATTTGATAATTCTAACTCTGAAAGAAATACTGCTTTTTCTTCTGACCTGCAGATTGGCAATGGCGGTATCCAGGATCAAGGTAGAGCCTCTCTTGGAGATCTAGAAACTTCTAGCAACTTGTTAGAGGCTTTCTTTAATTATGATGCTGAAGTAGGTCCTGGAAGGCTTAATGCTGTTGTAGGATATTCTTACCAAGAGTTTAACAGAGAAGGTTCAAACTTCTTAGGTTGGGGATTTGACGACAACCAATATCTTAACTATGCTGACATCACAAGAGCAGGTGTTTCTCAAGTAGCTTCAAGAAGTGGAGGTAACTGGCAGGTGATTGGTAGCAGCCCTCAGAACAGATATATCGGTGCTATTACTTCAAATGGTATTCTTAGCCAAACTGGTTTAGCGCCGGTTGCTATCGAAGGAGTAACTGCTGTAACTGCTGAGAAATTTGCAGAAACAGATGAGTTGCAATCTTACTTCGGTCGTCTCAACTACTCTTTAATGGATAAGTATCTAATCACTGGTACAGTAAGAGTGGATGGTTCTACAAGATTTGGTACCGACAACAGATATGGAGTATTCCCTTCAGGTGCTGTAGGTTGGAGAATTTCTGAGGAGGCATTTGCTCCTAGTTTCTTCAGTGACTTAAAATTGAGAGCAGGATTTGGTATCACTGGTAACCAGGAAATCCCTCACAATGTACACCAAGCAAGAGACAGATTCAATGCTCCTACTATCAACAACGATGGTACTACCAACTTTAATGGTACGAACAGACCTGCATTCAACAATGCAGATTTGAAATGGGAAGAAACTACTCAAATCAATGTTGGTATCGACTGGGCTATCTTGGATGGTAGGTTAAATGGTGTTATAGATTTCTATAACAAGACAACTACCGACCTTTTGATTCAGCAAGTATCTGCACAACCTGCTCCTCAGCCATTTACTTGGACTAACCTGGATGCTGATGTTGTGAATTCTGGAGTTGAATTCTCCTTCAACTTTGTAGCTGTTGATCAAACTGATTTCGGTTTTGATATTTCATTCAATATCGCGTTCAACAACAACGAAGTGAAAAACTTCGCTGGTTCTTTAGATACTGGTCAAATCAACGGACAGGGTCTTACTGGAGCATTCGCTCAAAGAATTGCTGATGGACAACCACTTTACGCTTTCTTCCTTAGACAATTCGGAGGATTCAATGCTGAAGGTCAGTCTATCTACCCTAATGGCGATGTTCAAGTATTTACCGGCGAGAGCCCACTTCCTACTACAAATACTGGTTTGACGTTGAACTTTAGATATCAGGACTTCAGCTTGTCTACATTCTTAACTGGACAGTTCGGTCACTATATCTACAATAACACTGAAAACGCGCTATTCACTGCTGGTTCTTTAGCTCAAGGACGAAACGTAATAGCAGACGTTGTTGGAAATGGCGAGGCTACATCTAATGCTCCTGATGTTTCTACTAGATTCATCGAAAAAGGCGATTTCATTAGATTCCAAAACTTCACTGCTGGATATACCTTCAACACCGAGGGAACATTCATCAGCTCTTTGAAGTTATTCCTAACAGGCCAGAACTTGTTCTTGATTACAAGTTATGAAGGTACTGATCCTGAAGTAGACACTAATAAAGCGCTCAATCAAATTCCTTCTGCGGGTATCGAGTATACTGCTTATCCTCGCGCAAGGACATTTACTATTGGTATTAATGCTTCATTCTAAAAAAATGTTGAAAATGAAAAACTTACTGAAAGGAACTATTCTTAGCGGAATAGTGGCATTTACTTTCACTGCATGTACAGATTTGGAAGTAGATGAGCAAGACTCTTTTGTAGTTGAAGATGAGTCTGGAGAATTTACTGGAGTTGAGGCTGGTAACGCTTTGACTACTAGTTATGGTGATTTGAGGGGCTTCGGAGACCAAGCCAACCTTTATGCGCTTTTAGAGGTGTCTGCTGACCAATATTTAATCCCTACTCGAGGAACTGACTGGGGAGACAATGGTATCTGGAGAACGCTACACCAGCACACTTGGGATGCTTCCCATCAATGGGTTCTCAATACTTGGAATAACCTAAATGCAAACGTCTTTAGATTGAATCAGTTATTAGATTCAAGATCTGGGGCAACGACGATGCAAACTGCTGAAGGTCGGTTCCTAAGAGCTTATAACATGTATTTGCTTCTAGACCTATGGGGTAAAGCTCCGTTTAGAGAAGTTGATGAGGGAGTGGACGTGGATCCTAGAGTTTTGGAAGATGCCGAGCTATGGGATTTTATCATGGCTGATCTTCAGGCGGCACTAGCTGATCTTCCGGATTTAGGTCCTGCAGATGATAACATTGCTGCATCTAAAGCTGCTGCTAACTTCTTGATCGCGAAAATGGAGCTAAACAAGGAAGCATTCACTGGCTCAGCTGGTGATATGAATGCAGTGGTTACTGCTGTTGATGATATCATCGCTGCAGGTTATAGCTTAGATCCTGACAGAGGATATTTCGAAATTTTCGAAAATACTGATGACTTGGAGACAATCTTCTATACTGATGCCGGCGTTGGTAACAGAATGTGGAATGGTCTTCACTATTTCCAGACTACTCCAGACCAAGGTGGTGGAGGTTGGAATGGCTTCAGTACTACTGCGGAAACTTTCGCTTTGTTCGAAGGACCTTCTGATACAAATGCCCCAGATAGTGGACAGGAAGAAAGAAGAGGTTTTGTACCTTCAACTGGTGACAGACCAATGGACTCTGATCTAGAAGGTGATAGAGATGCGGACGAAGACGGAGATGCGGATGGTACATATCTTGGATATGGTTTCCTTTTCGGTCAGCAGTATGATGCTGATGGAAATCCTCTTAATGATAGAGTTGGTAATCCACTGATCTTTACTGCGGATTTCCCTGGCCTGGCTGGTAATGGAGAATTCGAAGGTATTAGAATTTTGAAGTACCACCCATCAAGAGGTGCATTTACAAATCATTACATCCTTTTCAGATATGCTGATGCTCACTTGATGAAAGCTGAGGCTATCTTGAGAGGTGCTTCTGGTGGAGATGCAACAGCAATGGTGAATGAGTTGAGAGAGGCGAGAGGAGCATCTGCTGCTTCTAGTGTTGATTTAGCTTACCTTCTTGATGAAAGAGGAAGAGAATTGTATACTGAGGGCTGGAGAAGAAATGACCAAATCCGATTTGGAACTTTCGCTAACACTTGGTCTCTTAAAGATGTAACTGAAACGTTTAGAGTTAGATTCCCTGTCCCTGCCCAGGCGATAGCCTCTAACCCTAATCTTATCCAAAATGATGGGTATTAATTAATATATTTCAGGATCATTAATACGAGAGTAGTCCAATTGGGCTACTCTTTTTTTATTTTTTTTCAGATTTTCGCCTCATGAAGATCAAAACATCACTGTTTGGTTTATTGCTGCTGGTATTGGGTTGTTCAACTGATACCTCAGACAATCTTTTTCAAGCGTTGCCAAAAAGCGCCGGGATTGATTTTACTAATGAGCTCGTTTATGAAAAGGGCTTTGATGTATTCAGGTATAGGAATTACTACAATGGAGGTGGAGTAGCTATTGGTGATATTAACAATGATGGACTGTCGGATATCTTCTTTACTAGTAATCAAAAAGAGAACAAACTATTTGTAAATAAAGGTGACCTGAAATTTGAGGATGTCACCGTGGCTTCCGGTCTATCAGAGAATAAGCCATGGAGTACTGGGGTTTCAATGGTGGATGTTGATGGTGACGGATGGTTAGATATTTACGTTTGTAACTCTGGTGATCCTAAGGGGCTGGATCGTAAAAACCAGCTATTCATAAATAATCAAGACGGAACCTTTACTGATAAAGCCTCTCAATTGGGTTTGGCAGATGGTGGTTTTTCAACACATTCCGCTTTTTTTGATTTTGATCAAGACGGTGACCTGGACTGCTATTTATTAAATAATTCGTTTCGACCTGTCTCTTCGCTGCCTATCGAGAATACGAGAGACGAAAGAGACACACAAGGTGGTGATAAGTTTTACCGTAACGATGATGGGGTATTTGTCGATGCTAGCGATGAAGTGGGTGTATTTGGAAGTGTGATTGGTTTTGGCCTAGGTATCACACTGATGGATATAAATGGTGACACCTACACGGACATTTATGTTTCTAATGATTTTTTTGAAAGAGACTACCTCTACATAAACCAAGGAGGGAAATATTTCACTGAGGAATTAGAAGAATATTTTGATCAGATCAGTGTGTTTTCAATGGGTGCGGATGCTGCGGATCTTAATAACGATGGCTTGGAAGAGTTCTTCGTAACAGACATGTTGCCTGAAAAGATGAAGCGGTTAAAGCAGACTACAAGCTTTGATTCTTACGATCTGAATGCACTAAAGAAATCTAAGGGGTTCTATAATCAATACATGAAGAACTCCTTTCAAGTTAATAATGGGAATGGTTTTTTCTCTGAACTAGGAAGGTTGTCTGGAGTCTCAGCCACAGATTGGAGCTGGGGGTCTTTAATATTCGATATGGATAATGATGGGTATAAAGAGATTTTTGTTACCAATGGGATATTTAAAGACGTGACTGATCAGGATTTTTTGGCCTATTTCTCCAGTGAAGAAAACTTGAAGAAGGCTAAAGGAAACGTAGAAGAAGCATTTGAGCTGTTCAATGAGCGGATGCCGTCCAATCCATTGCCTAATTATGCTTTTAAGAAGGACTCGTTGCTCAATTATGTGAATGTCTCAGGTGAGTGGGGTCTTGGAAAACCAGGCTTTTCAAATGGAGCGGCTTACGGCGACTTGGATAATGATGGTGATCTGGATTTAGTGGTAAGCCATGTAAATAACCCTTCTGAGGTTTTTGAGAACAAGTCCAACGAACGGTTCAAGCACAATTTTGTCCGAATTTTATTAGTTGGTGAAAAGAAAAATCCCTTTGCTATTGGATCTGAAGTGAAGGTCTACACCGAAGGGGAGATAATAGCCTATCATCACTATCCGACAAGAGGTTTTCAATCATCAATGGACTACAATATTTCCATTGGCCTAGGCGCCAGATCCACTATCGACTCCCTGGAAATTATTTGGGACGCCAAGCGTAGGTCAGTTAAGAGGGCAATTGAAATAAATGGTACTTATGAGTTCAGTATTGCTGAGGCTGATAGCCGTTTTAAGGAAGATGAAAACCAGCAGCTATTTGAATTCAAAGGGCCTGGTTTCAAGCATACAGAAAGTCCATTTATAGACTTTGACAGGGAGAGGTTAATCTATCATAAGCTCTCAATTGAAGGTCCTGTGGTGGTGAATGGCGACGTAAATGGCGATGGTATTGAGGATATTTATTTAGGAGGAAGTAAAGGCTATCCAGGTCAAATATTTCTGAACAGGGGAGATAAGTTTGAAGGTTCTATTGTATTTGAAGAGGAAAAATTATTTGAGGATACTGACGCTATTTTCTTCGATGCGGATGGAGATGGAGATCAGGATTTGTTTGTTGTGAGTGGCAGCAATGAAGCATCCAGTCAAAAAGAGTATTACGATAGACTCTACATCAATGAATCTAAAAATGGAGAAATAAGATACGATAGACGTGATGTGAAGACTTCTCCAGAAATGGGATCCTGTGTAGATGCCGCGGATTACGATAATGATGGGGATTTAGATCTTTTCGTTGGTACGAGGGGTGTAGCTGGAAAATATGGTATGGCTGGCTCTAGTGTGATTTTAGAGAATGACGGAGAAGGTGGCTTCAAAGACGTTTCACAATCCTTAGCAAGTCATCTTAGAAATATAGGTATGGTGACAGATGCCGAATGGATCGATTATGACGATGATGGAGATCAGGACCTTCTCATAGTTGGTGATTTCATGCCTATAAGCATCCTTGAAAATAGAGGGGACTTTTTTAGAAGGAAATTTGAGATTCCGGGTTTTGAGAACACATCCGGTTGGTGGCGTAGTGTAAAAGTGCTGGATATAAATGGTGACGGTCTTCAGGATTTTATTGCTGGTAATCTAGGTCTCAATTCCAGGTTCAAAGCCACTGAAAAGGATCCAATAAGGCTTTATTTTGGCGATATTGATGGCAATGGTATGCTGGATCAAATATTCACTTTCTCTGAGAACAATAAATTCATTCCGTATCACCTAAGAAATGATCTAGCGATGCAGTTAGTGGAGGTAAAAAAGAAGTTTCCAAGTTTTGAAGGGTATGCGGACAAAGGAATTGCGGAAATTTTTAGTGCTGAACAACTAGCTTCTACAGCTACTTTAGATGCTGTTAATATGTATTCAGTTTATGGCATTAATGATGGAGAAGGGGGATTTGATGTTCAGCCTTTACCTTATGAGTGCCAGGTGTCTCCTATCTATGAAATAACTGATTTGGTGGTAGAAGGCGAGACCTATATTCTGGCTACTGGTAATTTTGATGGGACAAGGCCTGAGGAAGGTATATATGATGCCAATCATGGTGTTTTATTGAAATATGCAGATGGTTTTAAGGTAATCGCTCCTGCCAAAACAGGTTTGAGAATAAGAGGAGACGTGAGATCGGTGAATGTAGTTGAAAGTGATGAGGGCAAACTCCTCATTGTTGGTAAGAATGACGATAATGCAGAGATATACAGTTTTGAATAAGTCCTATTTGATTTTATTGTTGCTGGTTTTGTCTTCATGTGTTAAAGAAGATAAAAGGTTTGAAAGTATTGATGCTTCTGTTTCAGGAGTGGACTTTGTTAACAGACTTGTGCCAACTACAGACCTGAATATTTTCAATTATCTGTATTTCTTCAACGGAGGAGGCGTAGCTTCAGGTGATATAAATGGTGATGGTTTACCTGATTTGGTCTTTACTGCGAACCAATTCCAGAACAAAGTCTATCTGAACAAAGGAGATTTCAAGTTTGAAGATATCAGTCAGGTATTAAAGCAAAAGGACCGAAAGAATAAGTGGACAACAGGTGTTTCATTGGTGGATATAAATACTGATGGAAAACTTGATATTTATATAGGAGAAGTCGGTAGTTACGAAAAGCTAGAAGGTGAAAATAAGCTCTATGTCAATCAAGGGAACGATGAAAATGGTGTTCCTTCCTTCAAAGAGCAAGCCAAGAAATATGGTTTGGACTTAGTTGGTTTTTCTACTCAAGCTGCCTTCTTTGATTATGACCTTGATGGTGATTTGGACATGTTCCAACTAAATCATTCTGTACATGCCAATGGTACTTTCGTAAAGGCCACCTTTCGGGACGAAAAGCATCCACTTTCTGGAGATAAGCTTCTGAGAAATGATGGCAGCCGCTTTGTAGATGTTACAGAAGAGGCAGGTATTTACAGCAGTGCTCTGGGGTATGGATTAGGCTTGGAAGTCAGTGATATCAATCAGGATGGATTACCTGACCTATACATTGGGAATGACTTTCACGAAGACGATTATCTATATATTAATAACGGTGATGGCACCTTTACCGAGTCTCTCAGCGAATACATAGGTCACACTAGTAGATTTTCTATGGGTAATGACATAGCTGATATCAATAATGATGGCCTTTTGGATATCATTTCATTGGATATGCTTCCTGAAGAGTACGAAAAACTTAAAGCTTCTGCCGGAGAAGATGCTTATGATGTATATCAATACAAACTCAGGTTTGGCTATCAATACCAACATGCAAGGAACACCTTACAACTTAATAGGGGCAATGGCAAGTTCAGCGAAATCGGTTTGATGGCGAATGTTTTTGCCACTGACTGGAGCTGGTCAGCGCTGTTCTCGGATTTTGACCATGATGGATACAATGACCTATTTGTAGCCAATGGCATAAAGGGACGGACTAATGATATGGACTATATCAATTTCGCTTCCAATGATGACATCCAGATGAGATTGGAGATGGGCCTTTCAGAAGATGAATTGGAGCTTGCTAAAAAAATGCCCACGGTTTTGATTCCCAACTATGCTTACCGAAATAAGGGAGATCTCACCTTTCAGGAGGTATCTGACAAATGGGGCCTCAATCAAGAAACTTTCTCTAATGGTGCTCTGGCCATAGACCTTGATCTGGATGGTGATTTAGATATTGTTTGTAATAATATAGATCAGTCTGCCTCCATTTACAGGAATAATACAGTAGAGAAGGGATCCGGTAATTTCATAAAGGTAGACTTCAAGGGTGCCGAGGGTAATCCCAATGGTATAGGAGCAAAGTTGACTATTTGGAGAACTGCGGAAAGCGCGCCTATTATTCAGGAATATTACGGTGTTCAGGGATTTCAATCTTACGCTATCCAGGGGATTCATTTTGGAACTGATTCTTTGGAGGAGATTCATCAACTAAACGTTACCTGGCCGGATGGGAAAGAAGAGACCAAAACGAATGTAAAGGTCAATCAGAAACTGACTTTCGAGTATAGTAAAGCTAATGATGCCAGTGGGGATGGTCTCCAGGAAGTACAAGCTGAGCCTTTATTGGCATATGCCGATGAAATAACACTAGATTATAAACACAGGGAGACTGATTTTATTGAATTCAATAGAGAGGGTCTCATTCCACATATGGTATCTGCTGAAGGGCCCGCATTTGCTGCAGGCGATTGGAATAGCGACGGAGTAACGGATTTATTTTTTGGTGGTAGTAAGAGACAAGAAGCTTATATCTTTCTTGGTGAGGGAGAGTCTTTTGTGAAGTTACGATTTGAAGAAGAGAATATCTACGAAGACGTGTTTGCCCTTACTTCGGACTTCAATGATGATGGGAAAGATGACTTGCTTGTTCTGAGTGGGGGTAATGAATGGCGATTGGGATCTGAAAACTTGAGGCCAAGAATATATCTCCAAGATGAATCAGGCCTAAAGCTGGCTAGCGAATTTTTGCCAGAGCTTTCTATTAACGCTTCCAAAGCTGTTCTCTTTGATGCTGATGCTGATGGTGATGAAGATCTTTTTATTGGTGCCAGATCAGAGCCTTGGAAATATAGTGTGGCACCAGATAGTTACTTGCTGCTCAAAGGTGAAGATGGCTTTGAATTGGACGATTCTTTTGATGTAGGTAAGGGCTTGGGCCTTGTCACTGGTGCCGATGCTGCGGACATTGATGGCGATGGAGACGTTGATTTAGTAGTATCTCTTGAGTGGTCTTCCATTGCTGTCCTATACAACCAGGGAGGAAGCTTTTCCAAACAAGAAATCAGTGAAAATGGACTTTGGAGTGCTGTTAGTATTTCCGATGTTGATGGTGATGGCAAGCTAGATATAATAGCAGGCAACTTAGGACTTAATTCAAAGCTGAAAGCGACAAAGGCAGATCCTCTGCGAATGTACGTGGCAGACTTTGATGATAATGGATCGCTCGATCATATCATAACACTTTCCAGAGATGGAGAAGAAGAAGTCTTTGCTGATAAAATGGAGCTGACGGGTCAACTTCTTCAGTTGAAAAAGAAGTATCTGGATTTTACTTCCTTTAGCAAGGCGAGCTTTTCAGAGCTATTCTCGAAAAGCGAGCTGAGCAGAGCGGAAAACTTTGTTCTTACAGATATGGAGTCAAGCGTTTTCCTGAATACTACAGATGGTTTCAAGAAACGAGCTTTGCCAATAGAAGCGCAATTCAGTCCAATCTATGCTATCCACGTAGCTGATTTCAATGAAGATGGGAATCTAGATATTCTGACTGGTGGTAATCAGCATCGGGCTACCATCCAAAGAGGAGTATATGACGGAAACCTTGGTGAACTATTCTTAAATAATGGGAGCGGAATATTTGAGACTGCTACCCATCTGTCAGCTGTCACACTTGACGGAGATGTGAAGGGATTGTATCCCGTAGAGTTCAATAGTAAAAAATACATATTCGTTACCAGGAATAATCAGGAGCCGCTGATAATCAAGTAATTCCCTGCTGTCGGCCCGGAATTTTTGAGTAACTTTTCTATTGAGGTCAAAATAATTCCTATGAGAAGATTACTCACCCCGCTGCTATTTTTTGTTTTTTCTGGAGCTATTGGTCAATCTATAGTCAGTGGAACTGTTTCCGATAAAGGCACAACTGAACCTATTCCTTTTGTCTATGTCTTTGATGAAACCAATAAGCGAGGAACGCTAACCAACGAGCTAGGGCAATACGAGCTGCCGGTTAGTCAATTTCCAACCACCCTGACTTTTTATCATGTAGGTTATAAAAGAATTGATCTGCGGGTTAATTCTTCCCTCAAAGCCATTGATATGGAACTCGAGACTGCTTTTTTGCTTGATTCAGTGCAGGTGAGAGCGAGAGATCAAACGAGCCTCTTCAAAATTCTCAATCAAAGTTTTCACCGACTAAGATCTCAACTTTCAAAATCAAGGTCAGCAAAAGCATTCTACAGGCAGACGTCAAAGAATGGGAGTGTTCACAATGAGCTATTCGAAATATTTTATGATCTCAGTTTTAATCAAAGTGGTATTCGAGATTGGGAGCTTACTGCTGGTAGATATGCTCTGGCCGGAGAAGTAAAAGACGGCTTCGTTTACAACAAAAACTTCACACTGATAAATAGGATTCTTCGGGTCTTCAAGCCTGACGTAGAATACTTTGCGCTTCCTATTCAAGAGAATCCCGAGGAGTACTTCGATCTTAAAGTGAGTAAGATCATCAATGAGGATGACGGTCAGATTCTGGTGATGGACTTCTGGCCTGCTGAGGAAAGGGATTTAGGCTTCAGTGTTCTGAGAGGTCAATTATACATCGATATCAATACCTATGATGTGATCAGAATGAAAGGGGTCTTCGATGATGATAATTTTCGGATGGTCACTTTCAATGCGGTGCAAGGTGATATCAAAGAATATGAATTAGGTGTAGATATCTCTTTTAAGCGAAGTGAGGATCAGTTGCTACTCGACTATATTTCTGTGAATCAGCAGTTTGATGTCCATGAATCAGCTGATAAAATAGTTCCTGTAAGGACAAAATCCACGCTGGTATGCTATGAATATCCAGATAAGAAGTTAGATCTGGCAACAAGATATAATAACGCTGGAGACCGGGAGAATATTGAAGCAATTAACTACGACAAGCAATTCTGGGAAAATAACCCTATAGTCAAACGTACCCCGGTAGAAAAGGAAGTAATAGCAGACTTTGAGAGAAATAGGAAATTCGGCTCTATTTACTTCAACAATAAGAATCAGGTTTCATTTTTAGCCAATTTGGAGAATGATCCACTAGTGAAGTTGCTGAAGAACAAATTCTCATCTGCCCTTACGCAACAGGAAAAAGTGTATTTACATACAGATAAAGAGGCGTACCTGGTTGGTGATATTTTGTGGTTCAAAGGCTACATTCTTGAAGCAGGTAATCATGCCTTGACCGATAGCAGCCGTGTTCTTTATGTGGATTTGATTAGCCCTCTGGATGAAGTTATCGAAACCAGAGTTGTTCGGATAGATGAGATGGGTCAGACTTCTGGAGAGTTCGATATTCAGCCAGATTATCAGTCTGGAACCTATACCCTTCGGGCCTATACAAGGAGAATGACTGCATTTGACAATGCTTTTTTCTTCAGAAAGGACATTGAAATCGTTACTAATATCCAACCTTCCATAGAACTTAAGGAGGAATTGGAACTAAGATGTCAGTTTTTCCCGGAAGGAGGGGATATGGTTCAGGGCTTAAGTAGTCAGCTTGCTTTCGAGATCACTGATCAATATGGTAACCCTTTAGCAGCTAGGGGCACCATCTTGGATAATGAAGGTCAACAGGTTACTGTGTTCGCATCTGATCAATCTGGTAGAGGGAGCTTGTTTTTCACTCCAAAAGAAGACAAAAAATTTACGGCTAAAGTAGAGTTTCAGGGATATGAGGCTGGCTTTGAGTTGCCGGAAATTCTGGCCAGTGGTTATGTATTGCGGGTTACGAATCGAGTTGATAAAAACTTAAATGCAAGAGTACTCGCTTCACTCGATAATGAAGGTAAAGAATTGTACCTAATCGGTCATACTCGGGGTAATGTGGTTTATCAGAGCAAAGGAGTTGTGACAAATAGAATTCTGGACTTTGAGATTCCTCGCAATAGAATACCCGGGGGGATTTTGCACTTAACATTGATGGATAGCTCTATGAGACTTTTTGGGGAGCGCTTGACCTACGTGCACAGTGAACTTAATCATCTGAGATCTGACGTTAAACTCAATCGAAGAAAGCTAAGTAAACGTGATCAAATTAAGCTGGATATTAAGGTAGAGGACGATTTAGGTAATCCGGTCGTGGCGGATTTTTCTGTATCGGTGACTGATAAGTCGAAGGTATCTGTAGATAAGAGATTGGCTATGGCAAGTTATGCCCTTATCAATTCGGATGTACCTAATGTTGATGCCCGAATACAAAACCTTTTAGAAAATTACGACAGAGAAAATCAGAGAAATATTGATCTCATCATGCTCACAAATGGCTGGCGCCGTTTCACATGGCAAGGATTAATGGATGACGGTGATATCACAAACCATGAAAAGGGGTTGAAGATATGTGGAAGCGTTGGAAAGTCTGCTATTCGCAAATTTGCTGGTAAGGAGATTACCCTTGTCCACTTCAAAGAATCTGGATATTACACTTCCATGATTGCTGAAGATGGATCATTCTGTTTTGATGGAGTTGATATCAGTGGTTCTTCTGAAATCTATTTGGAAATAGAAGGAGAGGACCGCTCCGAGAAACTCGCTTTACAATTGAATTCTGTAGAGCTACCTTCAGTCGGCTTAAGTCCAAAAAAGAGGCTGCGTGCTAAGACAAAGAATATTCCATTATTGAGTGATACCACTTTTATTACGCTTTCAAGTGATTTCCAGCTTTTAGAAGAGGTAACAGTTGAATCCTCAACTTTAGATGATGCCCCTTCTGAATCGAGAGAATTTGCACCTGCCAGACAAGTTATTCGGAATGTCGAAAGATATAGTTCTGTTACTTCGGCCTTGCGCAAGCAAATACCTTTCTTCCGTGTGGTAGACGAAGGAAATGCTCAGTCGACTATAAGGTTTGGAGGGCGTGGCACCTCTGGAAACCCGCTTGTATTATTGAATGGATTGAATGTCAGTGACCAGGTTGACCCAGTAAGAATTTTTGGTAATGAAGAATTACAAACGCAGACCTTACGAAATCCTTTAATGGATTTGCTGAAATCCATTCCTACTGATGAAATTGATCGCATTGAAGTATTATATGGTCCCGAGGCAGCATTTTACGGCAGATATTCAACAAATGGCGTTATTGCCATTTATACTAAAAATGACCTTTCATCAGTTTCGGTTGGTATCAATACGTACTTGTATGACGGTTACTTCGCATCCAGGCAGTTCTATTCACCAGACTACAGTGTTGAAAAAAACATAGCACAGGATAGCAGAACCACGCTATTTTGGTCACCAAACATCCGAACTAATGAAAATGGGAAAGCACAGGTATCATTCTATAATACGGATGTGACCGAAGCGATTGATATTGTACTGGAAGGGACCAGTGGCGATGGTCGATTCATTAGTAAGACGGTTGAGTTTGTTCCGGACTAGGGAACAGGTACAAAAGATCTGCTATTAATGGCTTCTTCCCATTTGTTTGAAACAAACTCGCTCGTTTGGATTCGTGCATCGATATTTTGGAAAGTGGGGTTTTGTTTCCACATTTCATGTGAACGCCAGTTGCAGTTTATATAGCTAATAGCCTTGACAACATCCGAATTTTCATCGATTGTCTTGAAGAAGGGCTGAAACCATCTGTTCCAGGCTTCTTTAGCCTGTTCTTTGTCTCCAAGGATAGTGGTTTTAGTATGTCCTGTAAATTTTACCATGTGATCCGAGATAGTCGGGGTAGCTTCCGCTATAAATACTGGTTTACCTTTTTTCCTCGCAAAATCTATCATACTAGCTTCATCCCATCTCGCGAAAAATGAATAGGCACACCAATCAACATAGCTATCACCTGGATACCATTCCTCCAATAGGTATTCATCCGACACCCATCCAGTAGATTGCCACACATAAGCGACGTTCTCAATGCCCATTCTATCATAGGTGTCTTTGATTCTTCTATAAGCATCCAAATATGAGCTTCGGTCATAGAAGTTCCAGCCATGTCCATCAAATTCATAGCCGATTCTTAAGAAGACCGGCCGGGGTGCCAGACTCTTTAAAAATTCTCCATAAGCTACTACCAAGCTGTCGTGCTCTCCCGATGCTACTCTTTCTTCGTGATTGACCAATGATAGACCAATGGCTAGCCCAAGACCATCAAAATCTTTATCAGCGAGTTGAAGAGATAAATTACTTGGGCTGTCTCCCCAGTCATCGGTAGTCCAGGTGCCATCCAGTCCTTTTTGAACATAACCAAATGAGGTGTCTCCAGGTGCAAAATTTGTGTACATCGTGAATCCGCCTGGTTTATCGAAGTGGTCAAGATATCCATCGTTGTAAGGGGCGTCTAACCCGCCAATAGACTCCAGCTCTTGGCCAACAAATAATATGACTTCTCCATCTTTTGGTTCGAACTTTGCTAGTTCTCTGGTTGAGGATGTTCCTTGTTGGCCACAGCCAAAAATTACTGCTGCCAGAAGGGATAAGTATATATTCTTCATATTAAAACTCTTTGTAATCAAACCATTCGAATACGGCGGGGAGCCTAGTGCCCGTTAGATCCTGGCAAGCAAAACCTACCATCATACCAGTAAAGGCGGGATGATAGATGTGACCATCCAATACATAATCATCAGATAATATGCTTGCGTCAACTGTTGCTCCATCCTTCAAAAGTTCGTCTTGCTGATAGGAGAAGGTGATGGTGTCTCTATCAAGAATACCTTTTAAGATCACAGATTTTGAGGTGGTCTGGCCAACGATTTCTTCGGTTACTTGGTGCTTGTTGTTGGTAATAAGTACCAACTCGTGAAAACCATGCTCGCTACCTCTGAGATGAAAATAATGATAGTGTTGGGTATTGTAATAGAACAGTAGGCCCGCCATTTGTTGAAAGTTTGAAGGACTGAATGTCATTTTCAGTGATACCTCGGCCTTATAACTTTGGATTCTCCTGGCCAACAAACTTTGATCAAATAATGAACTCAGCGAGTTGCGTCCAATCAATTGTAACCCCTCTTTTTTATTAGATGTTATCCAACTTTCATCTCGAGGTTCTCTCAACGTCTGAAAATCTCTACTCACCTCGGTCTTGAAGTCGTAAAAGGTGCTTTTCTTTGAGGGCTCAGTTCTTACTTCTGCTTTCTTTAGGTTGGAGCAGGGATAGAGCCAACCATCTTTCCATTCCACTCTCTCAATCGCTGTTTCTCTTCCGAGTATACATCTACCTCTTTCCTTCAGAGGCCTGCCTGTCAAATAGGTGAGATACCACTTTCCTTCTTCTGTTTCCACAAGGTCTCCATGACCTGTCTTTTGTAGCGGATGCTTTGGGTCGTTCCAAGACGTCAATAGAGGATTGTTGGGTGCTACTTCGTACGGTCCAGTGATTTTTTTGCTTCTGGCCAATGAAATGGCATGACCATACTCAGTTCCTCCTTCAGCTGTAATCAAGTAGTAGTATCCATCTTTTTTATAGATATGAGGGCCTTCTGTTTTGCCAATAGATGTTCCTTCAAAAATCAAGTTAGAATCACCTACAAGTCTGGATTCTTTTGGATCATATTCCTGCAGTATGATCCCTCCGAAAAACTTTGAATTCCTGTTGTCGACCAACATACTGGTATACCACTTTCTACCATCATCATCGTGGAATAGAGATCCGTCAAAGCCTGAGGCATTTAGAAATATTGGTTCGGACCATTCACCGGTGATATTTTCACTAGTAACCAGATAGTTAGGGGTATCTAACCACGGTCCATGGAAAGTTTTGACGTTAGAATAAACCAAGTAAAATACGCCATTGTCATAGCTTAGGCACGGAGCCCATACACCACATGAATCTGGAACTCCTCTCATATCCAATTGGCTTTTGCGATTTAGAGGTTCTGCTATCAATTTCCAATTGGCCAGGTCTTGAGAGTGATAGATTCTTACACCCGGAAACCATTCGAAGGTTGAAGTAGCGATGAAATAGTCTTTACCAACCCTAACTATGCTTGGATCAGGATGGAATCCAGGAAGTATAGGGTTGGGAATGGTCATGTTCGCTGTAACTGTTTTTCTAATTCCTCGAGCGATTTACCCTTTGTTTCAGGCAATATCCTGGCTAAGATGATCAAGCCTACGAGCGCAAATAGTCCGAAGATCAGGTAAGTATTGGCATTGCCAAGATTTGCAAGCTCCCAGGGAAATACAAGCTGTACTAAAAAACTCGTGAAAGAGTTGAGGAAGCCGAACACAGCTATGGCCAATCCCTTTATCCGCGAAGGGAAAATCTCAGAGAATATTACCCACATAATGGGACCTACGGAGATCGAAAAAGCCGCCATAAAGAGAAGGATACCTCCTAGGATCATAGGTGCATTCAAGTCCGCAGCTGTTGCGAGTATTTGGCTTTCTATTGCCTGAAATTCCTGTTGCCCCACTATGGATATAATATCATTTTTAAAGGCGATATCGCTCGAATACTCTTTGTCCAAAAGAACAGTAAGCTTGCTTCCATACTGCTCAGGGAGGTCATTCAGTGCTATTTCATTCAAAGAATATGAAGCATTGTTGAATCCCCAAAAACAGATCAACATGCTCAGGGCAATTCCACCTAATCCAGTTAAGAGAAGAGGTTTTCTTCCTAACCGATCTATTACGGCAATAGTCAATACCGTAAACACCACTTGCACAAGTCCAACCAGCACGGCCTGCGCGAACGCAGCGTTTTTACCCACACCTGATTGCTCAAAAATCGTGGCGGCATAGAATAAAATGGAATTGATTCCCGTGACTTGCTGGCTAATGGCGAGCGTAAGTGCAATTAAGACAATCAGTCTGAGCTGAGGAGTAAGAAGAGATCCAATAGATGACTTAGGCTTTGTTTTATCTGATTCAATATTTTCTAGTATTTCCGATTTCGCCCTTGCTGCTTCCTCTCCACCCATGACTTTAGTGAGAACTTCTTCTGCTTTTTCTTCTAAGCCTTTAGCAATGAGCCATCTAGGACTTTCAGGGACCAAGAAGAGCAAGAAAAAATAAATAATGGCTGGTATAAATTCTATACCCAACATCCATCTCCAAATAGTAGTATCGTCTAATCCCAGCCCGTCCATATTCTCAAGTAGCATATAGTTGGAGAAGTACGATGCAGAAAAACCTAATACAATATTTAGTTGCTGGATAGAAACGAGTTTGCCCCTTTGAGCCGGTGGCGCTATTTCTCCGATGTAGAGTGGAGCAAGGACAAGTGCCGCTCCAAATGCCAACCCGCCAAGGAGTCGCGCTATTACCAAAGCTTCATACCCAGGAGCAAGAGCTGAGTAAAGTGCTGAAATGGCATAAAGCAAAGCAGCAACTTGGAGAATTTTCTTCCTTCCTAATTTCTCACTGACCACACCAGCTACCAACATGGCAAACATGGCGGCGAAAGTGGGTGAGCCTACAACCCATCCTTGTTGTAAACTTGAGAGTTGGAATTGGGGACCTACATAACCAATGACCCCTGAAATTACGGAAGCGTCAAACCCAAAGAGGAATCCTCCAAGAGATACAGAAACAGCTATAAGTACTGAATAGCTACTGTTGCCTTTATTGCTCATTTAAATACATAGATTGATCAGATTCTCAAGATACTCTTGTTTTCCACTGATCTGAGCAGGTTCACCATTTTTCTTAGCAAGCTCATGGAGCGATTGTAGGGTCAATTCTCCCTTTTCAAAAGCTTCTCCATCACCATTCTTGAACGACGCATACCTATCCTCTACTCTTTGAGAAAAATCTGTTTCGTTTAGCAGCTTTTCAGTAACAAGCAGTGCCCGGGCGAAAGCGTCAATGCCTCCAATATGAGCATGAAATAAGTCTTCTAAATCCGTAGAGTTCCTTCTCCTTTTTGCATCGAAATTTACGCCACCACCTTGCAGGCCACCAGATTGAGCGATAACAAGCATGCTTTCTACTAATTCGAATAGATTGACCGGAAACTGATCAGTATCCCATCCATTTTGGTAATCGCCACGATTAGCATCTATGCTTCCAAGCATATCGGCATCAGCAGCTACTTGCAGTTCATGCTGGAAGGTATGCCCCGCTAGTGTGGCATGATTAACCTCAATATTGAGCTTAAAGTCCTTATCCAATCCAAAATGCCTGAGGAATCCAATCACGGTAGCAGAATCGAAATCATATTGGTGCTTAGAGGGCTCTGCTGGCTTTGGCTCTATGAAGAAAGTCCCTTTGAATCCATTACTTCTTGCATAGTCTTTTGCCATATGAAGGAACTGTGCCATGTGCTCAGTTTCTTTTTTCATATTGGTATTGAGTAGACTCATATATCCTTCACGCCCACCCCAGAAGACATAGTTTTCACCATCTAGTGCTATTGTCATATCAAGCGCATTTTTGACTTGAGCGCCTGCATAAGCCACGACATTAAAATCTGGGTTGGTGGCAGCACCATTCATGTACCTTGGGTTGGAGAACAAGTTCGCTGTTCCCCAGAGCACTTTGATATCGTTACCTTTTTTCTTTTCGATACCATAATCTGTTAGTGCTTGGAGTCTTTGCTCGAACTCTGAGAGCGAGCCACCCTCGTCCACAACATCTACATCATGGAAACAGAAGTATTCCAGACCCAATTTGGAGATGAATTCAAAGGCTGCATCCATTTTGTCTTTTGCTCTTTCGACAGCACCTTTCTTTTCATCCCAGGGAAATGTCACGGTTCCTGGGCCAAATGGGTCACCACCGGCATTACAGAAAGAATGCCAGTAGGCGATTGCAAACTTGAAATGCTCTTTCATCGACTTTCCCATCACGACCCTCTCAGGATCATAATATTTGTAAGCAAAGGGGTTTTTCGACGCTGGTCCCTCAAAGGCAATTGCCCCAATTCCTGGGAAAAATTCCTTGCTGCCCAGTATGATATTATTTTGACTCATCGTGAATATTGATTTTGTTGTTGAGTGTGTATTTCCATTTATCATAAGCCTCCCCAAGATTCGAAAGAGGGGAGGGAGTAAATCTTTTTATCACCTTATCCGATGATACTGCTTCTTTCAAATTTGCGAAGTGACCAATTCCAAAACCGGCGGCTCGGGCGGCGCCTACTGCTCCTGTGTTCTCTACCAGCTCAATTTGAGTGTTCATGAGATTGGAAATGGTACTACTGAAAATTTCCGATTGAAACAAGTTGTCACTACCGACTCTCATCTTTTGAATAGGAATCCCCAGTTCTTCAAGTACCTTCATACCATATACGAAGGAGAAGGCGATACCTTCCAATGACGCTCGAATGAGGTGTGATTTGGAGTGGCGATTCAGCTGTAACCCCTCAATACCTGCGCCAATGTCTCTGTTGCCTAGCATTCTTTCAGCCCCATTTCCAAATGGTAGCACCACTACTCCATCACTTCCAATTTCAGAACTCGATGCCATTTCTTCCATTGCCGAGTAGGAGAGGTTTTCTCCACCAATCAATAGTCGTACCCATCGATATAGTATGCCGGCTGCATTAATACATAGCAAAGCGCCAGTCATTGGATTTTCCTGAGTGTAATTGACGTGAGCGAAGCTGTTGATCCTGGCTTGTTTGTCAGCGATGGGTTTATTTTTTACACCATACACAACACCTGAAGTACCTCCTGTTGCAGCTATTTCTCCATCATCGATTACCCCTAATGACAAAGCGTTATTGGGCTGGTCTCCAGCTCGGTAAGTGACGGGAGTGCCTATCGATAACCCCATTTGCTTTGCAGCCTTTTCATGGAGTTGTCCCTGAAGGCCAAACGTAGGAGTAAGATCTGGTGCCATTGAGTTGGAAATTCCTAAATGGTCGAGGAGTTTCTCTGAGACTTTGTTGTTTTTAAAGTCCCAAAGTGTGCCTTCCGATAGGCCGGAGATAGTGGACTTTACCTTCCCTGTCATCTTCATTGCTAAATAATCCCCTGGAAGCATGAAATGGGAGGCCTTATCAAAAAGCTGAGGTTCGTTTTCTAAAACCCATCGCAACTTGGAGGCAGTGAAGTTTCCAGGAGAATTGAGCAGATGACCAAGGCAAAAAGATGACCCAAGTTTCTCATAAGTCTCTTCTCCTATGCTCACCGCTCTACTGTCACACCAAATAATTGAAGGCCTGACGACTTGATGATCCTTATCAATCAATACTAGGCCATGCATTTGATAGGCGATACCAATTGCCTTAATATCATCAGGAGCTATACTTGTTTTTTTCAGTAGTTGCTTGGTGGCAATGCAGATGTGTTCCCACCATATTGCTGGATCTTGTTCAGCCCATCCCAGTTGGGGAGCGTCCATACCAAGTTCATGATCTGACGGACTTGTTACAATCGCGAGTGCTTTGTTACTGTTGCCATCTACCAGAGCGGCTTTGATAGACGAGGAGCCGATATCGTATCCGATTAGGTACATTTTCTTTAAAAGTTCTACTAAGATAATACTTATAGTCAAAATGACTATAAGTTTCTTAATTTTTTTATTTTAGTCTAAAATTGAGCTTATGCCTGATAATGTGATTGACAATATGTCCATTGACTGTGTGGTCTTTGGTTTTTCTTCAGAGCTCAAGGTGCTACTGGTAAAGCATGCTGACGGCCTTAGCAAGGGAAGGTGGGCGTTGCCAGGGGGATGGATAACAGAAGACGAGTCGCTGGATCAGGCAGCAAGCCGAATATTGTATTTGCTCACAGGCGTCAAAGATTTGTATTTAGACCAGTTGAAGGCGTATGGAGATGTAAACCGGTTTCCTACGAAGAGGGTACTGACGGTGGCCTATTATTCTTTGATCAAGGATACAGATTACAAATTATCGCCTGGCTTCACTGCCTCTGATGCTAAATGGTTCACACCAGATGAAATTGTGGACTTACCCTACGATCACCATGAAATTCTTAAGGACGCTTTCTCTAGACTTCAATCTCGAGTAAAGCAGGAGCCCATCGGGTTCAATCTATTGCCCGAAAAGTTTACGCTGGGTCAGCTTCAGACGCTTTATGAGTCAATTCTCCGGATACAATTGGATAAGCCCAACTTCAGACGGAAAATGCTCAAAATGAATTTCCTAATAGACTGCAATGAAAAACAGGAAGATGTTTCACACCGTGCAGCTAAGCTTTATAAGTTTGATAAGCCGACTTACGAGCAGCTTCGTGAGAAAAAGTTTGTGTTGGATTTGTAATTAGCCTGTGAAGTAGGTCAGGATGAATACAATAATCACCACGAGTATCACCGAAACAGCCAGATCTACTTTGCCAAAGCTTGCTTTTCCCTCAGCTCTCTGATTTGCAGAAAGGGTTCCGAATGCCAACCCTTGTATCCTGACCAGATCGGGTGGAGATGTAATATAGCTTACGACTAAACATACTGCTACACAGGCTAAAAACATGAAGATGGCCATATGGGCAAAGTTGATAGTAGCAAACTGGTAAATAAATCCACTGTCACCGTTCGAGATACTCAGCTCAGCGGCAATTCTTAAGGTTCCAATAATCAATCCGAAGAAAAGGGTGGCGATGGCACCTTGAGCATTGACTCGTTTAGACAAAATCGCCAATAAGAAAACGGCGGTAATAGGAGGCGCTATATAAGATTGGACGCTCTGCAGATATTGATAAAGCACTCCACCTCCGATTTTTTCCATGATGGGAATCCACAGCATCCCTAAAATCACTACAACTCCGGTAGCAAGTCTTCCAACCTGCACCAATTTCTTCTCTTCAGTTTCTGGATAGAGCTTCTTAAAAATGTCTACTGTAAAAAGCGTAGAGCTGGAATTGAACACTGAAGCCAGCGAACTCATCAAAGCTGCCATCAAACCTCCAGCCACCAGACCCTTCACTCCTGCAGGTAGCAATGTTTGTACGAGTACTGGAAATACTTCGTCACTTCTTTCATAGCTAAGCACTCCTTTTTGCTTCAAAGCAAAAGCGATGATACCAGGGATGAGAAAAATGAAAATAGGTAGGAGTTTCAGGTAAGCTCCGAAAATAGCACCTCTTCTTCCAATCTTGATATTGTGAGCTGCCAACGTTCTCTGAACAATATATTGATCTGTACACCAATACCATATCCCGACTATCGTACCTCCGAAAACCATTCCCGTCCAGGGAAACTGTGCGTCGGAAGAAGGACGCCACATATTGAAATGTTCGGCTCCCGCCAGTGTTTTGAGTTCTTCCCAGCTGCCAATGGCCTGAAATCCCTGATAAGTCAGAAAAAGAGATCCGAGGATCAATATTACGGTTTGAAGGGTTTCGGTATAAACTACAGCTCGCATTCCACCGAGGACTGTATAAATTCCAGTGATGATGACGATACCCAATGCTCCCTGCAGAAAGGACAAGTTCAGCAGTTGTGAAACAACCACTCCTCCAGCATAAATGGTGACAGAGACTTTAGTGAGGACGTATCCGATAATGGAGAAAATCGAAAGAAACCATCTTGATCTGGCATCAAACCTCTTTTCCAAAAATTCTGGCATTGTGAAGACATTGCTGCGCATGTAGAAAGGAAGGAAAAGCCACCCCAAAACCAGCACAATCCAGGCATGAAGTTCATAGTGGGCCATAGGCATACCACTTTCAGCCCCTGTTCCGGCTAAGCCTACCACATGCTCAGAGCCTATGTTGGAGGCGAAAATCGAAGCACCAATCACAAACCAGCCCACATTCCTTCCTGCCAGGAAAAAGTCCTCAGTGTTTTTTTGTTTTTGCATGATGACCCATACCGCAACAGCGAAGAGGAGGAAAAAATAAAGTCCGATAAGGACCCAATCGAGAGTTTCTAAGCCTACCATTAGAATTTATTAGAGATGGTACTAATATAACTCTTATAGTCATTTAGACTATAAGTTTCCTAGGATTTTGATAATCAAAACTCAAATTACGCAATTGGGATAAGGGAGTATTATGATATTCAATTTCTTGACATCTTTGCGTTTTGAAGAAGAAAAAGGACAGATAAAGTGAAAAAGATAACAGGGTTTTTTCTACTCATTTTTTTGAATTTTAGCTGTGAGCAGGATGAATCATACAAGCAGGTCCTAACGGATCCCGAAACTTTTCAAGCTGCAGTTAAGCAGCTGACAGACGTGATTGTATATGATATCTTTTCTCCACCTGTCGCTTCTAGGATTTACTCCTATCCGAGTATCGCAGCATTCGAAGTGATAAGGCACATCGACCCTTCAAAGTATCGGACTTTGGCAGGTCAGATCACTGATTTAACAAAAGCACCTGAGCCAGTAGATGAGGTTAATTTACATCTGGCAAGTCTACACGCCTACCTTACTGTTGGTAAAGCGTTGATCTTTTCTGAGGAAAAGATGCAAACCTATATTGATAAATTATACGAGCGTCTGGAGGACAAAGGGTTGCCAAGGTCGGTGAAAAAAGCCTCTCTTGCTTATGGAACGCAGGTAGCCAATCACATATTGGAATGGTCTGGTGGGGATATGTATAAGCAGACCAGAACATTTCCTAAATATACCATTCAGGATGAGCCTGAAAAGTGGAAGCCTACTCCACCTGACTACATGGAAGGCATAGAACCTCACTGGAGAGAAATTAGGCCCTTGGTAATTGATTCTGCCGGGCAATTCGAACCTATTGATCCGGAAGCTTTCAGTCTGGAAGAGGGTACCGAATTTCATCGTCAACTGATGGAAGTGTATGAAGTGGGCAAAAGCCTGGATGAAGAACAAACTGCCATTGCCGAATTTTGGGATTGCAATCCGTACGTTTCACACCATCGTGGGCATGCGATGTTTGCGACAAAGAAAATTACTCCTGGTGGACACTGGATGGGTATTGTCGCTATTGCAACAAGGCAAGCTGGCAACTCCTTTGACGAAACGGTGGAGGTATACACTAAGACTTCTATTTCGCTTTTCGATGCTTTCATTAGCTGTTGGGATGAAAAATGGCGAAGCATCGTAATTCGACCAGAGACCGTAATCAATCAGTATCTCGATGAAGATTGGTTACCACTTCTTCAGACGCCACCATTTCCAGAGTATACAAGTGGACACAGCGTTATTTCACGAGCCGCGGCTATCACTTTAACTGACTACTATGGAGATGACTTTGCTTTCAACGACACCACCGAGGTAGAATATGGTCTTCCTGCTAGGGAGTTTGAATCTTTTCTTCAAGCATCCGAGGAGGCAGCAATCAGTCGACTTTATGGCGGGATTCATTACATGATGGCCATCGAAAATGGTGTAGACCAAGGTGAAGAGGTTGGAAAGTTTGTCATTGCGAATTTGAAAACTAGAAAAGAAGCTCAAGAGGCTACATTCTAATGCTTGAAAACATATGAGAAAGTTATTGCCAGTTCTATTTGTTGTAATCATTGTTGGGTGCGCTGATAAAGCGGAAGAGAAAAGCAGCAAACGCTATTATAGACCTTGGGTTGATTTAGGAGAGCTTTTCCATGATGTGCAAATGGCACATATCTTTCCTGATTCTAAGACCTTCGTCGACTACACCCCAAAGACTGATCCTTCAGCCATCTTAAGGAAGTACAGAGAGTCAAAAAACTCCGAAGTTTTTGAATTGCAAGCATTCATTGATGAGAATTTCGATCCCCCTTATGTGCCAGAGTCAAAGCCAGTTGAGACTGG
>CAZZHO010000020.1:0-12110 GCA_964653795.1 uncultured Roseivirgaceae bacterium | reverse complement strand
TTCACCGGATTCTTGTTGAATAGATATTGGGATGATTTTGAAACGCCAAGACCTGAATCTTATAGAGAAGATATTGAATTGGCTGAAAAGCTGCCAGAGAATGCAAGGAAAAAGCTTTACAGGGATTTAAGAGCGGCCGCAGAGTCTGGCTGGGATTTTAGTGATAGATGGTTTGCGGGTGAAAAATTCGAGACAATCAGGACAACTGATATTCTGCCCGTTGATTTGAACTGCCTCTTATACGCAACAGAGTTGACACTATATAAATTGCATAAAGCCGCCGATCATTGGGGTCAGGCAGATCAGTTTAGAAGAAAGGCTGATATCCGCAGGAAAGTAATCAATAAATTCATGTGGAATGACAGCTTAGGTTCCTATCAGGATATACTCCATCTAGATGGAAAGCCTACAGGCAAAATGACCGCTGCTTCTTTAGCACCACTATATTTTGGTGTCGCAGATACTGCCAAGGCCATGATTCAGGCTAAAACTCTTGAAAAGACTTTGTTGGCACCTGGAGGAATACTAACTACACCTGTTCAATCGGGTCAGCAATGGGATGCTCCAAACGGATGGGCACCACTTCAGTGGATTGCGATAAAAGGACTAGAAAGGTATGGTCAAAATGATCTTGCTGATCGTATCAAACAAAGCTGGCTTTCAGTCAATGAGAAGGTATACCGAAATACTGGAAAGATGATGGAGAAGTACAACGTGATGGATACTACATTGCTTGCTGGTGGAGGGGAATACCCAACCCAGGATGGGTTCGGCTGGACAAATGGAGTGGTACTTGGTCTCCTGGCTGATGATGTTAAGTACTAGTCTTTCCGAACAGTCTATTTGAAAGATTCTTAAATCCAATCGTTTGTATTGGTTTTATCTAAAATCATTGCCTATTCATTAGGTTAAGATTGCCATTTTCTTACTATTATAGAGTTTAACTATTCTAAGTCAGAAGCTTAGGATAGTAATTTAGATTTGATCCATATTCAAGTTATTAGATGGGATTGTTATCGCCTCCGTGGAAGCGGTAGGTCCATCTGTAGTAGCAAGTACTAAAGATTAAATCCGGAAAAACTCATGGTGAGAATCAGGATTCTTTATGAAGATGCTCTACACTGAATAACTAGTCGATATTGGTCTTGACATTATTGTTAATTACAGCGATTATCGTAATCAGGTTTAGATAAGAAATTCATGGCGTATATAGTTGCACTTGATCAGGGAACTACCAGTTCCAGGGCAATACTTTTCAATGAAAAAGGAGAAATCAAAGGAGTTCAGCAGAAGGAATTCACACAGATTTTTCCCAAATCCGGTTGGGTTGAGCACAACCCCGAGGAAATTTGGTCGACGCAATTGGAGGTCTTTAAGGCCTTACTTTCCTCTACTGGTATTAGTGCTCATCAAATTGATGCCATAGGTATCACAAACCAAAGAGAAACAGCTGTTGTGTGGAATGCCGAAACAGGTGATCCTATACACAATGCCATTGTTTGGCAAGACAAGCGGACCTCTGAATTCTGTGAAGACCTTAAAGCTAAAGGACTAGAAGGGGAGGTTAGGGAAAAGACTGGTCTCGTGATTGACTCCTATTTCTCTGGGACCAAGGTAAATTGGATATTGAACAACGTCCAAGGTGCCAAGGAACTAGCTGATGCTGGGAAACTTCGATTTGGTACAATTGATACCTGGTTGATCTGGAAATTAACAGAAGGACGTAAGCATGTCACAGACTACTCCAATGCTTCTCGCACGCTCATTTATAATATTAAGTCTCTTGAGTGGGATGAAGGTCTTTTGGATGCTTTATCCATACCTAAATCAATGCTGCCAAAGGTTCAGGCATCCAGCTCTGAGTTTGGCTTCTTCCGATATGATGGAGCAGAGATTCCGATTTTGGGAGTAGCTGGAGACCAGCAAGCCGCGTTATTCGGACAAGCCTGTTTTCAGGCAGGTGATGCGAAAAACACTTATGGCACGGGCTGTTTTATGCTGATGTACTTAGGAGACAAGCCGATGGATTCCAAGAATGGGTTGTTGACCACTATGGCATGTAGTACCGATGGAACACCAGCGTATGCATTAGAAGGGAGTATTTTTATTGCCGGAGCGGCAGTTCAGTGGCTTAGAGATTCTTTGAAAGTGGTTGACCATGCTTCAGACTCAGAATATTTTGCTAAGAAAGTTGAAGGGCACGACGTGTATTTGGTGCCTGCCTTTGCAGGTCTCGGAGCTCCGTATTGGGATCAGTTCTCCAGGGGTGCCATCTTCGGACTTACGAGGGACACTGGCAAGAATCATATAATCAAAGCGGCCTTGGAGTCTATTGCTTTCCAGACAAGAGATGTGCTACAAGCAATGGAACAAGATAGTGGGATCGATATTTCAAGTCTCAATGTCGATGGTGGTGCCACGGCAAATGATTATTTGATGCAATTTCAAGCGGACATTCTGAACGCTGAGGTGGACAGGCCAGTTATTACCGAGTCAACAGCGTTAGGAGCGGCTTACTTGGCCGGTTTGAAAGCAGGTGTATGGAAACCTGAGGACTTGACCAAAGTCAGGAAAACAGAGAAGAAGTTCTCTCCGCAACTCGATGCAGACGTTAGGGAAAAACTTTATAACCACTGGAAAAAGGCAGTGGAGCGAACCTTTAATTGGGCCAAAGACTAAATGAATATCTTAAAATCGAAGAATCGTAAGAAACTCATTAAAAAAATCGAGGAAGAGTCTTATGATTTGTTAATCATCGGTGGTGGCGTAACCGGTGCCGGGATCGCATTGGATGCGGCTACCAGAGGTCTTAAAACAGTACTTATTGAGAAAAAGGATTTTGCATCAGGTACAAGCAGTAAGTCTACTAAGCTTATTCACGGCGGATTAAGGTATTTGAAGCAGTTTGAGATAGCCCTTGTCAGGGAAGTCGGTCGTGAAAGAGCAGTCGTACACAACCTTGCTCCACACTTGGTGAAAAATGAGAAGATGATTTTGCCTCTTATCAAAGATGGTACCTATGGCAAGATGTTGACCTCATTTGGCCTGATGGTTTATGATGTGTTGGCAGGAGTGGAGAAAGAGGACCAGCGTAAAATGTTGACTAAAGAAGAAACGCTAGAAATAGAGCCTTCCCTTAGGCCAGATATTCTTGAAGGTGGAGGAATATATGCTGAATACCGAACAGATGATGCTCGGTTAACAATGGAGATATTAAAAACAGCCACTCATTTCGGTGCTCATGTCATCAATTATGCGGAGGCTACAGAGTTCATTTATACTGATAATAAGATAAGCGGTGTTACGTGGGAAGATAAACTTTCAGGAAAGCAGCACAAGCTTTCGGCCAAATACACCATTAGCGCGGCAGGGCCATGGGTTGATAAGCTGAGGGAGAAGAACAAGTCACTCTCTGGGAAGCACCTTCACCCAACTAAAGGAGTTCATATTGTGGTGGCCCGAGAGCGTTTTCCTGTAGATCATGCCATGTATTTCGACGTGCCTGATGGCCGTATGATTTTTGCTGTGCCTAGAGATAGAACCACATATATAGGTACAACAGATACTGATTATCATGGTGATTTGGATGATGTCCGAACTGACATGTCTGATGTACAATATCTAATAGACGGAGTAAACCATATTTTTCCGAGTGTTGATCTCAAGGTCGAGGATGTAGAGTCAACCTGGGCAGGTTTGAGGCCGCTTATAGAAGAAGAAGGAAAATCCGCTTCCGAGCTTTCCAGAAAAGATGAAATTTTCGAATCTGAAACAGGGCTATTATCTATTGCCGGTGGAAAGCTAACTGGCTATAGGAAGATGGCAGAAAGGATTTTGGATAAAGTAACTGAGAAGATAAAGGCCGAATATGACCTGGAAGTGAAAGCATGCCAAACTGAAACCACAGTGTTGCAAGGCGGGGTGTTTGCTGGGACTAAAGACGTCAAAAGATACCAGCAGGGCTTGGAGAAAAGGTTGGCCATGATGCACCAGGATCTGGTGACCTATTCAGAGTACTTGGTTAGCACCTACGGTAGACAGTCCGATGATATTTTGGGCTACTATGACGAGAAAGTTGATGATGCCCATGTTGCGCTTGTCATGGCGGAGTTAGAGTTCACCCTTGAGAATGAAGCAGCTTTCACGTTGTTGGATTTCTTCGAAAGAAGAACGGGTAGATTATACTTCCATATATCATCAATAGAGCCTAGTAAGATTCAAGTGGCTGATCGTATGGCTGAGTATTTCGAATGGACAGATGAAAGAAAGAAACAACAGCTTGAAGACTTGAATAGGGCAATACATCTTTCAAAAAATTTCGAATAATAGCTATAGGAATTGTACGATCCGTCCTCGCATAATTTACTGAGAAAGGTATTAGAGAAGCACAGTGACAAAAAGCTTGACGAAGCTTTTAAGCTGAGGTTATCTGCGGGCTTTCACACCATTTTTCAAAATTTTCATAAGCTCTACCCATTGAGGCCTGACGTTTGGCAGCATTTGGAAGGCTTGATCGAAGTGCTCATTGCGACAAACATTCGGAGAAATTCAGATCTCCAGAAAATTGATGAAAACAGGTCGGCAAACCCACAGTGGTTCCTAAGTGAGAAAATTGTTGGAATGATGTTATATGTCGACCTTTTCAACAAGGACCTCAAAGGACTCCTGAAGAAAATCGATTATCTCCAGGAATTAGGTGTAAACCTGATTCATATCATGCCAATATTGAAAATGCCCGTTGGAGAAAATGATGGAGGTTATGCGGTCTCTGATTACCAGTCTGTGGATCCACGCTTTGGCAGCATGGAGATGTTGGAGAAAGTAGCTGATGCGTTAAGGAAGAAAGATATGTTCATGATGATGGACATGGTTATCAATCATACTGCCGATGATCATCAATGGGCTAAAGAGGCAAAATCGGGCAATTCAAATTATCAGGATTTCTATTATTTCTTCGAGGATAGAACCTTACCGGACCAATACGAACAATCCCTTCCACAAGTATTTCCGGATACTTCTCCAGGCAATTTTACTTGGGTAGAAGAGACCCAGAGTTGGGTGATGACAGTATTCAATTCTTATCAGTGGGATCTCAATTATACCAATCCAGCTGTTTTCAATGCGATGCTCGAGAACCTTCTGTTTTTGGCTAATCAGGGAGCTGATATTTTGAGAATGGATGCATTGGCTTTTATGTGGAAGCAATTGGGAACTGATAGTCAAAATCTTCCACATGCACATTTGCTTATTCAGACATTCAAAGCTTGTATCCAAATTGCAAGGCCTGGAACTATTTTCTTGGCGGAGGCAATTGTCGCCCCGGAAGAGATCATAAAGTACTTTGGACAATCAACCACCGTTAGCAACGAATGCGACTTGGCGTACAATGCCACTTTAATGACACTTCTGTGGGAGTCTGTTACCACTAAGAACAATAGACTGCTTAAAGTTTCATTAGAAAATATCCCTTCCAAGCCACTAGGAACCTCCTGGATTACCTATTTGAGATGTCATGACGATATAGGGTTAGGCTATGAAGATGAACATGCGAGGTGGGCAGGCTATGATGGCAATACGCACCGTAGGTTCATCATTGATTACCTAACATCAAAGATTGATTGGTCCGTTAGTAAAGGCCTCCCTTTTATGGAAGATCCGGTGACTGGTGACGCTCGCATTTCAGGAACCTTAGCTTCGCTAGCAGGGTTGGAAAAAGCTATCGAATCAAGAGATAATGGATGGATTCAGCTTGCGGTAAAGAGAATTCAGATGATGCATGCGATTATTCTGTCCTATGGCGGTATTCCTATGCTATATATGGGTGATGAAATTGGAATGCTCAACGATTATTCCTACACGGAGAACCCTGAAAAGAAAGGCGATAATCGATGGGTACATCGCCCCTCCATGAACTGGGATCAAACTGAGTTACGACATGTCGAGGGAACAGTGGAGCACTCTATCTTCAATTCAATCAAAGAGCTGGTCGATATACGAAAGAACGCAGGAGTCTTCGCCGATCATAATAATACCTATTTGGTGGATGTTGGAAATGAACATGTCCTTGCCTTTGGTCGATATCGTGATCATCAGAAAGTTATTTGTGTTTTTAATCTCAATGACCAGGAAGAGTGGTTTTCTGTCGATCATTTAAAGAGAGAAGGTTTAAATATCGCTGAAGGGCTGATTGATATGGCCACAGGCCTATACGTCGACCAACCTTATAACCAAATAAAGCTTTTGCCTTTTCAATTTCATTGGTTAGAGCAACGATCTATTTTATAAAGAAATGACTAGAACTTGGTGGAAAGAGGGAGTAGTATATCAGGTATACCCTCGAAGTTTTAAAGACAGTAATGGTGATGGAGTTGGGGATCTTGGTGGTATCATCGAGAAACTCGACTATATCCAAAGCCTTGGAGTTTCCATTATCTGGTTGTGCCCGGTATATCCTTCTCCCAATGATGACAATGGTTACGATGTTAGTGACTATTGCAACATTCAACCGGAATTTGGTACGATGGAGCAGTTTGATATGCTTTTGGCTGGAGTACATAGTCGCGGTATGAAGCTGGTTATGGATTTGGTTGCCAATCATACTTCAGATGAACATCGGTGGTTTGAGGAATCAAGATCTTCTATTTCTGACCCGAAAAGGGATTATTATATCTGGAAAGACGGTAAGGAAGGTGGCCCGCCCAATAACTGGCAATCTTTCTTCGGAGGTGACGCCTGGAAATTTGATGAGAAGACAGGTCAGTACTTTCTTAGACTGTTCACAGCTAAGCAACCAGATTTGAACTGGGACAATCCCAAAGTGCGGGCGGAAGTCTATGATATAATGCGGTTTTGGCTGGATAAAGGGATAGATGGCTTTCGTATGGATGTGATCTCTCTCATTTCAAAGCGGCACTATGATGATTCACCGTATGATGAGTTCAATGAAACTGTGGCGAATCTATATGCCAACGGCCCACGAATACATGAGTATCTGCAGGAGATGAATAAGGAGGTTATCTCTAAATATGATATGATGACCGTTGGAGAAGGACCTGGAATTACACTTGAAAATGGTCTTGATTACGTCGATGAATCACGTAATGAGCTCAATATGGTCTTCCATTTTGATCATATGTTCATTGATCACGGACCGGGTGGAAAGTTTGATCCTGTTCCAGTAGATTTTGTAAAGTTCAAAAGGGTTTTCTCAGATTGGGACCAAAGGCTTGGGGATAGTGGGTGGAATAGTATTTTTTTAGGCAATCATGACTTTCCTCGATTAGTCTCTAGGTTCGCAAATGATGATGAATTTCATCAGGAGGCCGCCAAATTGATGGCCTTGATGCTGCTATCAATGCGTGGAACTCCCTATGTTTATCAAGGGGATGAGATTGGTATGAGTAATGTAGCGTTTGATTCCTTTGATGATTACAGAGATATAGAGACGCTCAACCTAGTAAAGAATAAAGACCTCTCCTCTGAAGAAAAGAGCAAATTACTTTTAGCGGTGCATTGGCAAGGAAGAGACAATGCGCGTACTCCAGTGCAATGGTCTGGTACGGACAATGCAGGATTTAGTGAAGGACTACCATGGATTAAAGTGAATCCTAACTTCGTGGATGTCAACGTTGAATCACAAGAAAATGATCCGACTTCCATTCTCAATTTCTATCGAAAAATGATCGAGCTTAGGAAAAAATACCCAGTGCTGGTTTATGGTTCATTTGATGTTTTCAATATGGAAGACCCAAAGGTTTTTGCCTATTACAGAAGGGATGAAGAATACACTTTACTAGTTCTTCTGAATTTTTCGTCCGATACACTACAATACAAGCTAGATAGGGACTATGGTAATGACAATCTGCTGAGGATTGTATCAAATTACCGGGGGACAGGCGAAATACAAACTCCTGGAGAGGTTAACCTCAATCCTTGGGAGGCTATTATTTTTAAAGTAAAGTAATCTGATATAATGGAAATTCAACCTAAAGTGAGTGTCCTTTGCTTTGGTGAGGTGCTTTATGATATGTTTCCTCAAGGAAAACAACCTGGTGGAGCACCAATGAATGTGGCAGTGCATTTGGCAAATTATGGGGTTAAAAGTGCCGTATTGAGCTGCGTCGGAAGAGACGATTTAGGTGAAGAGCTTCTGGCCTTTCTAAATTCACGAAATGTTGAAATCAATAATGTCCAGACATCTGATAAATATCCTACTGGCACTGTAACCATCGATATTCAGGATGAAAGTGATCCTAAATATGAGATTGTGGAAGATGTTGCATGGGATCATATTTCAGGTGATGTTGCACTAGATGATGCCCCGGGATTCATTGTACATGGGAGTCTGGCCTGCCGGGGTGACAATAACTTGGAGGCGCTCAAAAGCTTAAAATCAAAATACCCATCTTCAAAAGTGGTTTTTGATATGAATTTAAGAGCTCCGTATTACTCAAAAGCGCTGATTAAGGACCTGCTGGGGGATGCTCACATCCTGAAGATTAACGAGGACGAATTCCAGCTTTTATGTCAGTGGGGCTCCTATTCTGATCAAGATGAATCGGATTTGTTGAAAAGGCTGAAAGAAGAATACCGCAACCTTGAAACAATAATACTTACAAAAGGCTCCGAAGGAGCAACTGTCCTCCAGGGATCGGAGATAATAACTGAGAAGTCTATCAAGATAGAAGTAGTGAATACCGTAGGAGCAGGAGACTCTTTTCTCGGTGCATTTCTAAGTGAACTTCGTAAGGGCCCAGCAAGAGCATTAAAATTAGCTATCGCTACAGGAGCCTATGTCGCGACTCAACCAGGAGCAACCCCGAAATACAGCAGTGCGGATATTTGGAAACTTTGGGAATGAATTGTTAAATCAGCGTTAATCAGTAATTAAAATTGTTGGTATTTACAGTTTTTGATGCTGTTGGATTCGCCAGATTAAAAAAATCGCTCACCTTTGGATGTTTCCAGTGGAGTAATGAAAATCAACAATAAGGTTGTTTATAAAAATCTGGATAAGCTCTATGAAACGAGCCCGAGTCAGACTTTAGATAATCGCAGCAAGTGGGTCATTTTCAGCGACCTCCATATGGGAGATGGATCCTCATCTGATGATTTCAAGCGAAATGCCGAGTTGTTTCAGCAAGCCCTTTCCAAATACTACATTAACAATGCTTTTTCACTGCTATTAAACGGAGATGTCGAAGAGCTCCAAAAATTCTCCTTCAATAAAATTTTGAAGGCTTGGCCTGAAGTGTTCAATGCTTTCGATCACTTTGCATCTGAGGATAAGTTGATCAAGACCATCGGGAACCATGACTTGGATCTGATGGGAATGGACAAAAAGCCATATGATTACTTCCTAACAGAAGGTTATAAGCTCAATTTCCAAGACAATAGCTTATTTCTATATCATGGGCATCAGGCCTCTAAGAAGTATCAAAAGCATAATGAACTTGTCGGGTTTACACTCAAATACTTTGGGAAGCCTCTGGGCATCAAAAACTATTCCGTGTCTCATAGTAGCACTAAGCAGTATAAACTTGAGAAAAAGCTCTACCACTATTCCAGCAAGAGGAGAGTTGTGAGTATTATCGGTCATACACATAGGCCTTTATTTGAGTCTTTGAACAAGGTTGAGCGCCTGAAATTTATGATCGAACAGCTCTGCAGAGACTACTCAGAGCATAAGGTAAAAGACATTTCAGCTGACATCAAGGAATATAAAAAAGAACTCCAAAAGCACTTTCGGGACAATCAGGATCATAACTATCAGCATTACGTGTACAACAGCGCCTATTTAGTGCCTTGCTTATTTAATTCTGGAACAGTCATTGGCAAGCGAGGTATGACTTGTCTGGAGGTAGAAGGAGAAAAGATAAGGTTGGTTCACTGGTTTGATAAAAACATTTCGAAGAAGTACCTAAAACAAACAGGTTATGTTCCAGAGCGGCTTGATGGGTCCGATTTTTATCGTATGGTTATCAACGAGGAATCCTTGGAATATATATTTACAAGAATCAAATTCCTGAGTTGATGATCTATAGATTGATTCTTTTACTGTTAATTGGTTTGGCAATGTCATGTCAGTCTCCTTCAAATGATACCTCAGAAGAGAAAAAAGCTGTTATAAGGACTGACAGGAAAATTGATATTCAAGGCCATCGTGGAGCAAGAGGTATTTTGCCAGAAAACTCCATAAGAGGTTTCATCAAAGCATTGGATCTTGGTGTCAGCACGTTGGAGATGGACCTGTGCATCACAAAGGATGGTCTTGTTATTGTGAGTCATGAACCATTTATGTCCAATGAGATATGCTTGGATTCCGAGCGCAATATGATAGGTGAAGAGGAGGCTAAGAAGTTAAATATCTACGAGATGACATATGAGGAGGTTAGGCAATTTGATTGCGGGAGCCTCATGCATGTACGATTCCCGTCCCAGGGGAAAGTGAAAATTGTAAAGCCTCTTTTGAGGGATGTATTTGCCAGAACTGAGCCTTACATCAGGCTAAATAACCTTGGTGATGTTAGATATAACATTGAGTTGAAAAGCAGTGAAGAAACAGATGGCGTTTATCACCCCAATCCAGAAGAGTTCAGTAAAATGGTCTTCGAGCAAATAGACGGCAAAGTTGACTGGAATAGGGTAACCATTCAGTCCTTCGACTTCCGCATTCTCCGATATTTCAAAGAAAATTACCCAGATGTCGAGTTATCTCAGTTAATAGAAAACAGCAATAGTTGGGAGGATAACGTAGAAGAACTTGGATTCAATCCCGATGTATATAGTTGCTACTATGAGCTACTCACACCTCAGATTATTACAGATATTCAAAAAGAGGGAATAAAGGTAATTCCTTGGACTATCAATGAATTAGCAGAGATGCAGAAATTAATTGATTGGGGTGTGGATGGGATTATCACCGATTATCCAGACATAGCACAACAACTTGCCCTTTAGATCGATCGGACTATCTTCGCGGCCGGATATTGTAAAAAGTGCTCAGTGAATTAGCGTAATTCTGTGAGGTAACTTCATAATAAATCACACAAATGAAAAAGTATAACGTCTACTCAATTGGTAACTCCATAGTTGACTATGAGATTAAAGTAGATGATAAATTCCTCCAGGAACATGGAGTAGAAAGAGGTCTTACCACACTTGTAGATGAGGAGCGACAGCACGAGCTGATAAAAGCTGCTGGAAACCTCATTACCAAGAAACAAGGAGGAGGGTCTGCTGCAAACTCTGTTGTAGCATTGAGTCAGCTAGGTGGGTCCGCGTTTTATTCATGTAAAGTTGCGAAGGACGAAGATGGACACTTTTTCATTGAAGACCTTAAAGCAAACGAAATTGATAGTAATCTTTTCGACGGAGATTTAGAAAACGGCATTACAGGCAAATGTCTGGTAATGGTACTTCCCAATGCTGAGAGGACCATGAATACGTTTCTTGGTATTACGACCAACTTTTCTGTGAACCAGCTAAGAGAGGAGGCACTAAAGAGTGCTGAATACCTTTTCATCGAGGGTTACTTAATTTCCAGTGAGTCCGGACAGGAAGCCATGAAGAAAGCAAAGAAAATCGCAGAGGAAAACGGCGTAAGAACTAGCTTGACATTTTCTGATCCGGCCATGGTGAAATATTTCAGGGATCCGATGATCGAGGTAGTCGGTGACGGAGTGGATTTTTTGTTTGCGAACGAAGAGGAGGCGATGCTTTACACTGGAAAAGATACTTTAGACGAAGCCAAGGAAGCATTGAAGAAAGTGGCAAAACATTTTGCAATTACTTTAGGCGAAAACGGGGCTATGATTTGGGATGGAGAGAAGTTCATTGATATAGCTCCATATAAGATTGATGCCGTAGATACGACCGGGGCAGGCGATATGTTTTCTGGTGCGTTTTTGTATGCCATTACCAATGGCTATGATTATGCCACAGCGGGAAAGTTAGCCAGTATGACTTCATCAAAGGTTGTTGGGCAGTATGGTCCACGTCTAACTACAGAAGAGCTTCAAGAGATGGTAAAAACCCTCTAAGGATATAAAGACAATACTTTTTTTCTTTTACCTTCTTAATTAGAAATTATACATCTATTTTTGCCCTCC
>CAZZHO010000019.1:20850-37669 GCA_964653795.1 uncultured Roseivirgaceae bacterium | reverse complement strand
AAGCAATTTTCTCTCTGTCGGGCAATAGTATTACCGAAACAGGATATCAGATAACCAAAACCAGATATCGCTTGCTAGAGTGTACCTCGTAGTTCCTGCTCTCTTTCTATTGCTTCGAAGAGTGCTTTAAAGTTGCCCTTACCGAATGATTTGGCTCCTTTCCTCTGGATGATCTCAAAGAAGACGGTTGGTCTTGGCTCTACGGGTTTGGTGAAAATCTGTAACAGATAACCTTCATCATCTCGATCTACCAAGATGCCTAGTTTTTCAAGGGGAGCAATGTCCTCATCGATTTCTCCAACACGATCTAGTAGTGTCTCATAGTAAGTGGACGGTACCCTCAAAAACTCCACGCCTCTTTCTTGAAGTTCGGTGACAGTTTCGATGATATTGTCCGTAGCAACTGCAATATGCTGTACTCCAGCTCCTTCATAGAAATCAAGGTATTCTTCTATCTGAGACTTTCTTTTGCCATCAGCAGGCTCGTTGATTGGGAATTTGATTCTTCCATTGCCATTGCTCATGACCTTGCTCATGAGAGCGGTGTATTCAGTGCTGATGTCCTTGTCGTCAAATGAGACGATTTGGGCGAACCCTAATACATCTGCGTAGAAGTTGACCCACTCATTCATTTTGCCAAGCTCTACGTTGCCCACCATGTGGTCAACATATTTCAATCCGATTGGAGACGGACTGTAAGTGGGATTCCATTGTTTGAAGCCAGGGAGAAAGGTTCCATTGTAGTCTTTTCTTTCGGTGAACATATGAATCGTTTCACCATATGTGTAGATGCCGGCTTGGATGACGTGACCTGTTTCATCTTCCATTTTTTGTGGTTGCTGATAGGACTTGGCACCTCTCTTGATAGCTTCTTCGTAGGCATAGGTCGCATCGTCTACCCATAGGGCAATCACCTTGATGCCATCTCCATGTTTGTCGATGTGTTGTCCGATAGCTGTTCCGGACTTAAGAGGGGAGGTGAGGACAAGTTTGATTTTGTCTTGTACTACTACGTATGACTCTTGATCTCTCAAACCTGTTTCAAGACCAGCATAGGCTAAGGACTGAAAGCCAAATGCGGATTTATAGAAGTGAGCGGCCTGCTTGGCATTGCTGACGTAGAATTCGATGTAGTCAGTGCCATTAAGCGGCATGAAGTCTTGTGCTTCGTCGTAAATTTTTTCTGGTTCAAGAGTAGAAGACGCCATAACAATTAAAATTAGTTGTCATGACAAATATATTCAATTCTCGTTACTTATAATTCTCAAAGACCTGATCAATCATTCGAACAAATTCTTCAAAGTCCTCATCGGAAAGGCCTTGCCATCCTCTGATTCTGAGTTCGGCAACGAGAGGCTGCATCTTTTCGACGGTTTCTCTGCCTATATCTGTCAGCTTTACATTTCTACTCCGCTTATCTGTTTTGTCAGTTTCTCTCGAGGCAAAGCCTTTTTTGCACAGAAGGTCGATGATCCTTGAGATAGTAGGTGCATCCTTGAAACTGAATTCTACCAGTTCGTTTTGATATTGCCCATCAGGGTTTTCATAAAGGCTCTCCATGATAACCCACTGTTCTGGAGTGATGTCGAACCCCGCTCCTTTAAATGCCTGAGAATAGCTCAGTTTGACAAGCCTGGTGGTTCGCTCAAGGAGATACCCTAAACCTTTTCCTCTCTCTAAGTCCATCTTTCAAACATAATCATGAATTCCTGTTTGAAGCTATTATAGTAACCTTATGTACAAGTGATCAGGCTCTTCTATGGGCAGGAATCCATGGTGGTTCCCCATTAAAAGGATTTAGGTGACCAATGTGATTGGATCCCATTGCGATGGCTCGTTTAACTGCATCTTGCCCAAACCTATTTCGGATATGGTCCATTGCCTGATACAGGTTACACATTTCTTCCGTGTCATCCAAAAGGGAGATTTGATGGCCTCCCTGCACCAACCCACTATATCGGACACCAATTAGTCTGATTAAGAGCCTTCTTTCATATAGTCTTTCAAACAAGTCTTTGGCTACTTCTATCAGTATGTGATCGTTGGAGGTAAAAGTGATTCTCTTTTGTTTGGAGAACACAGTAAGATCTGCATATCTGATTCTAACTGTTACGATGGAAGTAAGACGGTTTCCATTTCGCAGCTGCATAGCCAAATTTTCAGCCATGGCGATGACCATACTTCTGATCTTATTGACATCTATAGTGTCTTTCTCAAAAGAGCGTTCAAGTCCAATAGATTTTCTCTCATGATATTGGACTACAGGAGTGCTGTCCAGGCCCTGGCAGCGATTCCATATGGTAATGCCATTTTCTCCAAAGGAGGCATGCATCAAACGCTTTGGCATATCTTGAACGGTCTTGACATACTGCGCACCCATATCCCGCAGTTTATAAAAAGTTTCGGGACCTACACCGGGTATTTCTCGAAGTGATAAAGGCTTGAGGAATTCTTTTTCAGTCCCTTTTTCAATATTGAGGAAGCCATTGGGTTTAGCTTGACCTGTGCCGACTTTAGCTACGGCTTTGTTAACAGATATTCCCATAGATATGGGTAGTTGTACCTCTTTGATGATTCGCTTTCTGAGTTCCTGGGCCCATTTTAACGTACCAAAAAATTTATCCATCCCAGTCATATCGATGTAGAATTCATCAAATGAGGCTTTCTCATACATTGGAGATTCTTCTTTGATGATCTCAGTGACGGCTTTAGAGAACCTGCCGTAGATTCCACTGTTTCCCCTAATCACAACAGCCTCTGGGCATAAATCTTTAGCTAGCCTCATAGGCATATTCCCGTGGATTCCAAACCTTCTGGCTTCATAGCTGCAAGTAGATACTACTCCGCGACCACTAGTGCCCCCAATGATGACGGGTTTACCAATCAGTTCAGGATTGAGCAAGCGCTCACATGAGACAAAAAAGGTGTCTAGATCGAGGTGGATTATAGTTCTCACAATTACTACTTTTATTAGTAATTATTATTAAAATACTAAATTAAATAGTAATTACTTTATGGACTGGATTTGAATGGATGAATCTCGGATTGAAATTTATTTTCAATAGCAGCTAAACGGATAATTAAGATTTACGCTGAAATAGAAGCTCAATAAGAAGGTTCTTTTTCTTATAAGTTAAACTATAAGGAGAATTTTTGAGGCCTATAAGCTCCAGGTATTGCCCACCTCTTCCAAAGGGAGACAACCTATATAGGCTCCCGGAATTGGGTCGTAGCTTAATACGTTTTTGCCTATAGCTTCAGAAGAAAAATAACCCCAAAGTGCCATCGATTTTAGAGTTCGGTAAACACCAACTGGCTTTTGCTCTTCACCAACTGCTGACCCCCATATCTTTTTGTTGAATTTAGGGTTTTCTTGTTCTTCCCTACGAAGCACTTCAGTGCGTTTATCGCTAGAAAGGTTAGCGAAGAAATCACCAAATTCCTCTTTGCACTGAGTATTAAATGAATCCAACTGAGCCAGCAAGGCTTGCTGGCCTTTGGTATCAAAAATATTGGTTATTACCAGGTCAATAAACTGATCTACTTGCAGTTCCAATGCGCCCGGAGTATCTGTTTTGGGCAAGATGGTGTCAACTAAAGTACTTACCAGTTTCGCTTGATCAGTACTTAAAATAGTAGGCGTCCAATTAAGAGAGGGTTGCTGCTGACAAGACTGCAAAAGAGATAGAAGGGTAGGTGTAAGTGCTGTAGCTCCGGCAATTGATGCGGTCTTTTTTAGTGCTTTTCTTCTATTCATAGCATTAGAGGTTGCGTTTTTTGAGTTCAGAAATGGCATGGTCTGCAGCTCTTGCCGTGATGGCCATATAAGTCAAAGAGGGATTGACACAAGATGAAGAAGTCATACATGCACCATCTGTGACAAATACATTTTTCACCGCGTGCACTTGATTCGTCGCGTTCAATACTGAAGTCTTTGGGTCTTTCCCCATTCGGGCGGTACCCATTTCATGAATACCGTATCCTGGCTCGTGTTCATTGTCAAAATCAGTAATGTCTTTGAGGCCGACTTTTTCTAACATTTCCTTGGCATCTTCTCGAGCTTGTCGGTTGAGTGCTTTTTCATTTTCCTTGAACTCACAATCAATAGCCAGGGTAGGTTGACCCCATTTATCCGTATTCTCCTTGTCAAGCGTTACTTGATTTTCATGATACGGAAGGCATTCAGAAAACCCTGTAATGAAAAACTGCCATGGACCTGGCTTCATGAGTGCGTCTTTAAAATCAGCTCCAAAATCTTCCTGATTGGCTCCAGCTCCCCATCCGTCGCGACCAGCACCACCCTGGTAGCCGAACCCTCGCACAAACTTGTCAGATTTACTATTCTCATCGATGTTCCAATATCGAGGAATGTAAATTCCGTTAGGTCTTCGTCCTTTATAATATTGATCTTCAAAACCTTCAAAAGTACCCATAGCTCCAGTTCGATAGGTGTGGTCCATCAGGTTGTGACCTAGTTCGCCGCTATCATTCCCTAATCCATTTGGGAAGCGATCTGAAGTGGAGTTCAGAAGTATTTGCGTGCTGCTAAGTGTTGAAGCATTGCAGAAAATGATTTTGGAATAGTACTCCATCATTTCGCCGGATTCTGAATCGATGATTCGTACGCCTGTAGCTTTTCCAGAATCCTCATCGTAAATGATCGATTGCGCGATGGAGTAGGGGCGCATGGTAAGATTTCCAGTAGCGTTGGCGGCAGGTAAGGTGACGCTATTACTACTGAAATAGGCTCCGTAAGGGCAGCCTCTGCCACATCGATTGCGATACAGGCATTGTCCTCTTCCATTATGCGGTTGTGTCAAATGAGCTACTCGCCCGATAATCATATTCCTGCCGGGGAAATCTTTTTCGATTCGTTGCTTTACTTCCTTTTCTACACAGTTTAGCTCCATCGGAGGAAGGAAGTGACTATCTGGAAGTTGAGGAAGACCCAAAGCTTCTCCACTTATGCCAGCATACTTCTCTACATAAGTATACCAGGGAGCTATGTCTTTGTATCTGATAGGCCAGTCTACACCATATCCATCTTTCGCATTGGCCTCAAAGTCCAGGTCGCTCCAGCGGTAGGTTTGTTTACCCCATAGCAATGAGCGACCTCCCATTTGGTGCGCTCGTGCCCACATAAAGGGCTTTATTTCAGTGTAGGGGTTTTCTTCATCATTGGCCCAAAAGTGTTCGGTATCTTCTCCAATAAAACCTGTTCTGGCAGCTTTGTAATGCTTTTTTAGTACTTCGGGTGGAAGCGCTCCCCTGTATTTCATGTCCCAGGGATCCATATTCATGGTGGTATAGTCCTTGATGTGTTCGACCATACGCCCACGTTCCAATACCAATGTTTGAAGTCCTCCTTCGCAGAGTTCCTTAGCTGCCCATCCGCCACTAATTCCTGAACCAATGACTATGGCGTCATAGGTCATATCACGTTTGGCGTCGATGTTGAAGTTTGCCATTTTTTCCAATTAAAAACCTATGGAAATTAAGGAAAACTGACGTGGCTTACAAGGCTAATTCGAGTGTTGTGGACTTTAAGTGCCCTATATCTGCAACCAATAATCGTGTCAAAGAGGGTTATGAAAATAACTTATGTCTAGGTCAGTATTTCCATTGAGCGGCGTAAAAGGTGGTATCATTTAAACCCTTAAGCTGTACTTCCAACAAGGCTTGGGTGCCGGCTGAAGAGATGGTTATTGTTCCAAAATTCTTCATGCCTATCAAGGGGCTCACTCTGTGTCGATTTGGCTCGTCTCCAGCTTTCTCATAGGAATGAGTGAGGCCACTTGCCGTAATGTCCCTGATGGGGTAATCCATTCTTTCTATTTGCACTTCTGATACTTCTGCAATATGTCGGTCTCCACTTAGAAGTACTACTCCTTTTGCCTGACTTTTCGCTATCAGCTCTAAAAGCTTCTGTCTTTCATTGGGGAAATTAGCCCACTTTTCAAATCGGTGATCTTGAGCAAGATACTGGATGCCGTTGCCAATAATGTGCACGTCAGCTTCGGAATCAGTAAGTTCATTTTCGAGCCAATTCCATTGCGCTGCACCAAGTACAGTCCCGGAATCATTGGTTTGATAAACGCCATCGACTCTATCCACTGTGTCGCGATGATACCGGGAATCCAGTAGCAACACTTTAACTTTTAAAGTTCCGACCTCCACTTCGTATTTAGAGTAGACTCCTTTCCTTGTTCTTCTTGGATCATTCTCAGGAACATCAAAGAAGTCTAGAAAAGCTTGCTGGCTTTCTTCTTTTGAAACGAACTCGTAACCGCCATCATTTTTTCCATAGTCATGATCATCCCATGTCCCTATCACAGAAGCCTTTGCTTTTAGTTGTTGATAGCCTGGCTCTTTCAATACTTTTTGATATTTGGTGCGGAGGGTATCAATGACCTCCGAGTCGCCATAAATGTTGTCCCCCAACCAAATCCATAGGTCAGGATCCTGATTGATAATGTCTTGCCACATCACTTGGGGTAGGTCTTCTTTGTTGCAAGAGCCGAATGCGATGGTGTAAGTTTCGGGGTTAGCTGGTTGTTCGGAAGGTTGATTTTGAACAGGTTGGCAGGCGCTGATCAAAACGATTGTTAAAACAAGCATTTTTTTCATGAGGCCGAATGTATATTCGTTTCTGATAAGATCGGTACTTATTAATGATTTGTTAATCACATTGTTTACACAATGACTGAATCCAAGCGCTTTGATACGACCCTTGAAAAATTTGCTGATAGTCCTATATGGGGTTACTATTTTCCAATCAGTGAGGAAATAGCTGACTTTTTTACCGGAGAAAAAGATAGGAGAGTGGTTTGTAAGATCAACGGTGAGATTGAAACACGATCAGCTATCATGCCAGGTAAGCTAGGTTATTTTATTATGATTAATCAGCAGACTGTCAAAAAGCTATGCCTGCAAATTGGAGATAAAGTGATCTTGAATCTGGAAAAAGACAATTCAGAATATGGTATGGAAATGCCTGATGAGCTAAGAGAGATGCTTGTTCAGGACGATGAGGGGAGTAAATATTTCCATGAGCTAACTCCCGGAAAACAGCGAAACTTGATTTATATCGTTAGTAAGGTGAAAAATACCAATAGCAGAATAAATAAGGCCCTTGCTATAATGCATCATTTGAAGGAAGTGCAAGGTGCTTTAGATTTCAAGATGTTGAATCAAACCATCAAGTACTACAACAATCTATAACGGTGATTAAAGTTTCAGATCTGACTTTTTCTTATTCTGAAAAATCAGAACTCAAGTTTCCCGACTTCAGCGTTGATGCTGGCGGCCACATGCTGATACTTGGTAATTCAGGAGTCGGAAAGACTACACTGCTTCACTTATTAGCTGGAATCCTGGTGCCTGCAAGTGGCAGCGTGGAAATACAGGGTAATAAAATGGAGCAGATGAGCGCTAAACAACGCGATAAGTTCAGGGGAAATAATATCGGTCTCGTTTTCCAGCGCTCTCATTTTGTGCAATCACTTTCTGTGAAGGAAAACCTTCAGTTGGTTCAGTTTCTTTCAGGAAATAGGCAAAGCAATCATAGAATTACCGAAGTACTCACCAGTCTTGAACTTCAAGATTATGCTAATAAAAAGACGTATCAATTGAGCATAGGCCAGCAGCAAAGATTGTCGGTGGCAGTTTCAGTGGTGAATCAGCCAGCTCTAATACTGGCGGATGAGCCAACTTCCAGCCTCGATGATGAAAACACGAATCGAGTTGTGTCATTACTTAAATCCCAATCCGAATCTGTGGGAGCTACTTTGATGATCATCACACATGATCATAGGTTGAAGTCTGAGTTTGAAAAGCAGCTAACCTTATGAATATCTGGAAACTAAGCTGGAAGAATATCTGGGCAAAGCCACTTAATACATTTATGAGTGTATTGCTACTGGCTTTGGCAATCGGGATGATTTCAATGCTGCTTCATGTAGATAACTCTTTTCAGAAGAAGATCGAACGAAATATCGCTGGTATCGACATGGTGGTTGGGGCGAAAGGTAGCCCACTGCAGCTCATATTGGCTAGTATATTTCATGTTGATAATCCAACTGGCAATATTGATTTAGTTGAGCTGGAAAAGCTTAAGAAAAATAGACTTGTAGCCAGCGCTATTCCGCTTTCATATGGGGATAGTTATAGAGGTTTCAGAATAGTAGGGACCTCCTTGGAATATCCTGAGATTTACGGAGCTGAGCTAGAGGATGGTATATACTTTTCTGAAGTCATGGAAGTAGTAATTGGGGCCAAGATTGCGAATGACTTAGGACTAAAAGTGGGGGATGAGTTTTTTAGTATGCATGGTTTTCAGGAAGTAGGGGAAGAGCATGGTGATCATCCGTTCAAAGTGACTGGAGTTTTAGCTTACTCTAATTCGGTGGTGGATCAATTGATCTTGACAAACATTGAGAGTATTTGGCATGTACATGAGCACGGCGAGGAACCTACCGAAGATGTACCTAAAGAGATAACATCAATTCTTGTGAATTTTTCTGGGCCGATGGGGCTTATTCGAATGCCGCGCGCTATCAATGATAATACTGATATGCAGGCAGCTGTAGTGTCTTTCGAAGTTTCTAGGTTGATGGGATTATTAGGGGTAGGGACCGATATTATAGGAGCTTTAGGCTTAGTGCTTATTCTTGTATCAGCTATTAGCATCTTCATAAGCCTATACAGTGCCATCAATGAGAGAAAATATGAAATGGCACTCATGAGAACTTATGGTGCGGGTATTTCGAGGCTCTCTTTTCTAGTAATTCTTGAAGCTATATTTATCACGTTGCTTGGCTTTGTATTCGGCGTAGTATTGAGCCGGATTGGATTAGTTCTAATGTCAGGGGCACTTTCCGAGAGTTTTCATTTTGGGCTGGAGTTTATTCCGTTTCTTCCGCAAGAGATAAGCTTGTTAGCAGGAGCATTAGCAATTGGGTTTTTGGCTGGGTTACTTCCTGCCTACAAGGCGACTAGAGTGGTCATATCAAAGACGCTTTCCGAAGGTTAGGAGCCTATTATCTCTATTTGAAAAAGTCGCTGAGCATACAATTTTGGAATTAGTTCATCGTATGGAAACTAAACGTGTTTGAATTTCGTCTTTGTATCGATTTGAAAAGTGAACCGTCCATTTTGAGATGACTCAAAACTCAAGAATTTGTCAATTGATTTTAGGCTTTAGTCTGCTCTTGTCAGGCTACCGAGGTTTATGTCAATCCAACTACCGTCCTAAGATCGCGGAGTTTGGGGTTGAGAAGCTCACGGACTATAACGCTATTACTGTAAACCCAGGGGAGCGGAGGTCTCAGACTGAAGTTGAGAATGATGTTCTGATCAAGTCCAAGTTAGCTATCCCAATTTTGATCAAGCCAAATCGCGTATTCGGAGTTCAGTTGAAGTACAATCAACATAGGTTTCTTTTTGATCAGGAAGACTATGGGACAAACGATGAATTCCTGGATTACTTGGGAAATAGAAACTTCTATAGCGCGGGAGTAAGGTTTTTTTATAAGGAGAATATCAACTGGTATAGCTCCATCCGTTTTTTCGGTGGGGTGGAATTGAACAATGATCAGTTCAGCTTTCATCAGGATGCCTCAAAGTATTTTGGAAGTGTAGCTTATACTGTACAGAGGAGCAGTACTGAGGAAATAGGAGCAGGTCTGGTAGTTAGTCAAGCGTTAGGGCAGTTTACGATACTTCCTGTTTTTACCTATACCAATCACTTTTCTCCGAGGTGGTTTGTGGACTTAACGCTTCCTAAATCTGCCGCCTTAAGATATGTGATCAATAAGCGAACTTACCTATCAGCTAAAACAGAGTTTAAAGGATGGCGATACAATGTCACAGACTCGATGGCCGGAGAGCAAGAGAATCTTACGCTTAGAAAGACTGATCTTCAATTCAATTTAGCGCTGGAAAGAGAGATTCATGATTGGCTATGGTTTGGAGTGGAAATGGGCTACAATAAGAACCTACAGTATTTTCTCGTAGAACCTGGGGGACGAGCAAGAGATGCTATTGTTGAACTCACCCCCCGAGATGCAGGCTACTTGAAAGCTTCAATATTCATTGTTCCTCCCAGGAAGCTATTCGGTCGCTAAGAAATTAGTTGAATTCACATGCCAACAGTGAAGCTCGTGGTATCTGATTGAGCAAATATTTTTACTCCGGAGACATACTTGTATGGCGTAATCATTAATTCATATGTGCCAGAGTCAAGTTGGAGGTTGGTGATTCTGTCTTGAGACCAGTGATAATCGTTTTCGAGTACTATTTCCCGAATGTTTTGAAATGAAGGAGAAACGAGTTTTAATTCCATTTGACCACTTGTTTCATCGATTATGTCAGTTTCCCATAGAACTAAAATATCTTCATTCGTCTTGTAACTTGAAAGTGGAGCAGGAGCGAGGATCTTTGCTTTTGTATTTATGAAATTCAAAAGACTGTCTCTTGGATTCACAACAAAGGAGATCGGATGACTTGAGGCGGTTGATATGTTGTTGTGAGCAAATACCTGCGCGAAATAGGTCCCAGGCTCTAAAATCTTAAGAAATGAATTAGCCAGAGTAGCTGTATCCAGAATGATGGTCTCTTCTCCGTTTTCCAGTACTGAGGATACTTTTAATTCATAGTAGTTGATGTCGCTTACTTCCTGCCAGATAAATTGGATAAGGGTCGTATCTGAAAATTCACCACTTTGCGGGGCAAAGATATTGAAGGTGCGATTGCTGATATTGATGTTGTCGTCGCAAGCACATAGTACAAATACTGTTAGGAATAATTGATATACTTTTTTCATTGGTTTAGCTAAGGTTCTTTCGAATGACAAGTATTATACTCCAAGGTTTCTCGTTCGCTTAGTTTTTATTTTCTTTAGTTCTAAGGTTCTAACTTTCCTTAAGTAATTGATATGAAGGCGGTATACGTAAAAGAATATGGAACTTTGGAAAATCTGGAATATGGAGATTTACCAGATCCGGTTCCGGGTCCAAAAGAGGTAGTGGTTGATGTAAAGTTCGCTGGAGTGAATTTCCCGGATTTATTGATTATTCAAGGGTTATATCAATTTAAGCCAGATCCCCCCTTTTCTCCAGGTGGAGAGGTAGCAGGAACTGTCAGTGCTTTAGGTGATCAAGTCAAGGGTTTTAATATTGGTGATGTAGTGATGGCTGCAGCGCCATTTGGTGCTTATGCTGAGAAAATGTGTGTAGAAGTTTCAAATGTCTATCAATTACCTGATTCTGTTTCATTGGAGCATGCGGCAGTCTTACAGGAAACATATGCTACAGGCATTCACGCTCTAATAGACAGGGGACAATCGAAAGCAGGAGAGAGGCTTTTGGTCTTGGGGGCTGCAGGAGGTACTGGCGTGGCTGCGTTGCAAATTGGGAAAGCTATGGGGTTGGAGGTAGTGGCTGCGGCTTCTACGCAGGAGAAATTAGATTTCTGTAAAAGCAATGGTGCTGATCATTTGATTAATTACAAAGACTCAGATCTCAAGGATGAGCTAAAGAAATTGGGAGGAGTGGACCTGGTGTTTGATCCAGTTGGAGGCAAGGTGTCAGAAGCGGCCTTTAGAGGACTTAGACCCAATGGGAGGCACTTGGTTATTGGTTTTACGGCCGGTACAATTCCAGCAATTCCATGGAATTTGCCTCTTCTAAAGCAGGCTTCGGTTGTTGGGGTGTTTTGGGGAGGTTTTTGGCGTACTGACCCAGCAGGAAACAGAAGAAACGTAGAGCAGCTCATCTCTTGGCTGGATGAAAAGAAAATATCACCACAGATTACGACTAGATATCCTCTAGCCGAGGCAAGCAAGGCCTTGGTTCAAATTGGGAGTAGAAAAGCCTTAGGCAAGATATTGCTAGAAGTATAGCTACTTCATTTTTTGTCTTTTGATGAGATAGGAGCTGAGAATTTTGTCGAAAGAGGAATTGGTATCAGCTTCTACCAGGTCAATTTTTACCTGACCACAACGCATCTTGACCTCTTCATAGAAGCTACTCATCTGTTCTTGATAGCTTTTTCTTATCATCGAGGGATTGACATTGATGGTTTCATTGGTTTCGACATCAATAAACTGATAGGGTCTATCTTGGAACTCGAAAGCTTTCTCAGTATTCAGGTCCGAAATGTGAAAAAGTAAGACCTCATGCCTTTGGTGTTTTAGATGTTGGAGGCTTTGGAATATTCTGTCCAGATCAGCTCCAGTTTGGAACATGTCAGTGAAAATGATGACCAAAGATCTTTTGTGAATCTTATCTGCAACATGATGAAGGACTTCAGCTATGTCAGTATTGTTGTTTTTTGATGGTGATTCCTCTAGCCATCCCTCCATTATTTTGAGGAGATTATTGAGATGTAGAGTGGTTGATTTTTGATCAGTCTGGACGTCAATACCTTCAGAGAATGCAGTCAGACCTACAGCGTCTCGTTGTTTTACTAAGAGATGGGCCAATGCTGCTGCGGAAAACAAGGCGAATCGTATTTTATCATATCCAGGTGCTGGATAATACATGGATGCACTTGTATCGACCACTAGATGCGCTCTGAGATTTGTTTCTTCCTCGTACTGTTTTGTGTAGAGCCTGTCGGTGCGGGAGAAGAGCTTCCAATCGATGTGACGAGTACTCTCGCCATAGTTGTACAGTTTATGCTCGGCAAATTCAACTGAGAATCCATGATAGGGAGATTTGTGCAAACCAGTAATAAACCCTTCTACTAGTTGCTTAGCCAATAGTTCTAAGCTTTCGAATTTCCTGACGTCAGATATATTGAGTTGCATTTGCTTAGGTTTTATCGATGATTATAAATACGAGTTTGACGAAATAATTTTTGGCTGAAAAAGCATTTTCATGCTTTCAACGATTGATAAAGAGCTTAGTGGTGCTATATTTAAAATAATTTTTTTGATAACATTGCGAAGACAATTTTTTTAAATCCGACCAAACACTAAACTACACCGTGGCAGATAATATGGAGAAGAGCAGGGACGAAATATACTCCGAAAGAGTACGGGCCGGTAAGCGAACTTACTTTTTTGACGTTAAATCAACTAGATCAAACGACTATTACCTTACCATCACTGAAAGCAAACGACGATTTAAGGATGATGGATTTGTATACGAAAAACATAAGATTTTCTTGTACAAAGAGGATTTCAATAAGTTCATGGAAGCTCTTAATGATACGGTGAATCATGTGAAGACGGAACTAATGCCTGATGTGGATTTTTCAGAATTCGACAGGGAAGAGGAAGTTGAAAGCGTAAATGCTTCTGTAGATGACGATACGGAATTGAAGTGGGACTAAGAATCCCTTCTTGAAAATATTTATAGACCCTGGCAATTGTCAGGGTTTTTTGTTGCTATAGCTTCCCTATTTTTGCGGCTCTTATTTAATTGATCAAATCTCATGGGTTTAAAGTCAGGTATCGTTGGGTTGCCAAATGTGGGGAAATCCACCTTGTTTAATGCTTTATCTAATGCCAAAGCGGAGGCAGCAAACTTTCCATTCTGTACGATAGAACCCAATGTTGGTGTTATTTCGGTTCCTGACGAGCGCTTGGGTGTATTGTCCGATTTAGTAAGCCCGGAAAAAGTAGTTCCAACAGTAATAGAGTTTGTAGATATCGCAGGTCTTGTAGAAGGCGCTAGTAAGGGTGAAGGTTTGGGAAACAAGTTCTTAGCCAACATTAGAGAAGTAGATGCTATCATTCATGTTATACGCTGCTTTGAGGATGATAATATAGTTCACGTTTCAGGACGGGTGGACCCAGTGGCTGACAAAGAGATCATTGACACTGAGCTTCAATTAAAGGACCTGGAGTCTATAGATAAAAAAATCCAGCGTGTGGAGAAAATTGCAAAATCGGGAGATGCCGCTGCGAAGAAGGAATACGAAGTATTGACTGCTTTTAAAAAGCACTTGGAAGCTGGTCAAAATGCACGAAATCTGGAGATGGAAGAGGAGAAGAGAGTATTGGTAAAGGAACTTAACCTTTTGACTGATAAGCCTATCATATATGTAGCCAATGTAGATGAGGAGAGCATCAAAGAAGGGAACAAATGGTCTGATATCTTAAAAGAGAATGTAGCTTCAGAAGAGGCACAAGTCGTTTTAGTATCAGCGGGACTAGAATCTCAAATTGCTGAATTTGAGGACGAGGAAGAGAAGACCATGTTCTTGGAGGAGTATGGATTGAAAGAGTCTGGGTTGAATCGACTCATAAAGGCTTCATACGCCTTGCTGGATCTCATCACTTATTTCACTGCAGGAGTCCAAGAAGTGCGTGCCTGGACCATCAAAAGAGGTTGGAAGGCGCCACAGGCAGCTGGTGTGATACACACAGATTTCGAGAAAGGATTTATAAAAGCTGAAGTAATTAAGATAGCTGACTATCAAGAGTTGAGGACAGAACAAGCCGTGAAAGAAGCGGGTAAGCTAGCAATTGAAGGTAAGGAGTATGTGGTGAAAGATGGAGATGTAATGCATTTTCGATTTAATGTTTAACTTTTTTTCAACTTTGGTAAACAAAAACAAAATTTGTGATGTTGCATTATCACCCTTCACCATAATGCTACATCGTGAGAGTTCGAGTTACATTCAAAGTTAAGAATAGAGGAGCCGCGGTTCCTTTTCATCATCAACATCTAATCGCTCAGGTCCTTAGAGGTCTTGTTCTTAGTGCTAGTACTGATGAATTTAAGAACTATACCTATTACAATTTCAGCGGCCTGAAAGGTCAGACAAGGGTCAGTAGGTCTGGATTAAATTATAACTCGAGTAGGGTAACTATCGTCATTTCATCTACAGAAAGGTCTTTCTTAGACTTTTTGATTGGTAGAATTTTTGACCAGGATAAGATAGCAGTAGGGGAGCTTTTTATAGTACCAGAGCATGTGGATGAAGAGGTGGAAGTGGCATTTGAAAAGAGTACGAAACTCTTGGCAATCTCTCCAATAGTTTTGGTGAAAGCCTCTTTTAACTCAGATGAAGCTAAGCAATTCTTGGAGCCTGGAACTGATGAATTTTCGGATCTTTTATTCAATTCCACATTACTAAGAATGGAAGAGCATGGTATTGATACTGAGCGCATTCCGGGAGTTAACCAGTTTCAAATAGTGCCTGATTTGGCTTATATCAATAAAATCCGACAGTCACAAAAGAAGTTCTCAAGAATATATTCTTTCTATGACCAGGATGTTAGATATGAGGTGCGGGGATATACATTTCCTTTTACACTTTATGCGTCACCTGAAGTTCAAGACTTTATTTTCACCTGCGGCCTTGGTTACCATGGAAACAAAGGATTTGGAATGGTGGATTTAGCCAATGCCGACCCCACTAAAAGAGTGGTGGACTACAGGAGTAAGGAGCTAATTTCCGCTTGACAACAAGCGATATCCAATCACTTCGTCGGCGTTTGTCTTAGGGTTTCGGTAGTACACCAGAATCTCATAATCATTTTCTGTCTGGACGAAATCACCCTCAATGGTATTTTCTGGCACTGTCTTCAATGAATACTGGTAATCATAGAGCCCCTGTTTCAAGAATAGCTGCCCCTCGTATCTTCCCAAGTTGTCATTATATCTCATTTCATGTCTTGAGTCAGGAGACCAATTGTTGAATTTCCCTTCAACAAAAAGCTGCCCTAAGTTAGATGGTGATGCTAAAGTGAAATGGAGATTGATGTAATCTGCCTGCAGATTATCCTGTCCAGGATTCTGGTTTTCAATTGAAAATTGACCATTATGATCTTGGAACAAGTTCGTGTAGGCTATGTTGGATCTGAGTTTATCCTCCTCTAGTCTGATTTCAAATCCATTCCTTGCTCTAGTGACGCTTTCAACATTGAGACCCCTAAATTGAGTAGCACGAGCGTCTGCGAATCTTAGTTCGTTGCCAGCTGCGAATTCATTTTCACCGTTGTAGTTGGAGTAACTAAGGAAGTTCTGATCTAGTCTGCTGGATGAAGGCTTCAGGTCATTGATCGCTTTAGACCAATTGTGATTTTGAAGAATTGTTGTGCGTATTTCGGCCAGGGGGTTGAATAAGGTCAGACTTCCATAGTCCAAATCAAAAGATACCTGATGATGAGACTGTCTTCTATTGGGTACGTTGCTGTAATTAATCCTTGCTTCCAGGGATACCCGATTAGAAAAGGTCACAAACCTCCTGGTGAAAATGATATTTCCTTCGTCATTGTCTGCATAGACCACCAGGGCGTAATTGCCAGATATTGATACCGTTGGTAATTGAAGAGTATAGATTGTATAGGGTTGAATAGTGTTAATACTATACTGAAAGTCTTCAATTTGAAATTGGTTAGGTACCCTGAGTATTTCCAAATCTGAGAGACCAGAGGGCTTCCAGTCATGGTTGCAGTGGACAATCTTAGCCGACAGGAATTGGTAGTCTTCACCTAATAAATCAAAGGTTAGCGTTAGGGGTTCGTCTATTTTGGAGATGGGATTTGCACTTGGTTCGGTATTTGTTGGAAATAATAAGACCGTCCCTACATTATTGGCTAAATCCTGATTTTCATAGGTCTTGATTTCTCTTTGTTCAGTGCTAACAACAAGTGTGCTGCAAGCAGAAAATGCCAGAATTAGAAAAGGGAAGGCAGTAAATGAAAGTTTCAATAGAACTGTTATTTAGAGGATTACAACTAAATTTGAATTAAAGTTGTCTTAGAAACAAGATACCTGCAAGTGAGCCTTAGTGACGAAAAGTTAATAAAGGGCTGCATCAAAGGAAGTCGTGAGATGCAGCAAGCTCTGTATGATAAATACAG
>CAZZHO010000019.1:13513-20750 GCA_964653795.1 uncultured Roseivirgaceae bacterium | reverse complement strand
AAATTGACTCAAAGAAACACCGTGAGATATGGAGGAGAATAAGACGGGAGAATTTGAGAATCAATGGCAAGCTGCCTTTAGCGAGGAATCGATCGAGGCTCCAAAGCAAATTTGGGTTGAGCTAGATCGTGCGCTAGCCAATGCTGAACTAATTACCACTAAGAAGAAAATAGGCTTTTACAAGTGGGCTTCGGCAGCTGCAATAGTTTTTGGACTTGCTCTAGGAGTTTACGCATTTACCAGTCAGTTCTCAGTGACCCTTGGTGAGAATAATGGTGAACTGGTAGTGCAGGAACGGATGGCTTCAGATGAAAAGGTAAGTGGTAACTTTTTTGGATATGGTATCATTCAGAACAGTACCTTCTTCGGTAGCTCTAGTACACACGAGAGCGGCCAGCGTAGTAGTTCGGTGGCCTATTCGGATATTTCCAATTCAGATCAACTTGTTGCACAATCTTCAGAGACATCTGCCATTACAGCAAATAGGTCCATGCTGAGTGTAGAGGCGATGAAGCATGAAATATTATTGAACGTAGGAGATTCTGATTTGAGCGACTATAGCCAGATCAATAAAATCCCCGTAACTCAATATTTCTTGAAAGAGAAAACAAGAATTGTACGGCCTAAGTCTAAAAACGACAAGTTTTGGGCAGGCTTCGATGTTTCTTCGGGTTACTTCAATCCAAATTATAATCAGGTAAATTCTAATGAAGTTGCTGATGTACTGATAAGTAAAAGTAATAGCGACGGCCGAAGAAGCGCCCTTCCTGAATTGACCGAAAACATTGAAGGAGGATCTTCTTATTCAGTAGGGGTAAATTTTGGAATGGAATTGAAGAAAAAGTGGTCTTTGGAAAGTGGAGTCCAATATTCGCTACTAGGTGCTAGAACCCTGACAAATATGGTTCTGGAGAGCACAGCTTATAACAGAGCAGTAGCGCTTTCCAGTGAGATTTCAGGATTAAACACATTCAATGAAATAGTAGACGATGGGCTAAATGAGTTGAGCGTGGACGATATAGACCTTAATAATACCTTTCAATTTATTTCAGTACCCATGCAAGCTGGGTACACTGTCATAGATAGTCGATTCAATGTGAAGATCAATGGTGGGATAGCTGCAAACCTTTATCTCGGAAATAGATTAACAGGCTCTAGCGATATCAGCACTTTTGAGATTGACCCGGGAGATTCTTCACCTTACAGGGAATTGACATTTGCAGGTTTAGCTGGTGTGGAGCTAGGTTATTGGCTACATGAAAGAGTGAACCTAACTTTAGAGCCTAACTATCAGCAGTCGCTGCAATCGCTTACTAAGAGTTCTTCTAATTTCGTTACAAACCCTACAGGCGTAGGTGTTCAGGCTGGATTTAAGTACAAATTTTGATGTAACAAGATGTTAAGGTTTAGCTAATGCTGTAACCTAACTCATTTGGGTGAGTATAACCTGAAAGCAACTACTCAGGGAATACTGAGTCTTTTGCAATGGTCAACAACTCAAAACGAAACCTAAATGAAAACGCAAAGCCTATTGCTGCTAATTGGACTTTTAGCCTTTAAGTCTTTGGCCCAGCAGGATGACGCAGAGCCGAGGCAGTACCTCACTGCCAGAGCAGCTTCAGACATTCAAATAGATGGTAAGCTGGATGATGATGCCTGGAATGAAGTAGAGTGGGGTGGTGATTTTATCCAGCGAGAGCCGGATTTTGGTATCCCACCTTCGCAAGAGACACAATTCAAGATTCTTTATGACGATAAATTCTTATACATCGGGGTAAGGGCGTTTGATACCGAACCAGAAAAGATTGTGAAGAGGATGTCTCGGAGAGATGGTTTTGAAGGAGATTGGGTAGAAGTCAATATTGACAGTTACCATGATAAAAGGACGGCTTTTTCCTTCACTGCCTCAGTTTCGGGAGTTATCGGAGATGAGTACATCACTAATAATGGTGATAATTGGGATAGTACATGGGATCCTATTTGGTATTTGAAAACCAGTATTGATGATGAAGGTTGGATCGCCGAATATAAAATTCCGCTCTCTCAGTTACGATTTGCGGATGTTCCAGAACATACTTGGGGAATTCAAATTACCAGGAGGCTTTTTCGGGAGGAGGAAAGGTCTGTTTGGCAACCTATACCACAGGATGCTCCGGGATGGGTTCATCTGTTTGGAGAACTCAAAGGCATTAAGGGAATAAAGCCTCAGAAGCAGCTCGAGATACAGCCTTACGTGGTTGGTAAGGCGGATCGATATGAAGGGGAGGAAGGCAATCCCTTTTCCACCGGTTCGGACAACAACCTAGATGTCGGAGTAGATGCGAAAATTGGTATTACCAGTGATGTCACTTTGGACCTAACTATCAATCCTGATTTCGGTCAGGTAGAGGCAGACCCTTCACAAGTGAACTTATCTGCGTTTAGACTTTTCTTTAGGGAGAGGAGGCCTTTCTTCCTTGAAGGCAACAATATTCTGGACTTTGATCTGAACAACTTCAGTCCAGATAATCTGTTTTATAGCCGTAGAATCGGTAGAAGGCCTAGCCACTATCCTGATGGAGAAAATATTGAATTCGTAGACCAGCCTAACTTCACCAGGATTTTAGGAGCTGCAAAACTTACGGGAAAGAATAAGAATGGTTTCTCATGGGGCTTTTTGGAGTCTGTTACCAATGGAGAAAGAGCAGAAGTGCAAAATGAGGATGGAACCAGGGATAAGATTCGAGTAGAACCTTTGACCAATTACTCTGTAGGTAGATTTCAACAAGATATTGATGAAGGTAAGACCGTGGTGGGTGCTATGATTACCTCAACTAATAGAATTATAAATGACGAACACTTAGAATTTCTCCATGAAAACGCCTATTCGGGAGGCGTCGACATAACGCATAATTTTGATGACAGGAAATATTATTTTTCGTTGAAATCCTCTTTTAGTCATGTCAATGGAACCGAAGCGTCAATTTTAGAAACTCAGACTGCCTCTGAGAGGTTTTTCCAGAGACCAGACAATCGTCATCACAATGTCGATAGTACCAGGACCACATTGAACGGAAGTGCAGGAGCATTTTCTGTCGGCAAAGCGCAGGGTAAGTTTAGGGGAGACTTTGGGATTGCTTACAATTCTCCAGAATTTTCGATTAACGATGTGGGTTTTTTGAGGCAGGCTGATTTTATCCGTCAAAATTTATGGCTACAGTACCGGACCTTGAAACCATTCGGAATTTTCAGAACCTTCAGAATCAACTACAACGAATCCATGAATTGGGATTTTGATGGAATCAATATCGGGAGCAGAATGAATGTTAACGCTCATGCCCAATTCACAAATTACTGGAGGTTTAGTAACGGGTTGAACTACCGGCAGCGATCTGTTTCAAATGCGGACTTGAGAGGCGGACCTTCTATAGCATATCCCGGAGGAGCAAGCTACTGGTATTGGTTTCAGACCAACAGCCAGCAGAAACTGACCTTTTCTTTCAATCAGTGGTTTTATAGAGGTTTCGAGGACTATGAGGCCGAAACAGGCGTATGGGCTCGAATTTTCTGGCAGCCAATGAATACCCTAAGCCTCAACTTACAACCTTCTGTTAGTTGGTATAGGTCAGACTTGCAATATGTTTCTACTCAAGAGTTCAACGGGTTAGATAGATATCTGCTGGGTAGAATTGAACAGATGACTTATAGAATATCCTTGAGAAGTACTTACAACATCACGCCCAATTTTTCAATTGAATTCTGGGGGCAGCCATTTATATCATCTGGAGAATACAGTGAGTTTAAACTTGCTTCTGCTCCAAATGCCGAAAACTTCAATGACCGTTTTGACTTATTTGGGTCCGATGAAGTCTCTTTTGATGGTGAATCGGAAGAATACTTATTCGATGAAAACCTTGATGGTAACACCGATTACAGTATTGGAGATCCTGATTTCAATGTAATTCAATTCCGATCCAATTTCGTAGTGAGGTGGGAATATACTCCGGGCTCCATCTTGTTTTTAGTATGGTCCTCAAATGGGTCTGAATTCAATAATAGTAATGAGAACGGTTTCAGAAACCTGAGCAATGATCTTTCCAATCTCAATGCAAGAAATACCTTCTTGATAAAATACACTTACCGATTTATCCTTTAAAGCATTGAGCATCTTAAGCTAAGGGTATAAATTTGAATTCGAAACAAACTCAAATACATGCCCAAGGTAGTCATTATTGGGGCCGGCGGAGTAGGCAGAGTCGTAGCCTACAAATGCGCTGAAGCTAAGGAAGTTTTTACCGAGATTGTATTGGCGAGCCGTACGGTATCAAAATGCCAGGCGATTGCCGATGATGTCAAAAGGGATTTGGATGTTGCTATCTCTGTTGATCAGGTAGATGCAGACAACACTTCTGAAGTGGTGGCTCTTTTCAAGAAGCACAAGCCATACATGGTAATACACGTTGCTTTACCTTATCAGGACCTGACTATCATGGATGCTTGTCTTGAAGCTGGGGTACATTACCTTGATACTGCCAACTATGAGCCTTTAGATGAGGCTAAGTTTGAATATAGCTGGCAGTGGGCATATCAGGATAAGTTTAAAGAGGCAGGTTTGTTAGCAGTATTGGGCTGTGGATTTGACCCTGGAGTTACAGGTGTGTTTACCTCCAGAGCTGCCAAGCATCACTTCGATGAGATTCAATACCTGGATATTGTGGATTGTAATGCTGGAGATCACGGGAAGGCTTTTGCCACCAACTTCAATCCTGAGATCAATATTCGGGAGGTTACCCAAAAAGGGAAGTACTACGAAGATGGCGATTGGAAATATACTGAGCCTCATGAGATTAGAAAAGAGCTTTCGTATCCCAATATTGGTCAACGAAGTTCTTATTTGATCTATCACGAGGAACTTGAGTCTTTGGTGAAAAACTACCCAAGTATCAAGAGAGCCAGGTTTTGGATGACTTTTGGGGATGAGTATCTGACACATCTCAGAGTGATCCAAAATATTGGTATGGCCTCTATAGAGCCCGTGAATTTTGAAGGTAAGGAAATTGTGCCTTTACAGTTCCTTAAAGCTGTACTACCAGACCCAGGTGAACTTGGTGAAAACTATGATGGTGAAACCAGCATAGGCTGTAGAATTAAGGGGATCAAAGACGGAGCTGAAAAAACCTATTATATCTACAACAATTGCCAACACCAACAAGCGTTTAGAGAGACAAGAGCTCAGGGCGTATCTTACACGACCGGAGTGCCGGCTATGGTAGGAGCTATGATGATGTTGACTGGGGAGTGGGCTGGAAAAGGTGTTTACAACGTTGAGGAGTTTGATCCTGATCCATTTTTGACACAGCTGGCAAAATATGGGTTGCCTTGGCATGAATTAGAAAATGTTGACTTAGAACTAGACTAAGCCAAAACTAGAAGAAATACTCGCCGTACATGAATAGACCAGATTTAGAGAAAGTACCTACTTTCTATAGAGGATATGTAGAAAAGGTACCAGAGGGTGATTTAATGTCTCTTATGATAGAAAGTAGGGACAAGGTGCTGGATGTAATACAAGGGATCCCTGAAGAAAAGGGAGATTTCGCTTATGCGGAAGGTAAGTGGACTATCAAAGAGCTTATTAGCCATCTGTCCGACTCAGAAAGGGTTTTTGCTTACAGAGCATTAAGGTTTGGTAGAGCCGATCATACAGACCTGGCGGGCTTTGAGCAGGATGATTACGTGCAGCAAAGTAGGGCTAATCATTTGCCTATGGTAGAGCTCAGTCGGGAGTTTACCAATATCCGCAATGCGACCATTGATCTTTACAATGCTTTTGATGAAAAGGCCTTGGCAAGATTTGGATCGGCAAACGGCTTTCGTATAGATGTGAATACTCTCGGTTATATCATCATTGGCCATACCACCCACCATCTTAAAGTGTTAGAGGAGCTGTATCTTGCATAAATGAACTACGGGGCGATTCCCTCTCCTTGCTATGTGCTAGAAGAGTCTAAGCTCTTGAAGAATCTGCAATTGATGGAGCGGGTTCAGCAGGAGGCGAAGATTGATATCATTCTTGCCTTCAAGGGGTTTGCAATGTGGTCAGCATTTCCTTTAGTAAAGAAGTTTCTTCAGGGAGCCACCGCCAGTTCATTGCATGAAGCCAGGTTGTGCTTCGAAGAAATGGGCTCTAAAGCGCACACCTATTGCGTGGCTTACAAGCCATCAGAATTTGATGAAGTTGCCAGTCTTTCATCTCATCTGATTTTCAATTCTATTAGTCAATACCAATCATTAAGAAGTCGAATACCTCAGGACGTTTCTTGTGGAATTCGCGTGAATCCGCAGTGGTCAGATGTTGCCACCGATCTCTATAATCCCGCAAGTCCCACCTCAAGACTTGGGGTGTCACCAGATGTGCTGGAAGATGGTCTTCCTGAGGGAATAGAAGGGCTACACTTTCATGTACTTTGTGAGTCCGATTCTTATGCTTTGGAGAAAGTACTGGCGTCACTTGAGAGGAGGTTTGCAAAATGTCTTTCTATGGCTAAGTGGGTCAATATGGGAGGGGGTCACCTAATGACAAGAGAAGGATATGATATAGCACATCTAATTTCAGTATTGCAGAAATTTAAGAGAGATCATCAGGTTGAAATCGTACTAGAACCTGGGAGTGCGGTGGCTTGGCAAGTAGGCTTTTTACGCACCACGATTCTTGATATAGTGGAAAATGGTGGTGTGAAGACGATCATTCCAGATACGTCTTTTACATGTCATATGCCGGATACATTGGAGATGCCGTATAGGCCGACAATTGTTGGAACCACTAATGACTATACTGTTTACAAATACAGGATTGGTGGTGTAAGTTGCTTAGCTGGTGACTTCCTGGATACTTACAATTTCCAATCAGAACCGCAGATAGGTGATGATATGATTTTCGAAGATATGATTCACTACACCACCGTCAAAACCACTACCTTCAATGGTGTTCAGCACCCGTCTATTGGGATTTGGCGAGATGAGAAGTTTGAGTTGGTGAGAGAGTTTGGTTACGAAGATTATAAAAACCGTCTCTCTTAATCCTTGATCTTTGGCTCTAGCAGGCCACTCATAAACAGATTATACTCTTTGCAGCTAAGGTATCCTTCACCAGCAGAGTAGGGGCAGGTCTTGTACACATTGTCGAAGTAACCTCTTTTGATAATTACGCCACTACCATGGCATACCGGACAAATCATATTGTCCAATCCATCACAGT
>CAZZHO010000019.1:0-13413 GCA_964653795.1 uncultured Roseivirgaceae bacterium | reverse complement strand
ATTACGCCACTACCATGGCATACCGGACAAATCATATTGTCCAATCCATCACAGTCGTATTCCTGATTGGCTAAAGCATCTTCAATGTCCTCATACTTTTTTGTCTGGATTTCCCGATATCTTGATTCTGCCAGTTGGAGGTATTTCACGGCAGGCTCGTAGTACTGACCTTTCGTACCCTTGATCTGGATGTACTTATTCAGCCAGTTGATGCTTTGTTTGTATTTCTCCAAGTGGTAGCTGTTCCGTCCAAATAGATAGGCAATGTTCCCGGGTAGGACTTTCTTGTTGTTGATGACAAAGAGGAATTCCTCATTGGCCTCTTCATATTTTTTTTGAAGCATTAGCTCTTCTCCCAGGTCCATCCTGCCGAAGAATTCGGCATCTGTTATTTCCTGAGCAAACAATGAGGTTCCCCCCAACATCATGACTAAAATCAATATCCTCCCCATAGTGTGCAAGTTAAATACCAGCCTTCTTTCAGATGTCTCAAAGCTGATAATTATATGGTTGCGTACTTTCAGCAAGTTTACAACGTTTCAGCTTTAGTTATCTTTGTTGTTATGTACTTGAAAGGGTTATTCTTAACGATTGTTCTAGTCTTTTGTGGTTTTTTAACTTTTGCCCAAAATTCCAGGGATGTGGGAGCACCTGCTCCTCCCAGGCCGCAGTATCAGGCTGAAAAGAAGAAAACTAAGAAGCTTTCGAAGCTCTTTAAGAAAGAGCCGAAATCTGATAGGGAGGCTTTTTGGGCCAGGCAAGAGGAAGTACAAAAACAAAAGAAAAAAGAGGCTAAACTAGCGGAGAAACCAGAATACTCTAATCCGTTGTATTTTGGACATAAGAAGCCTCCTAAAAAAAGACCTGTAGGTAAGCGAAAGTTCTGTAAAGTGTGCCATATTGTCCATTGATGGACCTCAGGCCTTACATTGAATCAACTAATCTTAATGCTACAGTCTTAGGCAAGGAAATTGACTCTTTGGTCGATGATGCCTTGAATCATGATCTTTTCGGAGTTTGTGTGCCGCCATTTTGGGTAAAGAGAGCCTGGAGGGAAATAGCAGGACGGGAGTTAAACCTTATAAGCGTCGTAGGCTTTCCTTTCGGTTTTCAAATGACGGAGACTAAGTCCTTAGAGACCCAGTTGTGTTTGAGAGACGGGGCGGACGAGATTGACTTGGTTTTTCATCACACCTCTTTTGCCAACAACTACCCATGGACCAAGATTGAATTAACTAAAATTTCTAAGATGGTGCATGATGAGGGCAAGCTATTGAAGGTTATCATCGAGGTTTCACTATGGTCTAAACCAGAGCTTGAGCGTATTTGTAAGCTTTGTGTGGATGCAGGGGTGGACTTTATCAAGACTTCTTCAGGTGTGAATACGCCGCCTTGTACCGCCAAAGAGGTAGATTTTATCAGGCGGCAAATTCCTGTTCATGTTGGGCTGAAAGCTTCTGGAGGAATAAAGAGTAAAGAGCTGGCAATATCACTAATTAATGCTGGTGCTGATAGAATTGGAACATCCAGTGCCTTAAAATTGATCTGAATATGGCTCAATACATCACTTGCAAGGGGAAGGTCCAGGGCGTTTTTTTTCGCGCCTCAACCAAAGAAGTAGCGGATCAACTGGGTGTGGTAGGAAGGGTTCGAAATGAACCAAACGGTGATGTCACGATCCATGCGGAAGGAGAGACTTTGGCAATAGAAAAGCTAATCGAGTGGTGTCGGAAAGGGCCGATGTTATCACAAGTCAGCGAAGTGTCTTCCAGTGAGGTGGATGACTTAAGCCCAACAGATTTTCGAATAAGATATTAGACAGCTTCCAGTTCGAGGGATGAGACTATGTCCTGTATCTCTTGAAAAGTACTTACACCTTTGTCTTTCAAATACCACTTCTGCAATTCCACCTGAAACTCTTTATAAGGTGGCTTATTTGGATCGTTTTTCCAGGAATCATAAAGTGTCTGAGCTTCTACGGGCCGCGGACCCCATGTTCCTTTCACGTTGAGGTCTTTATCCAGAATAATCAGCTTTGGTATGGACTTTCCACCATTTGTCAAGAACTGGTTCATCAATTCTTCATTTTCATCCCTAAGGACCAGTTTAAGCGTAATTTTCGGGTTTTGCTCTGCTAGTTTTTGGAATAAAGGGAGTATCTGAGCAGCATCACCACACCAGCTTTCCGTTATGACAAGCCAGGTATATTCCTCTTCAAGCCGCTGAATATTAGAAGCAACCTCAGCATCCAGCTTAATTGTTTTATTAATCCTGTTAGTTCTTTGCGCGTTGAGCTTGGTATAATAGACAAGGTCTTCGTGCTGCTTTGGACCAGTGGTTTTTTCCTCCGCTACTAACTTGTCGATCAATGTCAGGTAGTCGCTGTAGCTAATAGCATTTTCTAGCGCAGTGGTGATGATATTTTTTAAGCTCATAGTTTACTTATATCTCAATATCTAATACTATATGTAACAAAAAAAGTTTCATATTAATCTATTTTTTTTCGTAGATAGTTACCTGTTTCGAAAGGAGAGCCTAGCGGCTATTCTCTATTAATCAGTTTTACCGGATTAGCATTTGACAGCCTTAATAAATGGGAGCTAAAGGTTAAACTCGCAAGGACTAAGATCAATGTCATAGGTAGTCCAAAATGAAAGAGGTTTAAATGTAGCCTAATGGCATACTCCTTTAGCCAGTTTTCGGCAATGAAATAAATAGTAGGTGTGGTCAATAGGAATGACAGTAGGACCAATTTTCCTATTTCGCTATTGAAAAGCATCAGGATACTCCACCTGCTGGCTCCCAGCACTTTCCTGATACCCACTTCCCTGGTTCGAACATGACTCACGAAGCTAGAAAATCCCACAAGGCCCAATAGAGCGATTACTAAAGAGAGTCCTGTGAAAGTTGAAAGAAGGTTTCGAAACTGCTCATCAGACTCGTACTGATGAGCAAAGTAGTCTTCTAGAAAGAAATATTCGAATGCGTTTCCCGGAAATAGTTCTTCATATAGCTTTCGGGAGGTTTCTATGGCTCTTGGACGATTATCACCTGAAAGATCTAATGTCAAATACCCTTGCTCCTTGCTAAATGGGGTCATCACGAGAGGGCGTACTCGATGCTTGGCGGTCTCCTGGTGATAGTCTTTCACCACACCAATAATTCTTCTGTCAACCCATCCATCATTAATTTTTTGATCGATTGCTTCTTCCGGGGATTTGAATCCTAACGCCTTATAAGCTTGCTCATTGAGAATAGCAGTTTGTCCTTCAAACCGGTCAGCAAAATTTCTTCCGGCCAATATCTCTATTTCGTAGGTGGGTATGAAGTGATGATCTACCGAGTTTCGACTCACTATAACGTTGGTATTACCACCCTTCACATTGAATCCTGCACCCCAAAAAAGAGGTCGTCCTGGAACTTCAAAAGATATTGTGGCCTTTGATATACCCGGGTACTGGCAGACTTTGTCTTTGAAGTTGTTCAGCGATAGCCAATACCCCTTTTTGGTTTCTCTTGGAGCTTTGATGACTAGCTTATTGTTAATATTCATTCCCAGCTCCTTCGTCATAATTAGGTCGATTTGCTGGTAAATGATGATAGTACCAGACAGTAGCAAAAGGGATAGACAGAATTGAAGGGTCATCATGATCTTTCTCAGGTGCGAAGAAGATTGCTTTTCTGAAACCTGACCTTTTAGTGTCGCAACTACTTTTAAAGAAGAGAGGTAGTAAGCCGGATAGAAGCTGCTGATAAGGGTGCCAAGTAAAAAAAGCCCTGCAAATAAGATCCAATATGAAGATTGGCTCTGCCAATCAAAGTGTATTGTAATACCATACATGTGGCTAATAGAGGGGGAGAGAATTATCAGTAATATGCTCGCAACAAATAGGGCAATACCATTTGTGAATAATGACTCAATGATGAATTGAATTATTAGGTCCATCTTGGAGGATCCAAAGGTTTTTTTCAAGCCAATTTCCTTGGCTCTTTTTGAAGCTCTGGCTGTAGCAAGGTTGATGTAGTTTAACCAGGCCAAAATAATGGTGAAAAATGCAGCGGCTATAAATGATCGAATTTTTTTCCATTTGCCAGTTTCTTTGATCTCTCCGCTTAATCCGGAATAGAGGTTTATTTCAGTCAGCGGCTGAAGCTCAAGTTTGAAAGAATAATCGGGTGTTTGAAAATTGTACTTTACATGCTCTTCAACTGCGGTACTAAGCCTTTTACTGACATCATGAATATCCGCAGTTGGCGCCAATACGAAATAGGTGTAAAAATTGATCCAGTACCAATCCTTGTGATTGAACTGAAAATTTGTGAGCAGGTCTGTGATGGGAAATATGAAATCGAAGGTGAGATGACTATTCAGTGGTGCTTCCTCAAATACACCCTCGACTGTGTAGATACCACCCTGCCACTCTGTAGACAACTTAAGTGTTTGGCCTAATGGATCCCCGTCTCCAAAATATTTCTTAGCAGCAGAGGTGGAGATGTATACTGAGTTTGGGTCCTTGAGCGCTGATCCTTTTTGGCCTTTTATCAATGGAAAAGTAAAGGTCTGAAAGAAGGATTCATCCGCATAATAGGCTTGAGTTTCATAAAAGCTTACAGGTTCGTGGGTATCACTTATCCACGTGATCATACCATCAGCCCTATGCAGCCTGGTGAAGTCTTGAATTTCGGGTATTACCTCTAGTCCTTTAGGTCCAATCCCAAAGTAGCTACCTACCCCCTCATAAGACTGCTCACCATCTTGATCAAAGTGAGCCACTCGAAAGATATTGTTTTTGTTGTCATGGAATTGATCATAGCTCATTTCGAAGGAAGCAAACTGGATCGCAAGGAAAAAGGCGGAGATAGCTAAAGCTAGGCCTAATACATTTGATATTGAGAAACTCTTGTCCTTCAAGAAACTACGTAACGCTATCTTGAGATTGTGTTGGAGCATATAATATGTCAATAACATTTTAAGAACCCCACCCACTTGCTGCACTCGGATACTTCACAAGATGGGTGGGGATAATTAACTTTTGACGCCTAAAATTTTTCCAATGGAGTCAAACTGTTAATGCTTTCCGGGTTAGAGGCCAATTTCACTACTTGTCGGCCAAACGTGAACCTGAATACTTAACGCCGTTTTGAGTTATTTCAAGAGCGTTGGTCTCACCGTTTTTATCTGAAATAAATTCTATTTGACCGTCTATCGCTTTAAAAAAGAATCTGGCATTAGATTCCGGGTAGATGGTCATTGACTCCTGATCTGGCCCTGTTGCCACCAGATATCCGTTTTCTAAACTCACATTGATAGCGAAATCAGGTGTGATCTGATACTGACCTACGTATTTTGACATCACCTCCTCCTGAAGACTTATTTCCTTTCTTTGGGTATAAGGTTTGGAGGCTCTTCTGATACTTATTCTGTTTTTGACTTCAACATGGATGGTACTGTCGTTGAAGAGTTCAAATTGGATTTTGGTCAACCCATTTTCCAGGACGTAGCTGCTTTCAGAAGTGGCATTCATCAACAACTGTATTTCTTTACTTATAACCCAATACAACTTCTCGTCTTTCAAAATGACGTTTCGAATACGGCCATCTTCGAACCTGTATTTGCCTACCCATTTGTAGATTTTTTCGCTATCGACCTTTACGAGATTTGGTGACTTATATGGTTTGTCGATCGCTAATGCTGCAATTTTGGTGGAGATAGGCCTGGGTTCACCACAGCTGCAGTTAGAGAGTATTGCGACAAAGACATCCTCTTCCGGTAGGTAAATGCCATCAGCTCTAAATCCATGATCCCCTCCGGCATGTTCAAGAGAAGGACTTCCATTGATATCATTGATGAACCAGCCAAAGCCATAGTTGGTCTTCCTGCCACTAGGAAGTGAATGATTTTTAAAAGCTAGATTCAGTGTTTCTTTCTTGACAAGTTCTTCATTCAAAAGCGCCCTGTTCCAAATGTAAAGGTCCTTAGTGGTGGAGAGGAGGGAACCTGCACCAATCGCCATAGAGGAATTGACATATTCCTTTACTATATAATTCTCCTTCTTCTCATATCCATAAGCACGGTTTTTGATGACATCAGCATCATTTGCTTGCCGAGAATTTGTCATACCCAGTGGCTGAAATATCCTTTGTTCTATGAATTGGCCATAGCTGATACCTGATACTTTTTCTATGATGTGGCCAAGAATAACATAGCCGAAGTTGTTGTATTGAAAGAACTCCCCGGGGGTAAATGCTTTCGGTTCATTTTTGAAATAATCGATGAAATCCGACACTTCAAAATGATGTTTTCGTATGTCTGCATTCCATGGGTTTTGAGTGATTGATCTGGATATACCTGAGGTATGGGTAAGCAAGTGCTGAATCGTAATTGGCTCAGGGCCCATAGGATAATCAGGCATGTACTTGGTGATAGTATCCTCAAGCTTTAGCTTTTTTTCTTCCATTAGCATCAAAATGGCTATGGCCGTGAATTGCTTGGAGATGGAGGCTATCCTAAAGACCATTTCTGTCCGCATAGGAACATCCAACTCCAGATTGGCTTTGCCAAAAGCTTTGTGATAAATGATTTGGTCTCCTTTGGCTACCAAAGCCACTGCCCCTCGCCCCGATTCTGGATATTTATCGTTTAACAGATTATCGATTAGACCTTCTAGTTCTTGGCAATGAGCTAGTATAGGTATGAATAGAAAGAGGAGGAATAGGACTTTTATTCGATGTAAACTCATTTGTTATTCATTGTCTTGTGCCTGCATCTCCTGATAATCTTTGATCACTATTTTGATGCTAGATATAGCTAACTCCGGATCATCCCAATGTACAAAGTGCCCCGCATCTCCGCTGTAGAGTAGCATGCCTCTCTCTACTGACTGTATCACGTCTGTCCATCTTGACACTCGATGCTTCATTTTCGATCTGAACAATAGTTCATCATCAAAGTCAGTTGACCTCATGCTTTTAGGCATATCGAAGCGACCCCCTACAAGAATATGGACCGGAATATTAGGAAGTGGGTTATCCATGATTTCTTTGAAATCTCGTTTGCGTAATGATCTTAAAGCCTGACGCTCTCTTTGAATAGGAGCGGGCATTCCATCACTGTTTTCAGCTTTTTTTTGAGCTATTTCAGCAAGGTATTGATCAATTCTATTGTCATCCCAACCCAAGACCTGGTAGTAGTCTCGCTTGTTTTCCTGGGTCTCCGTGAAGTCACCAGGGTCTACAATAACTAGTCCCGCCAATTTTTCCGGATAATAGACGGCAAAGCCTCTTACATAAACTCCTCCCAGAGAGTGTCCCACCAAGATATAAGGTGGATCAACCCCCAGATGGTCCATGATCTTCAGTAATCTATCTGCGACATTTTTCATTGTTGGCAATTCATCTACCGCTTCTGATTCACCTATGCCCGGTCGTTCATAAGTAATCATAGGGCCAAGGTTGAGGCTATCTGCAATCACTCTATCCCAATTACCCATAGGAGTGCCTAAGCCACTTTCGAAAATGATAACAGGTTCTCCGTCTTTTCTGTCGTCAATTCCGATAGTATTAATTGATACTTGACTGCTCTCAATTTCTATAAATCGCTTCTGCGCTCGGGCATTCAAAACGGTAAAGACAGTAAGAATAAGGCATAGGTATTTCACCTGAATAAATGATCTATTCATGTAAATAGTTCTTAAGAGTTTTTTGAAATTAGGAGTCCTTCTTTCCGGATACGACTATTTCTTCCAGAGAGCTTTTACCTTCAGGAAGGTCAGGGTTGTCCTTTTTACTGTTTGTGCCAAGGCTGAAGATGATAGGTACTACCATCCTTGTTTTCACATTTTTGCCGTTTACTTGACCAGGAATAAATTTCCCAACGGATGTGACAGCTCGGATCGCTTCTGCATTACATCCGGCACCAATTCCCAGCACTGCTATTGCATCTGAAACTGACCCGTCTTGATTGACGATGAACTGGACATATACTTTCCCTTCTACTCCTTCTTTCCTTGCTTGTAGCGGATATCTTATATTCTGTGCTATTGATCTGTAGAATTTATCATATCCGCCTGGGTATTCCGGAGTGACGTCCACATTTTCATATACCCGATCCTCAGAATACCCCGCTTTTGGAGGCAATTCAGATGAAAGGAGATAGTTGAATAACTCGCCATCTTTAGGCAAGATTGCATACATCTCATCTTCACCATATTTAACTGTCATAATTGCTTCTGGTGAAATCTCGGTAGCTTCCATTTCGAAGGATGCTGGTATGATCATAGCGGTATATTCCAGGGTCTTGCCTTTTTCCATCATTTTTATTCCTTGTTGGATTAGGTCTGGAAACTCAGATAGCTGATCATCTTTCTGTACGTCCTGGTAAAGTTCTTCTGAACATGAGAAGACTATAACCGTGATGGCCACGAAAGTGCCTAGCACTCCCGTTTTCCACTTGTTAATGGATTGTTTTTTTGCTTGCATCGCTTTCAATCGTTTAGTTAAAGTGCCATTGTGGAATGAACTGGCCAGGTCCAATCCCAATGACTTGAGTGTATTACTAATAAGTAATTTCTTGTATTGCTGATGGTCGCCTTCTTCGAGGGCTTTTTCATCAGCAAGATATTCGTGTATGATGGATAATTCTTGTAGGCTATACCATGCAGATGGTATCCACCAAAAGAAAATTCGAAAGAGGCTAAGTAGCACTATGTCCATAGAGTGAAATTGGTCGGCATGTGCTTTTTCATGATTGATTATTTCATCAGGCGCATTGCGGGGCACAAATATCCATTTGAAGAAACTGAAGCTTTCAGTTTCTGGGATGACCCGAACAGGTACCTTGTTTTGGACGCCTCTACTACTTAGTAGCAATGCAGAAATGATTTTCCCAAAGGACATTAGGAATGCTAGCAGCAATATGGAGGAGACAAAAAGGTAGATTGTAATTAAGGTTGTGGTAATACCTAATTGGCTCGTGCCTTCTTCGAGGGTAGTTGCAGTGATCAGTACAGGATCTAGGAATAGAGGCCCTTCTGAGGATGTTGTGGCTACCCAGTTTTCATTTAAAACAGGGATAGGAATATTTACAAAGGGAGTTAGTAGTGCCAATACCACTGATCCCAGTAGGTAGAACCTCAACAGATGATACTGATTCTCTTTTTTCAAGATCATCCAATAGATCCCAAATAGGATCAAATGCACAAAGGCAACTTCTATTAGGTAACTAAGCATCTTTCTCTTTGCTTTTGAGTTGCTCCAAAACCTGCTCTAAATCTGATAATGACATATCCTTCTCGTTAGCAAAAAAGGAGACGAGTTGCTGATAACTACCACTGAAAAATCTCGACACGAATCCGTTCATGAACGTCTTGCTGTAAACCTCCTTGGAGATGACAGGAAAGTACTGGTGACTTTTCCCAAAGGCTTTGTGATCGACGAACCCTTTCTGTTCCAATATCCTGACTATGGTGGAGACCGTGTTGTATGCAGGCTTGGGCTCTGGGAGTACTTCAATTATTTCCTTGACATAAGCACTCTCCAGTTGCCAGAGTACCTGCATTATTTCTTCTTCTGCCCTTGTTAACTCCTTCATGAACTAATGATTTAGTTGTGAAACTAAGAATTTAGTTTAATAACACAAAATAAAAACTAAAGATTTAGTTTAATACTTCAAGTCCAATAAGGGAGCTACAACTACCAATCATCGATTAGTTTTTGATTTTCACCGATTCATCAGTGTGTATACCCGTTCATTCGGATATTTTCACGAAAGTTTTTAAACCTAACCACCGCATATATGATTGCCGCACAGACTTTAAGAAAGCCAGTAAAATTGATCCCCGTCAAAAAAATGAACGGGAGTACTTTTTATCTGGATCCTAACAATAAGATTGTTTGTATCTCCTGGAGTGGAGTTATAGATGGTAACACTGCCAAAACTTTACTGCTATTAGGGGCAGAGGCAGTGGAGTCTAAAGGATATACCCGCTTGCTCCTGGATCGTAGAAGATTGGTTGAGTTCGATACAGAAGCCAGAGTTTGGATTAAAAATGACCTTTTGAAGTCAAGAGCCAGGCATCTGGCAGCAAGAGTCGAAAGACTCGCATATCTCAATTCCTCAGATACCAAGGGCAGCATTTTCTCTAATTTCATCAGTGCCGGGATCAAAATGGTATTCCCGAACCTAACCATGAAAAAGTTTGATAAGCCGAATATAGCTGTGAAGTGGTTACTTGGAATGGACTAAGATTCTTAAAGCTTTACACCTTACTCACCGGAGTTTTCTAAATTGGCCTGATAAGTAGGGCCAATGAAAAATCTTCTGTGTTTTTTTTTAGTAGTTGTAGGATTTGCTGCTTTAGCGCAGCCTTTTTCTAAAGCTGATAGTCTTCGCGGTAGTATTACTCCTGAACGCGCTTGGTGGGATCTTACCTTTTATCACTTGAAAGTGGAGGTGATGCCCAATCAGAAAAGGCTTCAGGGTACTAACGAAATTCATTATCGTGTCTTAACATCCGGTGAGCTCTTGCAAATTGACTTACAAGAACCGATGGTTATTGATCTGGTCAAACAGGACGGTGAGGAGTTGGAATTCAGGAGGGATGGGAATGCGTTCTTTATTCAGCTTCGCAAAAAACAAGAACAAGGCTCTTTACAAAAATTAGAAGTCACTTTTTCTGGTCAACCCAGAGAAGCAATAAGAGCTCCATGGGATGGTGGCCTGAGTTGGAAAAAGGACGACCGAGGCAATCACTTCGTCGCTACTAGCTGTCAGGGCCTTGGAGCCAGTGTATGGTGGCCTTGTAAGGATCACATGTATGACGAGGTGGATAGCATGGCCATCAGTGTGGAAGTGCCATCGAAGTTATCGAACGTCAGCAACGGAAGATTAAGGAGTGTTGTAGAGAATAAGTCAAAAAGGACCAGAACTTTTAATTGGTTTGTGGCTAATCCTATCAATAACTACGGTGTAAGTCTTAATGTGGGAGATTACACCTCCTGGAAAGAAAAGTACCAGGGAGAAAAAGGAGAGTTGGATATTACTTACTGGGCACTAAAGCAAGACCAAGGTAAAGCCAAAAAGCAGTGGCCCAATGATGTAAGGAGAATGTTGGAGGCTCTAGAGCATTGGTTTGGACCATATCCCTTTTATGAGGATGGTTATCAGTTGGTGCAAGCGCCTTATCTTGGAATGGAGCATCAAAGCTCTATTACCTATGGAAATGGCTTTGAGAATGGTTACAGGGGGACAGACCTGAGCGGTACCGGATGGGGCCTGAAATTTGACTTTATTATCATCCATGAATCCGGACACGAGTGGTTTGCCAACAACTTAACCCATAAAGACATTGCTGACATGTGGTTGCATGAAAGCTTTACTAACTACTCCGAAAGCCTTTTTGTAGAGTATTTCTATGGTAAAGAAGCGGGACAGGAGTATGTCCGAGGCACACGTGCCAATATTGAGCATCAGAAACCTATGATTGGGACTTATGGCGTCAATGATGAAGGTTATCCCATAGATGTTTATTACAAAGGAGGCAATATGCTCAATACCTTGAGGACTGTCTTGAATGATGATGAGCATTGGCGGAATCTTCTTAGATCTTTAGGTGAGAAGTTCTATCATAAGACTACCGATTCCAAAGAGGTGGAGGCCTACATCGCTTCTTTCCTAAAAATGGATTTAACCGCCTTCTTTGATCAATACTTGAGAGACGTAAGGATTCCCACATTTGAGTATTATTTCAAAGAAGAGAAAATGTACTATCGTTGGATCAATGCGATTCCTGAGTTCGACATGCCTTTGGTAATCGAGATCGGAGATGCTAAACAAAGAATCACTCCATACGCAGAATGGGCCAGTTTGGAAATTGCCGAAGGTGATGTAACCATAGATCCTAACTATCTCATCTCGGTTTTGAAAAGCCGACAATAATTTAATTGCCGACGCAACCATTTTAGATATATCCTCCGTAAGGCGTTTGATTAAGTTCAAATACTATGATGACAGGAGGAAAAGTTTTTAAGACATTATCAATTCTATTGCTAGGAGCCATCGTACTGATAGGCTGTGATAATGGAGAAAGCGAAGAAGTGGTTGGCCAAAGCGACAATGACCAGGATGTCGCAAATGTTTCAGATAATGCCCCCGATGGAAGTGTTACCGACATATTTGGAGACAATCTGAGTTTGGATGACCCTCTGAATTATGAAAATCAAGGGTTCCCCACATATATCGATGATGACAATACAGCGGGAAATGATATAACGAATGAAGTTGCAACCCTAGGCAGAGTTCTTTTCTATGATAAGAATCTATCCCTTGATAATACAATTGCTTGTGCGTCTTGTCACCAGCAATCTTTAGCATTTGGAGATGATGCACAAGTGAGTACTGGTGTCGCCGGAGTAACCGGGAGGCACTCCATGAGGCTAATAAATGCTCGATTTGCGGATGAGGAGAGATTCTTTTGGGATGAAAGAGCAACTACCCTTGAGGAGCAAACTACTATGCCTATTCAAGATCATATTGAAATGGGATTTAGTGGTCAGGAAGGGGATCCCGATATCAATGATTTGATTATCAAGTTGGAGGAACTTGAATACATGGGAGAACTTTTTACTTACGCTTTCGGTGACGCAACCATCACGGAGGAAAGGATGCAGTTGGCGCTAGCGCAGTTTGTAAGAAGTATTCAATCCTTTGATTCGAAATTCGATGAAGGGTTAGCTACGGTTGGAGATGATGATGAGGACTTTCCCAATTTCGAGCAAATTGAGAACCTGGGTAAGGCGCTTTTTCTTGGTAGAGCAGGATGCAACAGATGCCATCGCTCGCCCGAATTTGATATTGATGATGATTCTGATAACAATGGCGTGACGACAGTATTTGGAGATGAGAATGCCATTGACACAGATATTACAAGGGCACCTACATTACGAGACATATTTGATGCTTCAGGCAACTTAAACGGTCCATTAATGCATGATGGAAGTTTTGCTTCCATGGAAGAAGTAGTGGCGCATTACAACAGTATCGAGGTAGATCCTGACAATGATAACCTGGATAGGAGATTGGCTGGTGGTAGAGGAGACAATAACAACGGCCAAAACCTCAATTTATCTGATCAAGAAGTGAATGCTATAGTGGCCTTTATTAAGACTTTGAGTGGCAATAATGTATACACAGATGAAAGGTGGTCCGATCCCTTTCTACAATAAATAGAATTATGTTTCCTACACATCAACGCAATCTTTTAATTTCGACACTGTTACTAGTCTGTAGTCAGTGGTCAAGGATATCGAATCGGTTATTTCCGGATGTATCAAAGGTAAAAGAGCTTCGCAGGAAGCTCTTTATAGAGGTTATTACGCTTACGCCATGACCGTCGCATCCGCCTATAGCCAATCTGA
>CAZZHO010000018.1:22570-39267 GCA_964653795.1 uncultured Roseivirgaceae bacterium | reverse complement strand
TCAATGTGTTCTCAACTACATCAGTCGTTATAGAGATGGTACCTCCTTCTTTCAAGGACGCTATGCCATGTTTGATCCCATTTTCCACTAATGTCTGGATCATTAACGGCGGAATCTGGAAACGGTTCGAATCAGGATGAATGTTGTACTTAGTTTTCAATCTTTCCTCGTATCTGATGGACTCCAGAGAAAGGTAATCATTGACTGTGGTCATTTCCTGATCAAATGGAATCAACTTGTGGCTATCTGATCTCAAAGAGTTTCTTAAAATGTTGGAGAGTTGCGTAATGGCATCTTTCGATCTTCTTGGGTTCTCGTCAACCAGTGCCCGTATACTATTCAATGCATTGAAAATGAAATGTGGATTGAGCTGCGACTTTAGGTTGCTAAGTTCCACTTCTCGAGCGATGGCTTGATGTTGTAAGGATTTGTTGAATCTCTCGATGTACAAAAACGACATATAGGCCAACGTCCATATGAAGTACAAGATCATAGAAATGACCACATTCACGATCAATGAAACTAGACTCAAATCACGATTAAAGTCCAGCGTATCGGTCAAATAAGACACCCCCAGCAGGAAGAAGTAGTTGGCAAACGCAAAAAGTAGAATAAGAAGGAAAACCCTTGGCAGAACCTGGAACCAGCGAAACTGGATAACCCTTGCCCGGATTATTATCTCTCTTAGAGCATGCGTGGAAATAATGTAAAAACCTACGATAAAGAATTCCCCGACAATCTTTGACGCGTCGAGTGTATTGGCAGAAGAGTATAGGATAATCTCCAGAATCCCATACAGGGACCAAGCCAAAATCTGACATAACCAATAAAGGTTTTGCTTCTTCACTTTTTAAAAGTAAAGACTTGAGGTAAATCAAAAAGTAATATTTTGATGAGAGGACTTACGCTAGTTCCGCTTTTAAAAACTTGCCGGTATAGCTTCTCTTCTCTTTAGCTACTTTCTCGGGCGTACCCTGGACCAGTATCTCACCACCCCCCGAGCCACCCTCTGGGCCTAAGTCGATGATGTGGTCGCTGACTTTAATCACATCCATATTATGCTCAATGATCAGTACGGTGTTGCCCTTGTCAACTAGCTTGTTCAGTACATCCAATAGATGTTGGATATCCTGAAAATGGAGACCGGTTGTGGGTTCATCCAGAATGTAGAAGGTCTTTCCAGTATCCTTTTTCGACAGTTCCGTGGCTAGCTTCACGCGTTGTGCTTCTCCTCCAGAAAGGGTAGTAGCATGCTGACCTAATGAGATATATCCCAGACCTACGTCTCTTAGTGTTTGAATTTTACGGACAATCTTAGGTAGGTGCTCAAAAAAATCAACCGCTTGCTCTACTGTCATATCCAGCACATCAGAGATAGATTTTCCTTTGAATCTGACTTCTAAAGTTTCTCGGTTGTACCTCTTGCCCTTACAAGTTTCGCATGGTACATGAACATCCGGTAAAAAGTCCATCTCAATCAGTCTCATTCCTCCACCCTGACAAGTCTCACAACGACCGCCCTTTACATTGAAGGAGAATCTGCCCGGCTTATAGCCTCTGATTTTAGCTTCAGGTAATTCTGAGAATAATAGTCTAATATCCGAGAATACGCCAGTATAAGTTGCTGGGTTAGACCTTGGCGTTCTCCCAATAGGCGACTGATCGACCTCTATTACCTTATCTATTTCTTCAATCCCTGTGATCTTTTTATAGGGTAAAGGTTCTTTTCGGGACTTATAGAGATACTTCTTTAATGCTGGGTAAAGGGTGTCATGTACCAAGGTGGATTTACCGCTACCAGACACTCCAGTGATACAAATCATCTTGCCCAAAGGCAACTTCAAATCAACTGATTTAAGATTGTTCCCTGTAGCTCCCTTCAGCTCGATTTTCTTATCAATTCCCTCTCTCCGCTCTTCAGGTACTTCGATGCGCTTCTCATTATTGAGGTATTGAGAGGTCAAGGTGTTGGATGAAAGAATTTCTGCCGGCTTCCCTTTTGCTACTATGTGACCACCATGATATCCAGCTCCAGGTCCGATATCCACTACGAAATCTGATTCCAGCATCATGTCTTTATCGTGCTCTACGACAATGACTGTATTCCCAAGTTCCCTTAGATCCTTTAAAGCTTTTATCAACTTCACATTATCCCGTTGATGGAGGCCTATACTGGGTTCATCCAGGATGTAAAGAACATTGACAAGCTGTGTTCCTATCTGAGTCGCCAGCCTGATCCTTTGAGCTTCTCCCCCCGATAAGGTCTTTAGTGCTCTATTAAGCGTCAGATAGTCGAGACCGACATCCAATAAGAATCCTATCCTCTTCCTTATTTCCTTCAGGATCTCGGTGGCTATTACATTCTGCCGGTCATTGAGCCTTGCCTCAATATCCACAAACCACTCTCCTAGCTCAGCTATATTTTTCTCTGCTAACTCACCTATGTGCTTATCTGCTATCCTAAACTGCAGCGACTCTTTTTTCAACCTGTAACCATTACAAGAAGGGCAGACACGTGTCTCAGTAAAGTCCTGAATCCACTGTTGCGTTTTCTCTGTCCCATAATCCTTTTGCTTCTCCAAAAAGCTGATGATCCCTTCAAACTTTGTTTCCCAATCCGTACCCGGATACTTCACAGAACTCACAGCTACTGGCACATCATCTCCGTAGAGCAGCACTTTTATCACCTCGTCAGGGATGTTCTTAATAGGAGTTGAGAGGTTGGCTTTATTCCTCTTGAGGATAGCTTCGATCTTCTTGAAAATCCAAATGTCCCTGTATTCACCCAATGGTGCAATTCCACCTCTACTGATACTTAAATTGGGATCGGGAATGACAGCCGATTTAGAAATCTCTTCTATCTGGCCTAAACCATTGCACTCAGGACATGCTCCATACGGAGAATTGAAAGAAAATGTATTGGGTGCTGGATCATCATAAGCTAATCCCGTTTCAGGGTCCATTAGATTTTTACTGAAGTGTGCGACCTGATTTTCCGCATCTAACGTCATCATTACCCCATTGCCATGTTTCAAAGAAGTGGAGATGGACTCGGAAATTCTTTTTCTATCAGTCTTTTTGACAATGATCCTATCAATTACAATCTCTATATCGTGTGTCTTGTAACGATCAACTTGCATTTTGGGGACCAGGTCTTGCAATTCACCATCGACACGCACCTTGCCAAAACCCATTTTTCGGATTTGCTGAAACAGCTCTCTGTAGTGACCTTTTCGCCCCTTGACGACTGGCGCTAAGAGGGTCAATTTCGCTCCATCGAGATTATCAAAAATGTAATCAAGTATCTGACCTTCGGTTTGTTTCACCATGGCCTTGCCACTGATGTAGGAATAAGCAATACCTGCCCTGGCGAAAAGAAGTCTTAAGAAATCGTATATCTCAGTGACCGTCCCAACAGTTGACCTTGGGTTTCTCGAAGTAGTCTTTTGCTCAATACTAATGACAGGACTAAGGCCATTGATCTTGTCTACATCCGGCCTCTCCATATCTCCAAGAAATGATCTCGCATAGGCAGAAAAGCTCTCCATGTATCTCCGCTGACCCTCGGCATAGATGGTATCAAAAGCTAAGCTCGATTTGCCACTTCCACTGATCCCGGTAATGACTATCAGTTTATTTCTAGGAATCGTCAAATCGATGTTTTTGAGATTATGCTCTCTGGCACCAATGATCTCAATCACCTCTTCCATTTCCACCACAGCTTCCTTTTCCTTGGCCATAAATTAAATCTCACTCCCAGCAGGAGCCCTAAAATGCAAATTGAAAATTCTTAAAAGTTGGGAGCTAAACTGTACTTACTGTAAAACTCATTGATCACCGCGACTGCTTCATCTGCAGTATCAACAATACTAAACAAATCAAGATCAGTTTCATTGATGTACTTGTATTCGGCAAGCAATGTTTTCTTAATCCATTCGACCAGTCCCTCCCAGTAAGATTTACCGACCAGAACGATAGGAAATCGACCTATTTTTTTGGTTTGTATCAGCGTAAGGGCCTCAAACATTTCATCCAGTGTCCCCAATCCCCCAGGCATTACTATGAAACCCTGAGAATACTTTACAAACATTACTTTGCGGACAAAGAAGTAGTCAAAGTTGATGAGTTTATCTCGATCGATGTAGACATTGTCGAATTGCTCGAAAGGAAGCTCAATATTCAGACCTACCGATTTACCGGATTGGCTATGAGCACCTTTGTTACCAGCTTCCATAATACCAGGACCACCACCAGTAATGACACCATACCCATTTTGGACTAGTTTTGCAGCCACTTCCTCGGCCATTTTATAGTGAGGGTGATCAGACTTTGTTCTTGCTGATCCAAATATGGAAACACAAGGTCCAATTTTGGCCAGTTTCTCGAATCCATCTACGAATTCGGCCATCACCTTAAATATTACCCAGGAATTTGAGCTCTTTATCTCAGCCCAGTCTTTGTCTTCAAAGGCCTCTTTGGTTAGGGCCTCTTGTTTGGTTTCCAGATCGTCTTTTTCCATCTACTTCAATAAATCTCGGAGTGCAGACTCCAAATCTTGAAATTCAAAATTAAATCCTGAATCAACAAGTTTATTAGAAGAAACATTGTTCCCACCTAAAACAATTCCCGCCATTTCGCCCAACATCCCCTTCAGCACAAAAGATGACACATTTGGAAGGAAAAGTGGCTTTTTCAGCACTTTCGCAATCGCCTTCGTCAATTCTTTATTTGTAACTGGATTAGGTGCTACTGCATTGAACACCTCCCATTTGCCCTCAGAAAGCACCCACTGAAAAATCTTACACAGGTCTTGAAAATGAATCCAACTCATGTATTGCTCTCCGCTACCCAATGGCGCTCCCACACCAAATTCAATGGGCTTTTTCATCTTAGGCAACGCACCACCTTCATTGGCCAATACGACTCCTATTCGGATTTTAGAAACTGGAATGTCAATCTCTGAAAACCTATCGACCTCTTGTTCCCATTCCTTCACTACTTGCGCAAGGAAATCAGTTGCTTGCGGTGAGTCTTCATCCACTAACTTCCGGCCAGTATCTAATCCATAAATACCAATAGCTGAGGCCGAAATAAATCCTTTTAGATCAATCTTATTCTCCTTGATATTTTCAAAAAGAAGCTGTGTGGAATTAACCCGACTATCAAGAATTTCTTTCTTTCTTGATTCAGTCCACTTGCGGTCAGCCACACCAGCGCCCGCCAGGTGAATGATATAGTCAACGTCTAAAGCAGCAGGGTCCACCTCCATTTTCCTAATATCCCATTTGTAGGTCTTTACTGACTCAGACCCAGATACGGAACGACTCAAGTGCCTAACCTCATAACCGGAGTTTGTGAGTAGATTGGTGAGATGAGATCCGATTAGGCCACTGCCTCCTGAAATCAATACTTTTGTAGACATATTATTCTGAACTTAACTGCCATGAGCATGACTCGATTTGTGGTCCTTTTGTTTACTTCTTCCGTCATTTGTTTTGCTAGTGCCCAGGAATTTGATCTTGAGGTTATACCTTCCAATGTGGAGCTTGATGGGAAATCTTTGTCGGGGTTTGCCTCAACTTTTCCAAATCCTCAACAAAAAATAGAAAAGGCCTTGTGGAAATATGCCAGAACATTTGCCAAGTTGACGAATGAGAGAACGCATTTCCAAATCATCATCGCAGAAGAATTGAACAGAGAAGTGAACACCGATCTTAAACTCTATGCTCAAATACTTCCGGCAGGGAGAAACTCAACCTTTACAATGGCAATGTCAGACGAACTTTCAAGCGAAGAAAGATCGAAATTTGATGGTCAGGTAAGCAGGTTACTACTTGATTTCAAGAAGTTCTACTATCAGGAAATGATCCAGGATGAGATCAAAATTTTGGAAGCCAGTATCTTGACGGAAGGAGAGAAATATCAGTCTAAACGCCAAATGGGCCTGGCTGGAGAAGACGAACTCCTGGCCATTTCTAGCTATCAAAAAGAAGTATTCGCTTTGCAAGAAAAAATCAAAAGCGTTCTCGCCAGATAATCTCCAAAAAACTTGTTTCGGGGAGCAATTCCGTCCTGAAAATGTACCCTTTAAAATTGAACGTATGAGTAACTTCATGCCTTCAAACAATTGATACTCATGAAGAAAATTGTCTTCGGTTTTATACTCATTTCGGCCTTGAGTTGTGGTAAAAGTGAGCACCCAGATCCATGCAGTGAATTTGACGCCATTGATCGGGAGATGCTGGACATGATCAAGGCAATCAGAACCAAATACAAAAGCAACAAGAAGTTTTTGAGCAACTTCAATATGGAGCAGGTATACTGGATCAATTATCGTGATCATCACCTGAAATCGGTCTATCCGGAAGACTGGTCCCGTCACTACCGAAAGGAATATGGTAAAGAGGTCTTCAACCCTTGTAAATGCAAGGAAATGACACGTTTTACCAAGGAGAGAATCAAAGAATTGGAACTTTGGTCATCGAGAGGCCCAGCGGGACAAGACGAATGTCCTAGTCTTTGGAAGGAATAAAAAAAGGGGCTCAAAGCCCCTTTCTATTTCTTATCTCTTCACTACTTAAAATGCGTAACTAAAACCTAAGCTCAATTGGGTTCCCGGAGATCTCCTTTCAAAGAGTACATCATCAACTCCGAAAGATTGGTACTCCCACTCTCTTACATCATTGAGAAGATTATTTGCTCTGAATGTTAATCTCATTTTCTCATCCTCCCCAAATGTCCTAATAGCGCTGAAGTTCAGGCTATGAAATGGAATACTGAATACATCTGGAGCGGCTCTTACCCCACCTGTGTAAGTCAAAGTTGGTCCCTGCACATTATAATAAAGACCTATTTCGAAACCATTGATTCCTGTTCCATCATAGGATAATCCACCATTTATAATGTAAGGCGATTGACCTTGGAGCTCTCTTTCTCTATCGACAGTTTCATTTGTTCTGGCAACTCTTTGTCTTGATTGGAATTCACCCTCAGTCATGGTGATTTCGGAGACTGAAAAAGTAGCGTTACCATTTACAAAAATATTCTCAAGTCCTGATCCCACTGAGCCTAAGCTCTGACGAAACTCTAACTCAGCTCCAAATACGGTCGCATCTCCCACGTTTTGAGGTTGGAAGTTGTTACTAGCAGAGGGTATCTGAACGACTTCAATGGGATTATTAAATGACTTATAAAAAACAGAGACCGAAAGTGTTTGGGCTCTTTTTCCAAATAGCTCCCATCTCAAATCAAAGTTGTCTATCAGCGTTGACTCTATATTTCCATCCCAAAGCAGTTGACCTGGGTTTTCCGGATCTTCAATTGGGCTCAAAGCTCCTAAGAAGGTTCTTCCATTCAATGGATCAAAGTACTCAATGAAAGATGCCTCCCTGAAAGAATACCGGGCTATTGTTCTATTATAAGCAAATCGAATATTTTGGTTTTCGGCAAGGGCAAAAATGAAGTTCGTGGAAGGGAATAGGTTAAACTCATCAATCACTGTCTCATCTTCTAGTGTTAAACCAGACTGGTTCTCACCTGAGTATTGCTGCTGATATATTTCTCCTCTAAGACCAATAATGGTTTTGAGTTTTTCGAAGGGATTGAACTCATTAGATCCATAAAAGGAATAGTTACTAGTGCTTGCATCGAATGCGTTGACATTGCTAACCAAGTACTGAGGAAAATAAGTGTTCCCGTCTTCACTTGGGAATAGATTATTCGCAGCTATTAACTCGTTGTAAGAGCCATCAAAATTATTTTGGTCTACTGCCAAATTCCATTCTCGGATGATAAAATCTCTTTGCTTCAGTGTGGCACCAACTCCAAATTTTATCTTAGCGTCTCTTCCTGCGATTGTGTATTCGTTGGATGCATCCAACCTACTCGAAACGTTTGTCTCATCTAAATCCCTCCATATTCTCACAGGAACTCCCGAGTTCCCTGTTCCAATATCAAACCCGACATCATTTCCATTCGCATCCTGCAGAACCTCGTATCGAGTGAACCTGATATCAGGGTCTTCGATAGAAGAGATAGTAGGGGAAACTTTCCATGACAGATTCCATGTATCTAAAAAATATTCTCCAGAAAGAAGGAAGTTAGTCAAGGCCTTTTCTGAATACTCCAGATTGTTTTGAGCCCCTACTAAATCAGTTCCGATCTCCTCTGTAACAAGAGCGTCGAAGTTACCTGCTTTCGATTCACCATTCTGTAGCCTCAACACGTTGAACCTATATTTTGATTTCTCTCTTTTGAGAGCTAAACCAAGCATACCCCCTACAAGGACGTTGTTCAAGCCATACTCCCCATCTTGTCTTCTGGCTAATGCCAACTCCTCTCTTGCAGGTCGTACCAGATATTGCGTAAACAGTACATCATCATAGTATTCAGTGGTGTTGGAATAAGTGAGGGCAAAGTTGTAACCAAGCTTTCCGATACTAAGATCCTTTTGATCGCCATGCGCAAATCCTAAGTTAAAATTCATGAAACTAGATTCCCTCATAACAGCCAAATTCTTATCGAATCCAGCTTGTTGTCCTTCTATGGTTGATAGCTGAGAAGCATTTGCAGTTTGAATATCTACGGCACCAAAAAGGTTATTGTCACCAATATGTAGTTCTCTTGTACCGTCATCATAACCTAACCAATCTGTACCACCACCTTCATATGTGATGTAGTCACTATTGAAGTGCATTCTAGGGTTGAAGGAGATTCCGACCTGAGCTGTTGTCGTCTTAAGATCCGGTACATCTTGGGTTTCAATATTGACTAATCCACCAGTGAAGTCAGCTGGTAGATCAGCTGTAAATGTTTTTGATACAACAATGTTAGACAAGACGTTAGTAGGAAATATGTCCATTTGCAGGGTGTTCCTATCCGGATCAAGACCGGGGATGTCCATTCCATTTAGAAGGGTTTTGGTATATCGATCACCAAGGCCACGTACATAGACGTACTTACCTCCTTCAATTGATACACCAGTAATTCTTTTAGCTGCTGAAGCAGCATCGCTATCTCCAATTTTTCGGAAGCTTGTGGCTGAGATACCATCAATAAGGCTGGCTGATTTTCTCTTTACCGTCAATAAAGCAGCCTCAGTTGTCTTTATCACCTCTGCAGTTACCACTACTTCCTCGAGTAACTCTACATCCTCCTTCATCCATAGTTGATCGATTAAGGACACTTCTCCGGCTTCTACTACTAAGTCACTAACAGTGACAGATTGATAAGAGATGAAAGATGCTTGCAGGTCATAAGTGCCAGGTGCGGCGCTGATGCTAAACTTACCATCAAAATCTGTAGTGGCTCCATTGGTAGTTCCCTTGATGACTACCGTCACCCCGAACATGGGTTCGCCCGTGGCCTCTTCAATTACAGTGCCTCGTATTGTTCCATTTTGTGCAAATGCAACTCCAACGAGTAATAAAAATGTTATGCTAGTTAAAAACCTCATGCTCTGGGAAATTTGGTTGGTATACAAAAAGAGCCCGATGAATCAGCATCGAGCTCCATTGATATTTTGGAAGGGCCTATTAAAAAGGGCCAGCTCCTCTAGCGTCAGCGAAAGTCCATCCTGTGAATTCAGAAGGAGTAGCACCAACAGTGTTAGTAGTAACAGTAGTCATTACACCTAGACCGTCCATGTCAGCGAAATACTGAGCTACTGTGATAGCATTGCCATCAGCATCAGTAGCATCCATTTCGAGGCTAGAAGCAACGAAAGTTCCGTTGACATTGTAATCGTTTGAAGTACCAGTGTCTTCAGTGAAATCAGTGAAGTATACGTTCATTACGATTGCATCAGTTCCGCTATCATCATCGTATCCACCAGAAGCATCTTGCATGAATACATGACCATTCATGATAGTGTGTCCAGCACCTTCGTAAGTACCTTCAGGTCCATCAAGCTCGAATCCTTTGTCACCAGGGTTAATGATGATGAAGTTGTCAAGTGTTCCAGCCCAAGCTTGGTCAGTATCGATTGCATCGTCACCGTTGTTCCATACAAGTGCGTGAGAAACACTCACCGTTCCACCGAACCACTCGATTCCATCATCCTGGTTAGCGATAACCTCAACGTGATCTACAGTAGTTCCAGAACCAACACCACCAAAAGTGATACCGTTAATTTCGTTTCCTTCACCGATGTTAGATCCACCATGTCTGATAGACACATATTGGATAGTTCCAGAGTTATCATCGTCAGCAGTTCCACCATAAAGACCGTTAGAGTCAGTAGAAGGAATACCTTCAATGTTTGTAGAAGTACCGTCACCGTCGATAGAGATTCTAGCGTTTCCAAGAACGATCAATCCACCCCAAAGACCATCTACGTCATCAGAAAGGTTAGGGCTATCTACAGAACCAGGTCTGATTTCATCAGCGATAGAAGTCATGATGATAGGAGCAGAAGCAGTTCCTGCAGCGTTCAAAGTACCGCCTTGCGCAACGATCAATGCAGTAGCATTAGCACCAGTACCAGCTTCGCCTTTAATGATGGTTCCAGCCTCGATAGTCAAAGTAGCTCCAGATTCAACAGCTATTCTACCAGCCAAAACGTATACTGAATCAGAAGACCAAGTAACGTCAGCAGTGATGTTGCTCTCAACAAATACACCAACACCATCTTCTAGTTCATTGATAGTCTCGGTAACAGTTTCAGTAACAGTAGTAGGCTCGTCATCATCGCTACAAGAAACGACGAAAAGCATTCCGGCAAAAGCCAAAAGAGATAATAATTTTTTCATAGTCAATTTTAGTTTTCAACATCTAAGTCGGGCACAAAATTGACTTTCTAGTGTTAACTCGTGGGAGTTTGAAAGTTTACGATATCATTAAGATAATATGATAAAATTTACCTTAATGTTGGGATTGTTATGAAAATGTTATCCTGAAATGCGGACCTTTTCCAACAGCTTTTCAATGATGTCTGTTGTGGTCACACTATCCGCTTCAGCTTCGTAGTTCAGCAAAATTCGATGGTTCATAACGTCTCTGGCTACTTCCTTGATATCTTCAGGAAGCACATAATCACGTTCATCAAAGAATGCTACCGCCTTTGCAGCCAGGTTTAGATTAATAGACGCCCTTGGAGAGGCACCAAATTCGATATAATGCGCCAGATCACTAAGACCATAGTTCTTAGGATCTCTTGTGGCAAAGACCAATTCGATAATATACCTCTCAAGAGATTCTGAGATTGTCACTTGATTGATCTCTTCCCTGATGGAAAAGATGTCTTCTTTAGTAAGTATGGTCTCCAGGCTGGAATCAAATCTCATATTAGACATACGCCGCATCACTTCCAGCTCATCTTCTTTGCTTGGATAATCAACGTGCACCTTCAACATGAATCTATCCACCTGCGCTTCCGGTAACGGATAGGTTCCTTCCTGATCCACCGGGTTCTGAGTGGCCATCACAAGGAAAGGTCTGTCCAACTCGAAAGAAGTCTCCCCAATTGTGACTTGCTTCTCCTGCATAGACTCCAGCAAAGCAGATTGAACTTTAGCAGGAGATCGGTTGACCTCATCCGCCAAAATCATGTTAGCGAAGATTGGACCTTTTTTTACTTCGAACTCAGCTTTTTGCTGATTATAAATCATTGTACCAATAAGATCAGCAGGTAAAAGGTCCGGTGTAAATTGGATTCTCTTAAAATCGAGATGAAGGACATTGGCCAGGGAGTTTACCGTAAGGGTCTTAGCCAGACCAGGAACACCCTCCAATAATATGTGGCCTTGTGTGAAAAGCCCAATCATCAGTCGATTGACCATGTACTGTTGGCCAACTACTACTTTTCCTACCTCCTCGGTAACTTGTTTGATCTTACGCTGATGCTCTTGCTTTAAATCCTGGTTTACAGTATTCTCCATTTTAAGTCTTTTTCCGATTTATTCAGAAGACCGCAAAAATAGGCGTGATTGTAAAAAGAGTAAAAGGCTTTATTTGAGTGGTGAATTCTTTAATGATTTTTAACAGGTTTATTCAATAAAAAAAGCTCCATTTCTGGAGCTTTAGTGCTTTTCGTTGATGTCCAATGGACATACTTAGCTACCGCATCCCACACACTCGATTTCTGAGTTGATGGGCTTGGTACCGTTTAATTTCATCTTCAGGTTGTGAATCTTATCTCTGATCTCCATATCCTGAAACATGTCACCAGTTAATTGGGCCTCTAAGCTTTCAATTTCTGACTGTACTTCTTCTATCGTCATCTTGGAATTCTGCAATTGTGATACTTAGCAAGATAGCTCCCAAACCAGCTTAAAGCAAGGAGCTACAAACATAAATTCTAGTTGATTTCAACTTTATCCAAATTCAGAAACTCGATACTGTTGTCATTTCCTAATGTGATGCCAATTACCGAATCCTTATCGATATTTCCAGCCAATATATCCTTGGAAAGCTCATTGAGAATTTGCTTCTGTAGAACTCTCTTCAAAGGTCTTGCTCCAAATTGTGGGTCAAAGCCCATTTCAGCCAAATAGCCCAACACTTTCTCGTCGGCTTCTACCTTAATTCCATTCTCCTGTAGCCGTTGCTGAATCAATTTGAACTGAATTCCAACAATCTTTTGTAGGTCATCTTTACCAAGCGGCCGGAACATCAGAGTCTCATCAACTCTATTCAGAAATTCCGGCCTTACCGACTGCTTCAACAGCTCATAGACCTGATCACGAGTCTGATCAACAATTTCATCCTCATTCCAGCCTTCGATCTTAGCGAAATTCTCCTGGATCAAGTGCGCCCCAATATTGGTGGTCATCACAATAATGGTATTCTTAAAGTTGGCAACTCGACCTTTATTATCAGTGAGCCTGCCATCATCCAATACCTGGAGTAGAATGTTGAAAACGTCAGGGTGTGCCTTCTCAATCTCATCCAGGAGGATCACACTATAGGGCTTTCTTCTCACTGCCTCCGTGAGTTGCCCACCTTCATCGTATCCGACATATCCCGGAGGCGCTCCAATCAATCTGCTAACAGCATGTCGCTCCTGGTACTCCGACATATCGATGCGCACCATGGAATTTTCATCGTTGAAGAGGTACTCGGCCAATGCCTTTGCCAGCTCTGTCTTTCCAACCCCTGTCGTCCCTAAGAATATAAAAGATCCGATAGGCCTCTTCGGGTCATGCAGACCAGCTCTACTCCTTCTCACCGCATCCGAAACAGCAGCAATGGCCTCTTTTTGACCTGCTACTCTTCTACCCAACTCATCTTCTAGATGAAGCAGCTTTTCCCTGTCGCTTTGCAACATCTTGGTTACAGGAATGCCAGTCCACTTAGCTACAACCTCCGCTATATCTTCTGACTCCACCTCTTCCTTTAGCAAAGAGCTGGAATCCTGCATCTGGTCCAGCTGCAGTTTGAACTCCTCAAGCTTTTGCTCTGCCTCTACGATTTTGCTGTACCTGATTTCGGCCACTTTTCCTAAGTCCCCTGATCTCTCCAGTTGCTCAGCTTCAGTCTTCAGCGCATCTATCAACTCTGTTTGCTGACGAATCCCTTGGATGACTCCTTTCTCATTTTCCCACTGCGCTTTTAGCTCATTTCGGGATGATTCCAGATTGGCTATTTCCTTAGAAAGTTCAGCCTCTTTGACTTTGTCTTTTTCTCTTCTTATTGCCTCTCTTTCGATTTCCAATTGCATGATTTTGCGATTGAGCTCATCCAACTCCTCCGGAAGAGAGTCTATCTCAATTCGGAGTTTAGAAGCGGCCTCATCCATCAAGTCAATGGCCTTGTCTGGCAAAAATCTATCAGAGATATACCTACTCGAAAGCTCGACAGAGGCAATTACCGCATCGTCCTTTATCTGTACTCCATGATGTACCTCATACTTGTCTTTTATTCCCCTCAATATGGAGATAGCATCGACAACACTCGGCTCATCGACAGTCACTGCCTGAAATCTTCTTTCAAGCGCTTTGTCTTTTTCGACATACTTCTGGTACTCCTTCAAAGTAGTGGCACCAATAGCATGCAATTCCCCACGTGCCAGAGCGGGTTTGAGTAAGTTGGCAGCATCCATCGCTCCCTCTCCTCCGGAACCAGCTCCGATCAACGTGTGAATCTCATCTATGAATAATATGATCTCTCCATCACTATCTGTGACTTCCTTGATCACTGATTTTAGTCTTTCTTCAAACTCCCCTTTGTATTTCGCTCCAGCCACCAGGAGCCCCATATCCAAGGATATTAAGGTTTTACTTTTTAGGTTCTCAGGCACATCTCCATCCACTATTCTTTGGGCCATGCCTTCTACAATGGCGGTCTTACCCACTCCCGGTTCACCTAGCAAAATCGGGTTATTCTTCGTCCTTCTGGACAGTATCTGAAGTACCCTTCTTATTTCTTCATCTCGTCCGATTACCGGATCGATCTTGCCATTCTTAGCCAGCTCATTAAGATTCTTCGAATACCTCTCTAAGGATCGGTATTTTGACTCAGCATTTTGATCTGTCACTTTGTTGCCTCCTCTCAATTCTTTGATAGCAGCTATCAGTGTTTTCTTTTCGAATCCTGCATCCTTCAATAGTTGACCTACTTTGTCACCGCTTTGCTGCAGCGCTAATAGTATGTGCTCTACCGCTACAAATTCATCCCCAAACTCCTTTAAGAACTTCTCAGCTGATTGTAAGACACCATGTGCTTCATTGCTTAGATATGGTTGTCCACCTGAAACTTTGGGATAACTGGTGATGATTTCTTCCACCTGTGCTTTCAGTTGCTGCGGATTGGCACCAATCTTTTTCAATAAAAACCCCAGCAAATTCTCATCAGAAGTTAAAATCGCTCCCAACAAGTGCCCTGTCTCAATCACTTGCTGACCATTCGAGGAAGCCAATTCTGTTGCCTTTTGTAGTGCTTCCTGCGATTTGATTGTATAGTTATTGAAGTTCATGTCTTTATCAAGTTCAGGAACCATTGGTCAAACCTCGTTCCAATTGAATTTTGAAAGCCGATTCGGTCAATTTGTCTGCATTTATAAATTTAGAAACAGTTAATAATGACTAAATGGCAGTTTAGAGTTCTTTTGGTAATCTTTCTCACAGCAGACTATCTTAGGCAGACCTAAATGATGGAAAACAACAGAAGAAAATTCGTTCAGAAAGCAGCTTCGGCTGTGGTCGCAGGAGCGGTCGGAATTGGCTGTGCGCCTGGTAAAGAGGAAGAGGCCAAAAATGTCAATATCAACTTCAACAAAACGATCAGGTGGAAGATGACCACCACCTGGCCCCCTAACTTTCCAGTGGTGGGAGAAGGATGCCAGATGATGGCAGAATGGGTAAGGAAGATGTCCGGCGGGAGAATGGAGATCGTCGTTTATGGCGGTGGAGAGTTGATACCTGCACTAGAAGGATTTGATGCTGTCAGTAACGGAGCCGTAGAAATGAATCATGGTGCTGCTTATTACTGGGCTGGCAAGCTGCCTGCAGCACAATTTTTTGCGGCTGTGCCTTTCGGCATGAACGCCCAGCAAATGGGTTCATGGATATTATCTGGAGGCGGTCAAGCTCTTTGGGAGGAACTATATGCTCCTTATAACCTACAGCCAATCCTCTGTGGTAACACCGGAGTTCAAATGGGCGGATGGTTCAATAAGGAAATAAATAGTCTTGAGGATCTGAAAGGCCTGAAAATGAGAATACCTGGGTTAGGTGGCAAAGTGTTGGCCAAATCCGGCGGAACACCAATACTAGTGCCAGGTGGGGAGATATATACCAACTTGGAAAGGGGTGTAATCGATGCAACCGAATGGATTGGCCCTTATCATGATTATAAGATGGGATTTCACAAAGTAGCTCAGTACTACTATTATCCTGGATGGCATGAGCCGGGGCCTGTATTGGAGATGATGGTGAATAAGCCGAAGTATGAAGCGCTACCCGAAGACTTGAGAGAGATCCTCAAAACAGCTTGTTTAAGGCTCAACAGGTGGATGATGGCGGAATTTGATGCCAAAAATGGTGAGTACCTCACCAAGATATTGGAAGAAAGTGATGTACAAATCAAAGCATATCCGAAATCAGTTTTGGATGCACTGAAGCAGAATACAGAGGAAGTATTAGCGGACTTGACAGCTAAAGACGCTCCAAGTAAAAAGGTGTATGAAGCTTTTGCTGCTTTCAAAAAGAGAGTAAGTACGTGGACTGATGTCAGCGAGAAGGTCTTTTATAATGAACTTAGTTGACTTGCTTCCGAATTTTAAGAGCTTGATTGAGGCCTGTATAGGCACCCTATTCGGAGGAAATTGAAGGAAGTAACTAGTTATTAGTTAATCAGTAGAGAGTACATTCTTGATTCATAAAAAGGAATTGCTCTAATGAGCAAGAACAGTGTTACCCTTCTGTATTCATGCTTATCTGAAAATGTTGCTACTCACTTTGCCCTTAGAGGGCTATTTTGGAGCCCTTATTAAAACCATGTATCTGCAAAATCCGTGAAAAACTATAGATGGCAGGATTCGGATTTGCTAGAGACGCTCAAAAAAGCTTTGAACAAAACAGAAAACTGAGACAAAATAAGTCTCCTTTTCAAAAGATAAAGGAGAACAACTTTATCAAACCACCAGCACTAAAATTCAAAGAAGCCAGTACTGAAGAGCTAACGATACTCAGGAATAAATTCTTGGAGAAAAAGCGCTCTGAGAACATAAGAACAGCCATTCTCACAATTTTAGTGATTTC
>CAZZHO010000018.1:13966-22470 GCA_964653795.1 uncultured Roseivirgaceae bacterium | reverse complement strand
AGAAAAAGCGCTCTGAGAACATAAGAACAGCCATTCTCACAATTTTAGTGATTTCTACAGCTTTCGCAGCTATCTGGTTTTTGCTTTGATCTTTGGTACGAGGCCTCCCGATAGTAGTGGCACCCGGCTCAGCTTTGGCGAAGGATAGCGCGGCCGAGGTATAACGAATAGCGGGGAAAAGGCCCCAGTAACTTAAATCAATACTTAGGAACGGAAGGGTCTATCTCGGCGGACCAGGCAAGGATGCCACCTTTAAGATTGTATAGGTTTTCAAAGCCATGGTTTTGCTCTAAAAAATGGATCGCGTCACCGCTCCTTTTACCACTTCGGCAATGGACTACCACCTGCTTTACCTTATCGAATTTTTCGACATTCTGAGGCACAGAGCCCAGGGGTATCAATTCGCCACCGAGGTTAGCAAAGTCAAATTCATTTTGCTCACGGACGTCAATTAGCTGAAAATCTGCTCCTGAATCCTGGAGTTCCTTTAATTCTTGTACGGTGATCTCTTTCACTTATTCTAAGTTTGAATTTGGATTTTTAAAGAAAGCAAAGGTGAGCGAAAAAAAGTTCGAAACAATAGCAGTAAGGCATCAAGGAGAAAGGTCAGGACACAAGGAGCATAGTGCCCCGATCTACGCCACGTCTAGCTTCATGTTTGAGAGTGCGGAGGAAGCGCGCGCCTTATTTGCAGACGAAATAGAAGGAAATATCTATTCGCGATATTCCAACCCCAGCAATGATGAGTTCATCGATAAACTATGCCTGCTGGAGGGACTGCCAATGGGGATGGCCACGGCCAGTGGTATGGCGGCCATGTGGAGCAGTATGGCTGCATTCTTGGAAAGCGGCGATCACGTTGTTTCCGCACGACCCATTTTCGGATCTACTCACCAGCTATTCACCAAAATATTTCCAAAGTGGGGTATCACCCACACTTATGTAGAAGGACCTGATATCGAGGAGTGGGAAAGAGCCATCAAACCCGAAACAAAGATGCTCTTCTTCGAAACACCTTCAAACCCTGGTCTTGATTTGATAGACATAGAGGCCGTGGCTAGCCTAGGCAAATCAAAAGGGCTAATTGTAAATGTCGACAACTGCTTCGCAACACCTTACCTGCAAACGCCTGCTAAGTACGGGGTGGATATCGTCACCCACTCTGCTACGAAGTTTATAGACGGGCAAGGTCGGGTGCTCGGTGGCGCTGTATTGGCTACGGAGGAGTTGTTCCCCAAGATCAAATACTTCAACCGTCACACAGGCCCTTCTATGTCACCTTTTCATGGTTGGATGTTGTCCAAGAGCCTGGAGACACTTGCGGTGAGGATGGATCGCCATTGTGAGAATGCGCTAAAAGTCGCTGGAGCATTGAAGGATATCTCTGGCGTTAGCAAAGTGAAATATCCGTTTGATGATAGCCATCCTCAACAGGTCCTAGCCAAAAAGCAAATGAAACTGGGAGGTGGTATGGTCACCTTCGAACTGGAGGGTGGTATCGAGCAAGGCAGAAAATTCTTGGATTCAATGGAGATGATTTCTTTCTCTGCGAACCTTGGTGACACCCGTACCATTTGTACGCATCCGACCTCCACGACGCACAGTAAGCTGACTGAGGAAGAACGTCAGTCGGTGGGTATAACACCCGGATTAGTTCGCGTTTCTGTAGGCCTGGAACATGTGGACGACATCATTGCAGACCTGGAGCAAGCAATCGGGAGGTCCCGACGCTGATAAAAGGGGGTCTTTCTTCAGTCTATCTTGGGGGATGATAACTAGTGTTTCTCACTTAGAGGAATGAATAGTTAATTGGTTTTTGGTGGGTTTGCTAAAAAAGACAATCACATATCGTTAATTCATCACTACCAAGAGATTCCCACATACGCGGGAATGACGAAAAAGGTAAGTTAGTTTACCAATAACTATTTAACTCATTTACTAACCAGGGCCTCCCTCCGCACAAGGCATTGCGGCAGACCGGCGCAGCCGACAAGTCGTCAATAGGGGCCTGCCGCTTCCCCAGGAGCAAGTAGTGGAGGTTGTGGGCAAACGTTATCACCAGAACATTTCTGACTAACCTCCCTTTCGGTTACCGAAAATTCTATCTTTGCGCGCTTATTTAAGGCGAGGTATGAAAAGAATATTTCGAAATTTCACTTTTAACCCTAAAAATGATCTCCTTTCAGGCTTAACCGTTGCTCTGGCGCTGGTCCCGGAGGCAGTAGCCTTCGCTTTCGTTGCCGGGGTAGATCCAATGGTCGGACTGTACGGTGCGTTCATGATGGGGCTCATTACTTCCATGTTTGGTGGACGGCCAGGTATGATATCCGGCGCCACAGGGGCCATGGCAGTGGTAATGGTGCATCTGATCATGAAAGGAAACGAAGTGGGAGCTGCTATGGCTTCCCCAGTCGAAAACTTGGGGTTGCAATGGCTTTTCATCACCTTGCTTATCGTAGGAGTTATCCAGATATCTGCCGGCTTTCTGAAACTTGGAAAGTTCGTTCGACTCATCCCGCATCCAGTGATGATGGGTTTCGTCAATGGACTGGCGATCGTCATATTCCTTTCTCAGCTAGGCTTATTTAAGTCCAATGTGAACGGAGAAATGCAGTGGCTACAGGGGCAAGAGTTGTTCATCATGCTAGGACTGGTAGCACTCACCATGGCCATCATGTTCTTCCTACCGAAACTGACCAAAAAAATTCCTGCTGCTCTTACTGGGATAATCGTTGTGGCCTGTATCACCATTTTTGGAGGATTAGATGTCAGCACTGTGGGGTCTTTCATTCGTGACGGAGGCGGAGAGGGTCTTGAAGGTTCTCTGCCCTCTTTCCAGTTTCAAATTTTCGGGCTTTTCGACAGTATCACCGGACACTGGAGTCTGATCATATCTACGGCATTTTTACTGGCAGCTGTGGGACTTATAGAATCTCTCATGACCCTCAACTTGATTGATGAAATGACCGATACCCGTGGCAGTGGTAACAGAGAGTGTGTTGCTCAAGGCGGAGCCAACTTCATCAACGGTCTTTTCGGCGGAATGGGTGGTTGTGCTATGATTGGCCAATCTATTATCAACATCAACTCCGGAGGTAGAGGAAGGCTTTCTGGCATCACCGCAGCAGTGGCTTTGTTGTGCTTTATTCTCTTTGCCGCCCCTCTTATTGAGCAGATCCCTATAGCCGCTCTAATAGGCGTAATGTTCATGGTAGTGATAGGCACCTTTGCCTGGAGTAGCTTTCGTATCATCAATAAAATACCACTTGCTGATGCAATTGTATTGGTAACAGTTTCGGCTGTAACAGTTTGGCAAGATTTGGCTATAGCAGTCTTGGTAGGCGTGATTATGTCCGCTTTGGTCTTTGCGTGGAAAAATGCCACTATGATCCGGGCAAGAAAGCACTTGAGAGAAGATGGCATCAAAGTCTATGAAATCTGGGGACCTTTGTTTTTTGGATCCGTACAGAATTTCAACTCAAAATTTGACGCTCAAAATGATCCATCAAAAATTGAGATAGACTTCATAGAATCGAGGGTTAGTGATCACTCAGGAATAGAAGCCATCTTCAACTTAGTGAAGAAATATCAGGATCTGGGAAAAGAGGTAAGACTTACCCATCTTAGCCCTGAGTGCAAAACACTATTGCATAAGGCGAGTCCATTGTTTGATGGTATCATCGAGACTTCTATCGACGACCCAAGGTACTATGTAGTCACCAACTTGATGGATCAGGAAGTTTAGCTATCTGGCTTGGCTCCCCGGTACAGTTTGTACTCCTGGAAACTACACTCCAGCTTGCCGTTGAGTAGAGGGATTTTTCGGGATGGGCTTAACTTCAGATGCTTCAAAGCTTCAAAATTCGAACTCAAAACCCAAGCATCAAAACCGCTAAAGTTTTGCTTGAACAAGTCACTTATGGTCTTGTAATAGCCCAAGATATCATCTTCAGCCCCTAACCTTTCTCCATACGGTGGATTGGTGATGATCATGCCATCAGGTGTACCGGGTCTGTGATTTTCAAAGGCCACTTCTCTAATATTAATGGACTGCTTTAGACCTAGTTTTTTAAGGGATTTTTTGGCTATGGATACCGCTCTAGGGTCAATATCTCCTCCTGAAATTGAAATGGCCTTGTTTCTCATTTGACCATCTGCTTCAATCTTCACTTTATTCCAAATCATAGGATTAAAGTTTTTCCAGCCTCTGAAGCCAAACTGCTTACGCAGATATTGTGCGGGCATATTATTGGCCAGCATGGCGGCTTCTATCAGAATAGTACCTGTTCCACACATAGGATCTAATAACGGCTTTTTCGTATCCCAATTCGCCAGCTGAATCATACCAGCAGCAAGCACTTCGTTGAGTGGCGCCTGATGACCTTGTTCTCTATAACCTCTTTGGTTAAGGGGTTCGCCAGAACTATCCAAAGAGACGGTAAATCTGTCCTTCCAGCCATGTAAGTCAAACTGCACCTCAGGAGACTTAGGGTCCACTGAAGGACGTCTTCCGTACTTGTCTCTAAATTGGTCTGCCATAGCATCCTTCATCTTCAAAGTGGCGAACTTCGAATGCCGAAAAAGATCAGAAAACACACTATTGCTAATGGCAAAAGTCTGGTGAACATCCATGTACTCCGACCAGTCAAACTTTTTGATCTGGTCATATAAATCCTTTTCTCCCTTAGCCTGAAATTCGTAAATGGGAACAAGAACCCTCAAAGCAGTTCGAGCACAATAGTTGATCTGATAGAGCAATTTGAGGTCTCCCTCGCAAGCAACCGCACGTTTAATCTTGCGGATATTTTTGGCCCCAAGCTCCTTCAGTTCATTAGCCAAAATCGGCTCGAGGTTGTGTAGTGTTTTAACGAGAAATTTCAACTTGATCAGTTAATTAAGAAGGTTGTGGACTCTGGGAAAATGATAAGTAATGAAAGCAATATTAGTTGGATGATGACAAATGGAATGATCCCGCGATAAAGATCTTTTGTTTGAACTTCTGGGGGCGCCACTCCTTTCAGGTAGAAAAGTGCAAATCCAAAGGGTGGCGTAAGGAAGGATGTCTGGAGATTAATTGCCAGTAATATTCCCACCCAAACCAGATCTACTCCCAAACTCACGAAAATAGGAGCTACTACCGGCACCACGATAAATACGATTTCGATGAAGTCGATAAAGAATCCCGAAATAAAAATAACTATCATCACCAAGATGAGAAAGGATGTCGGTGACAGGTTAGATTGCTCTACCAGACTCAGTAAGAATCGCTCTCCTTCTAAGCCCCTGAACACGAGAGAAAAAGCTGTCGCACCCACAAAAATCATGAAGACCATAGAGGTAATAGTGGTTGTTTCGATCATTACCTCCTTCAGTTTCTTCAAGTCAAGTCTTCTTGAAAATAGCGCTAATAGTAAAGCACCAAATGCTCCCACTCCAGCAGCTTCAGTTGGCGACGCCACTCCTGAAAAAATAGATCCCAAAACCAACAGGATGAGTAGAAAAGGGAACAGGAACGACTGTACCACTTCCTTGGAAAACCCCTGAGCTCGGAATTTGGCCAGCTCCTCCTTTGGAATGGTAGGTACTCGTTCCGGATAGAGACGGCTATAGATCAAAATATAAATGGCATAAACCAATACGAGCCCTAAACCCGGAATCACGGCAGCAAGAAAGAGGTCTCCCACTGAAACACTAAGTACACTGCCTAGCAAAACCAATACGACAGATGGTGGAATGATTTGGCCCAATGTGCCAGAAGAGGCAATAACACCTGTACTCAAGGAGGCTCCATAGCCATTTTTCAGCATAGTGGGCAGACTAATCAGCCCCATCGTTACCACAGTAGCACCAACGATTCCGGTAGAAGCAGCCAACATCGCCCCTACAATTACAACGGCCAATGCAAGACCTCCTCTTATACTTCCAAAAAGCATGCTCATGGTATGCAATAGCCTTTCAGCAATGCCTGACTTTTCAAGTGTCATTCCCATAAACACGAATAGAGGTACGGCCAAAAGCACGAAGTTTTGCATCGTGCCATATATCCTTAGGGAAAGCAGATAAAAGAAGTCTACATCGAATACAAAAATCCCTACGAGGACTGCCAGTCCTCCTAATGTAAAAGCAACAGGGTACCCAAATAGTATCAGGACGAAAACAGCGACGAAGAGAATAATGGGTAAATAAGCTATCACTGCGGGTCGTAGATGAAATAAATGTTAGTTAGATAAGAGCCCGCATAGCCATCGTCTATGACTTTCTCAGCCGCCCTTTCTTTCATATTGTCCAAGTCAAAGTCTATTGATAGACTGTGATTACCTCTCTCCAAGTTTGATATATCGATAAATGCTACAAAGCCGAACTCGTAATTGTCGACATGCTGCGAATCAAACCATTCGATATTTTCGATCAGGTCATCATCAATTCTTACATTCAGCCATTTGTTGAGCCTGCTACTAAGCTCTTGCTGACTTAGCTCAAACCATGTGGACTTAATCCCCTGATCATGAGGGTTGATACTGTTGAAAAGCTTGAGATCTTTGAGAAAGACTTTTAAGAAGCTTTGATCAACAATATCAGATTGAATCGTGGCAACGAGGTAGTCATCTTCCTGTCTGGTGTTTTCATAGCTGCTGCCGAAATAAGCTGTTTCCGACATACGAGCTATGTGAGCTAATCGTTGATTCTGTCCGCTTCTCTTTTTCACAAAAAGAAAGCCCGCTACCATCCCAAGAATCAAAATAGGCACCAGATACGATCGCCAACCTTTCAAGTTGGAGATGAGAACTAATATTGACTTTCGATACAGGAAGGATAATGTGATAATTCTGAAAATCAAGGCCAACGGATAAAACCAATCAATGGCCCATTCTTTTCTTCGAAAAAGTCCGTTGGTTATAAAGTCTATGAAGACCAACAAAGCAGCCAGAAAATAAAAAATGGAGACAAAGCCCAAGACAGCCACATAGCTGGAGCTTTCGTCAGTTAGTGGCTTCATCCACTCTACAAAAAATATGAAAGAGAAAAGAAAAACGCCAAACCCAAATAGTGTCCCAAAGAGAATAAAAGATATTCCATAGATCATGGAAGACAGCTCTTCCAGTCTCAGGACATTTCTAACCAAGGACCCATTGGATTCAAGCTCCTTTTTGAATCGCCCACGAAACTTTAACCTTTCCGTATCGACTCCAGCCGGAAACACATAACTAAAACCCACCGTCGCTACCCAAACACCTCTTACCAGGATATGCAGGATATAACCTAAACTCAACAACTGAATCGCATTTTGCACTACACTTATCAGTCCATGAAGGTTACTCCCTCTTGGAAATGTATTTAGCGACCAATAATCAAGTGATTCAGGTATCCTAAAAAGCGCATATAGCACGAGAGCTGAAATAAGTAACTCCGCTTCCCAACTATTAAGCTGTATTGATTGGAGCCACTGTGGTGCGGCTCCATTCTCCTGGGTTTTCTTATTGTCCTGCATTAAGTACTTTTTTGAAGGATTTCAATAAAACCGAAACACCCTGCAAGCCTAAAAGGATGAGCCCAAATGGTATGGCAGATTTGATCAGATACCTGGCTGGAAGTCCTCCTGGGTCCGGACTTGTCTCCTTTACAAGGAAGGAATTATATACAAATGAAAAAGACTCAAAAGAGGCAATTAGGCAAAAGGGAAGAAGAAAAAACAACGTCCCAATAATATCAACCCAGGCTTTGGTCTTTTCAGAGAACCTGGAATAAAATACATCCACCCTGACATGCTTGTCTTGCTGGAGTGTGTAAGCCGCTCCAATCAAAAAGATCAAGGCGAAAAGATGCCACTCCAGCTCAAAGGAAAATGCAGAAGTTTTTGAAAAAAGATACCTCATCGAAACGTCCAGCACGATGATCAACACTAAAAGTAGTGTCAACCATGAAGTCGCTTTGCCAATGAATTTTATAAACCTATCGATTACAGGCATAGAGCTCGAAAATAGCAAGAACCATTGGCTTCTTCGTAACTTTGTGGCCATGAGGGATATTCGGAAAGTGTCATTAGAAAGCCTGACACAATGGGTAGTTGATCGCGGGGAAAAGAAATTCAGAGCAAAGCAGATTTGGGAGTGGCTTTGGGTCAAAAGTGCCGTATCCTTTGAGGATATGTCTAACCTACCAAAAGGGTTTAGAGAAGAGCTAAAAAAAGAGTTCTCCATTCATGCTATCGCCATTAGTAATACCCAAACCTCCAACGATGGCACCATCAAATCGGCATTCAAACTTCACGATGGCCATTTGGTAGAAGGAGTTCTGATCCCAACTGACGACAGAATGACCGCTTGTGTCTCCTCTCAGGTAGGCTGTTCGCTGAGTTGCAAATTCTGTGCTACAGGTTATATGAAAAGGGAGCGCAACCTGGACCCGGGAGAGATCTATGATCAGGTAGTAACCATCAGAAATCAGGCAGAGCAAAACTATGATCAGGCGCTATCTAACATAGTCTTCATGGGAATGGGAGAGCC